>JAFMRC010000089.1 GCA_017354375.1 Nocardiopsaceae bacterium | reverse complement strand
CAGCCGCCGCTGCACGGCCGGGTCCAGCACCGCCTGGCCCGCCGCGGCGGCCTGCAGGGCGCGGCCGATCTCCATCCGGGTCGCGTCCTTGGTCAGGTAGCCCAGCGCCCCCGCCTGCAGCGCGCCGATGATGGAGTCGTCGTCGGCGTACGTGGTGAGCACGACGACCCGGGTACCCGGATGCTCGCCCGCGATCCGGCGGGTGGCGGTCACGCCGTCGCAGCCCGGCATGTTCAGGTCCATCAGCACCACCTGCGGTCGCACCTCCGCCACCAGCGAGACCGCGGCGTCCCCGTCCGCCGCCTGGCCCGCGACCTCGATGCCGGGCAGGGTGCCGAGCAGCAGGACCAGGCCCTCGCGGACCGCGGACTGGTCGTCGGCGACCACCACGGTCACCGGGCCGCCGCCCGGCTCCGGACCACCGCCCGCCCCCAGGCCGCCGACCGCCCCCGCGCCGCCGGGCGCGCTCATGCCGGGATCCTCAGGCACACCCGCCATTGCCGGCCATCCGGCTGCGGGCCATCCGGCCGTCGGCTATCCGGCTGCGGGCCATCCGGCCCGGCGGTGAGGGTGCCCCCGGCTAGCTCGGCGCGCTCGCGCAGGCCGACCAGGCCGTGCCCGCCGCTAGCCGGCGCGAGCGGTAGCCGAGCCGGAGCGGCGGGCTCGGACGCTACGCCGGCTTCCCCGGGTGTCCCCGACCCGGGCGTCCCTGACCCGGACGTCCCTGACCCGGGCGTCAGCGGATTGACCGCCCGCAGCTTGACGGAGTCCGGGGTGAACTCGAGGGCGATCGTCACGGGCTGGCCCGGCGCGTGCTTGCGGGCGTTGGTCAGCGCCTCCTGCGCCGTGCGGAAGACGGCCAGGCTCGCCTCGGCGGTGACCGGCCGCTGTTCCCCGGAGGCCCCGAACTCCATCGGCGCGTCACCCGCCGCCCGGAACTCCGCGACCAGCCGCGCCAGCTGCCCGGCGAGCGAGGCCGGGGCCGGGGCGGTGGCCCGGTCGGCAGCGGCACTGATAACAGCAACAGGGGCCTCGGGTTCCCCATCGTCGCCCTGCCCGGGATGACCCTCACCGGATGGCACCGTCTCGCGCAGCGTCGTCACCGCGCGGCGCGCCTCGGCCAGGCCGTTCCGGGTGAACGTGCCGGCCCGCTCGACGCATTCGAGGGCCTTGGCCAGCTCCGGGCTGTCCGGCAGCGAGCCGAGCAGCCCCTCGGCCGCCTCCAGGTTCACCGACACGGCCGCGAGGGAGTGCGCGAGCACGTCGTGGATCTCGCGGGCGATCCTGGCCCGCTCGGCGAGGGCCGCGGCCTGCGTCTCGGCCTCCCGGGCGCGGCGGGCCTGCTCCAGCATGCGTTCGGCCTGCTCGGCCCGGAGCAGGAAGGCCCGCCGGGTCATGCCGAACGCCCACAGCCCGGCGAACGCGAACGAGTACCCGAGCAGCGTCACGGCGGGCGCCCCGGTCGCCAGGCCCGCGAGCAGGAACGTGGCCACGGTCCCGGCGGTGATCGCCAGGGAGGTCTCCGGCCGCAGCCGGGTTCCCGCGGTCGCGGTGGCCACGCAGCCGACCGCGACGGTGAGGTTGAGCGTGGACAGCCCCGCCAGGATCCCGCCGGACAGTCCGAGCACGGCCAGCGCCGCGGTGAACGCCAGCTCCCAGCGCGGCCCGGACAGCGCGCCCCCGGACAGCGCGTCGCCGCGCAGCGTGAGCAGCAGCCAGACGAGGAAGGCGGCGGCGGTCACGGCGAGCGACGCCATCCAGGCCATACCGGCGATGCCGACGGCCGGGTACCGGCCGGTGAACGGGGCGACGATCAGCGCGAGCCCGACCACGCCGATCCGGACGGCGGTCACCAGCGGCGACCCGTCCAGCTGGCCGCGGCCACCAGGCCGCGGGCCCGCGCGCGGCTGGCCCGGCAGGAAACGGAGCACGCCCCTAACGTAACCGGCGCGGCCCGCGGCTGGCGCCGGCTCGGGGGTTGAGGCCGGGTGGAGACCCGGCTCTCCACCCGCTCCCCGCAGCCCCTCCACCCGCTCCCCACCCTGACTCCAGCCCCCGGCCGGCGCGGCGGGCGGGGCCGGCTTCCTAGCGTGAGGCGCGTCATCAAGCGTTACCCGCCCGAAGCCAGAAGGAGCCCCCGTGGACGCCAGCGTTCTGATTCCTAACCTCGTCATCCTGGGCATGGTCCTGATATCCGACCTCGGCCACCGCAAGCTCAGCTGGCACCGGCTGCTGCGGCCGGTCATCGGGGCCGCGGTCATCATCCCGTTCTTCCTGAAGGGAGCGGCCACCTCCGGCAACGGCCTGTTCCTCGAAGCCGGGGCGACCGCCGCGGGCCTGGCCCTCGGCGTGGGCGTGGCGGCGCTGATGCGGGTGTCCGCCGACCCGCGGACCGGCAAGCCGTCCTCCCGCGCGGGGGTGCCGTACGCGCTGGCGTGGGTCATCGTGGTCGGCGCGAGGGTCTACTTCGCCTACGGCTCGACCCACGTGTTCGGCGCGCAGCTCGGCCGGTGGATGCTGACCAGCCACATCACGGCGGGCGCGCTCACCGACGGCCTGATCTTCCTGTCCGTGGCGATGCTGCTCGCCCGGACCGGTGCGCTCGCCGTCCGCGCCCGCCGGGTCGGCCAGCCGGGCCTGCCGGGCGCGCCGGAGCGCGGCCTGGAAACGGAGTCGGCCTGAGTGCCGGCCGCCGCTAGCGAGCCGTGGAAACGGGCGGGGGGCAGGCGCGACCATCCGTTCGGAATCAATCATCATCCCTAACGGATCGGGGCGCCTGCCCCGCACCCGGCCTCCTGGGGTCGTGGCGCTCGGGGGCGCCGTCTAGGCGGGCACGCTAACCTCGCGGCGGCGGTAGGCGTGCGGGTCGACCCGGTGCGAGGTCTCGGTGAGATCCTTGCCCTTGGTCTCCGGGCACCAGAAGTGCGAGAGCACCCCGCCGCCCAGCGAGACCACGCCCATGATGATCAGCACGGCCGACGTGCCCCAGGCGTCCTGGACCACCGGCAGCCCGAACGTCCCGATCGCCGCGGCCATCCGGCTCATCGCCGTCGACACGCCCACGCCGGTCGCGCGGACCGAGCTCGGGAAGACCTCCTCCGGGATGATCCCGGTCAGGATCGACATGAGCCCGTAGGAGTACAGGTAGCCGAAGAAGCAGATCGCGCCGATCGCCGTCGGGAGGTTCTGGTAGAGCGAGGCGATGAGCAGGAACGCCGCGCAGCAGAACATCGGCGGGACGAGGAGCTTGCGCCGGCCTATCTTGTCGACCAGGTACCAGCTGGTGGCCGCGCCGAGCAGCGCGATGATCGTGCCGAGCAGCGCCCCGAGCAGGGCCGACTTGCCCAGGCCGAGCGAGCGGAGCATGTCGGGCTGGAAGAAGGTCAGCGCGAAGTAGGGCAGGACGATCGCGCTCCAGAACCCGCCGGAGAATAGCGTCCGCCGGATGTAGTCCTTGCCGAACAGGACGCTGACGCGGGTCCGGGTCTCTTCCTCGTTCGCGACGACGCCGAGGTTCTCGGCCTCCATGGACTCCCGCAGGGTGGCCAGGGCCTCGTCCCGGCGGCCCTTGCTGACCAGCCAGCGCGGAGATTCGGGCAGGCCGTGCCGGATGACCAGGCAGACGATGGCGGGTACCACGCTGGACAGCAGGATGAACCGCCAGGCGCCGGGGTCGTAGGAGTTGATCATGTACCCGATGAAGTAGGCGACGACGTAGCCCACGTTCCACAGGATCTCCAGCACGCCCAGGAAGTTGCCGCGCATGACGGCCGGGGCGAACTCTCCCAGCAGGGGAGAGCCGATGGAGTAGTCGGCCCCGACGGAGAGCCCGATGATGATGCCGAGGGCGAAGAACATCCACGGCGCGGTGACGAAGAACAGCGCTATCGAGCAGAGCGTGAACACGGCCAGGTCGATCGTGAACATGGGCTTGCGGCCGATCTTGTCGGTCAGCCAGCCCAGGAAAATGCCGCCGAAGAACGTTCCGATCAGGACCGACGAGGAGATCGCGCCTTCCCACCACGAGTTGATGTGGAGGGTGCTCACGGCCCGGCCCGCGAGGGCGGCCGCGAACGTGGCGAAGAAGAACCCATCGATGAACATGCCCCCGCCCGTGGCGGCGGTCAACCGACGCAAGAACCGGCGTGCCTTGGGCGTGAGCTCGGGATCAATGGTTCCCGAGGAACGCGCGACCATGCAGTCCACCTTTCGTAATCGACAAAGTCCCCCCAGTGCGGTTCCCTCTATACCCACCCGAACCACGCTTCACAATAATAACCGCAATATTGTATCGTCATTGCCGCCTGATTGCGATCTATCTCGCGCAAACGTTATAAATTTCACAATTTCGGTCATATGGGACCGCCTTATCATAGCCACCTGAATGCCGTTGCCTTCTGGTGAGCAAACGTGGGTGTGCTCGTTCATCAGGCAGCCTCGCCTTGCGGTGAGGCGGTCCCCGTCTTGCCCGGCAGGTGGTGCCGGTGCGGGGTTGACGCTTCGCGGCCTCCTGCGTCGCCTGCTCGCGCAGGCTCGGTCTCACGGGTGGCTCCGCGTCCTGCCACCGGGCCACTCCCGGCGGGGCCCTGTTCGCCCAGTGCCTGGGCCTCGCCGAGCCGGGCGAGGTTGATCGCGGCGTTCAGGTCACGGTCGATGACCAGGCCGCAGTGGTCGCACGCGTAGGCGCGCTCTGCGAGGGACAACCTTGGCTTTCGGCTGCCGCAGCCCGAGCACGTCTTGGAAGAGGGATAGTAGCGGCCGGCCTCCACGAGGGTGGAGCCGTACCACTGGCACTTGTAGCCGAGCATGCGCCGTACCTCGGCGAGGGCGGCGTCGGCGAGGGCGCGGTTCAGGCCGCGCTTGAAGGCGCCGCCGGCCGTCCGCATCCCGGAGGCGTTGAGGGTCTCCACGGTGATGACCTGGTGGTGGCGGGCCAGTGCTGTTGTCTGCTTGTGGAGTACGTCGCGGCGGATGGCGGCGGCGTGGGCGTGGACGCGCCCGATCCGCCGGGTCGTCTTGGCCCAGCGGTTCGACGGCGGCTGCCTGGTCTTGGCGGCCGGGTCCCAGGGGCCGTGCTGGCGGGCGGCCTTGCGCTGCAGCGCCCGCAGCCGGGCCTGGGCAGCGGTAAGGGACTTCGGGGCTGGGACCCGTGCGATCTCATGGCCGTCCGGGGCGGCGATCACCAGTAGCGCATCAGCCTTCACCCCCACGTCGACGCCCACGACCGGGACGCCCGTGTCAGCATGTGCGGGGACGGGCGCGGTTCGCTGGACGATGACCTGGAACGAGCAGGACCACCGCCCGGAGGCGTCCTCGGACAGGGTCGCGGACAAGATCCGCGCGGTCCCGGCCTCGATGCGGCGGGCGAGCTTCCGGGTCGACTCGTGGGTCCGGATCCGCCCCAGGCGCGGCAGCGTGACGTGATGCCGGTCCGCCTCGACGCGGATGGCGCCGGTGGTGAACCGCACCGACCGGCGCGACCTGGCAGACTTGAACCGCGGGAAGCCGACTGCGGCCCCGGCTCGCTGGCCCCTCCTCGACTTGCCCCAGGCATCGAGGCCGCGGGCGAGGCCGTCCAGGCCCGTGTTATAGGCCTCCTTCGAATTCTGCGCCCACCACGGGGCCACCGCGTGCTTGCGGCGGTTCCACTCCCTGCGCAGCCCCGCCAGGGACCAGTCCAGCGCCGGGGTCAGGTCGCCCTCGACGATGCCGTAGGAGCGCTCGGCCCGCCGCTGGCCCATGGTGGCCTTCACCAGCGCCAGCATCGTGTTGTAGGCCTTCCGCACCGCACCCGCGTGGGAACGGAACGCCCGCAGCTGCGCCGGGGAAGGATCCAGGGCGAACCGGTAGCCCTGCGCGCTCCAGCCATCCGGGACCTCGAACCTAGCCACCGGCCCCCGCCTCCCCGTGCCCGACGGCGGTCACCGCGCGCACGGCCCGGTTCCGCGCGCCGCGACGCCCGTAGATCACCACCCGGCCGGAAACGCCAGCCGGGGCCGCGTCCACCCAGATCGTGCCCGACTCCACGCGACGGGCAGGCGCCGGCATCCGGTCCTCCCGGAACCAGCGGTACGCAGTCTGCGGATGCACGCCGTACGCCCGCGCCCACTCAGCCAGCTTCACACACTCATTAAAACATAGGTTCGATCCTTGATAACGGATGCCGAACGGTTCAGAACCCCGTTTCCGGGGCGCGGATCACAGAGCTTGTCACGGCGCCCGGAGGGGTAATGTCGTTAGTGATACTTGCGCAGGAGCAAGCAATGGCCCTACGTCACGGCAGGTGATGGACATGCGGCAAGTCATGTACCGGGCGGTAATCACGCTCGACCCCGCCAAGCCTGGCTCGGCGCCGTCGCTGCGCGGCCACGGGCGGCACCGGCATCACGGCCCGCTCCCGGTACCGCATCCGCGCTCCACCGCGCAAACCGGCCCCGGCGCGCTGGCGTCGGCCGCGGTCCCGGCCACCGGTACGGGGGCTTCCGGTACCAGGGCTTCCGCTACGGGGGAGTACCTCAACCACACCCACGAGCTGGTGCTCCGTACCGAATCCCCGGAGAAACCCGGTTCCTACCGCACCTTCGCCACCGAGCTGTCCTGGGACGACGAGATGCCCTTGCACCCCGGCGACCGGCACGTCGTCACCCTCACGGTGACCGACGACGATGCTCCCCGGTTCCTCAACGCGGGGCAGCGGTTCACGTTGTGGAGCGGCTCCGAGGTGGGTCACGGCATGATCTCCCGCAAGGTGTTCACCCAGTACGGTCCCTGCTGAGTTCCAGGAGCCTGAGGACGGTGGCCCAGTTGCGGGCGGTTCCGGTGCCGGCCTGCGGGGTGCCGGTCAAGCGCAGCAGCGCCTTCGCCAGGTCGCTGTTGCCATAGCCGTCCGGCGTGTGCAGGTACAGGGTCCGGCCGATGGACTTCGCGGAGTCGCGGCTGCCCTTGGCGGTGGCGGCGCTGACCGCGGCGGTGATGCGGTCGAGCAGGTCCTGATCGGCCGGCCCGGGGCGGAACACCGCGTGCAGGCACTTGTGGTTCGACTCGCCGGGGAACGGGTTCGCCCTGACCACGTCGGCGAGCTCGTCGCGGGTCAGTACCACGACCGGGGCGGTGACCCCGAGATCCGACGCGATCGCGGCGGTCATCTCGTCCGCGATCGCGGACGTCCCCGGCGCGCCGGCCGGAGCGCTGAATAGCACGTTCCCGCTCTGGATGTAGGTTGACACGTCCGCGTGGCCGAGCCCGGCGACGAGGGCGCGCAGGTCGGCCATGGCGACGCGGTTCCGGCCGCCGAGGTTGATGCCCCGGAGCAGGGCTACGTGCGTGGGCATGGCACCACGGTATGCCGCCCTGCCCGGTGCCTGGCTCGCCGGTTACTGAGGCTGCTACTGGCGGGAGGCTGTTACTGGCGGTAGGAGGACAGGAATTCGGCCAGGCGACCGATCGAGTCTTCCAGGACGTCCACCGGGGCGAGGAACACCACCCGCAGGTGGTCGGTGGTCGGCAGGTTGAACCCGGTCCCGTGGGTGAGCAGCAGGTGCTGCTGCTCCAGCAGGTCGATGCACATCCTCTGGTCGTCGTAGATCTTGTGCACCTCGGGGTCCAGGCGCGGGAACAGGTACAGCGCGCCGGCGGGCTTGTAGCAGTCGACGCCGGGTATCGCGGTCAGCAGCTCCCACGCCTTGTCCCGCTGGTCACGCAGCCGCCCGCCGGGCTGCAACAGCGGCGTGACGTCGATGCCGCCGTCGAGCGCGGCGCCGATGGCGTGCTGCGCCGGGACGTTCGCGCACATCCGCATGTTGGCGAGCAGCCCGAGGCCCTCCAGGTACTCGCCAACCGGCTCGCGGGGGCCGGACACCACCAGCCAGCCCGACCGGAACCCGGCGAGCCGGTAGTTCTTCGACATCCCGCCGAGGGTGAGGACCGGCAGGTCGGGGGCGAGCGCCGCGGCGTGCTGGTGTACCGCGCCGTCGTAGAGGATCTGGTCGTAGATCTCGTCCGCCAGGACCAGCAGGTTGTGCCGCCGCGCCAGGTCGAGGAGCTGCCTGAGGGTCTCGGCGGAGTAGACGGCGCCGGTCGGGTTGTTGGGGTTGATGATGACCAGGGCCTTGGTGCGCTCGGTGATCAGCGACGCGACGTCCTCGACGTCGGGGTTCCAGTCCAGGTCCTCGGCGCACCGGTAGTGCACCGCCCGGCCGCTGCACAGGGTGACCGCGCCAGTCCACAGCGGGTAGTCCGGGGAGGGCACGAGAACCTCGTCGCCGGGGTTGAGCAGCGCCTGCAGCGACATCACGATCAGTTCCGAGACGCCGTTGCCGATGTAGACCTCCTCGGGGTTGACGCCACTCACGCCGCGCCGCTGGTAGTACCGGGCCACCGCCTCCCGGGCCGGGGCGATGCCGCGCGCGTCGCTGTAGCCCTGGGACGCGGCGACGCTCTCGGTTACGCGGGCGAGCACCGCGTCCGGGGTGAACAGGCCGAACGGGGCCGGGTTGCCGATGTTGAGCTTGGTGATCTCGTGTCCCTCGGCCTCCAGTTGCAGGCAGCGTCGCAGGACCGGCCCGCGTATGTCGTAGCGGACGTCGGCCAGCCTGCTCGCCTGCGGCACCATCACCGTGCGCCTCCCCATGGTTCGTTTCCGTGTCCTTCAAGGGTACGGGGCCGCCCCCGGGAGAACACGCCTGCCCGCTTTCGCTGCTTTCGCTGCCGTGAATGTTACCGGCTCACCCGTTGTGCCGGCCGGTTTAAACGGACTTTCCCCCTGGCGGATCGGGCGTCGTGCGATTATGTTCCTGAATTGAGCGTTCTTGCGCGAAGTTACGGTCGGGTCCGTCGGGCCCGTTCCCCTGGAGGCTTCATGGGCCGGTTCAGGCACAGGTTCCCGAAACGGGCGGTCATCGCCGGCGCGGCCGTCGCCCTCGCGGCGATGTCGGGGACCGTCGCGGTCGTGGGCACAGCGGGGGCAGCGGGCGCAGCGGGGGTGGCAGGCGCTGCGGGGATGGCGGGCGCCGTGCGGGCGCAGGCGAGCGCTCCCGGCGCGCCAGGCGACGCCTCGCAGTGGGACGAGCCGTCCGTGGACGGGTTCGCCGACTCCCTCGGCGCGAACTCCAAGGTTTGGTACACGGTCGGTAACGGGGAGCTGGAGAACGCCTTCTACCCGCGGGTAGACACCCCCGGCACGTTCGGCCTGCAGTACGCGGTGACCGACGGGTCCACGTTCACCAGCCTGGAGACCACTGGCACCACGCACGCGGTCTCCCTGGCCGATTCCACCTCGCTCACCTGGCGGCAGGTGAACACCGCGTCCAACGGCGACTTCACGATCACCAAGACCTACGTCGCGGATCCTTCCCGCCCGGTGATCGACGTCCAGACGACGTTCGACAACCGGACGTCCAAGCCCCTGTACCTGTACGCCGACTACCACCCGGCGCTCGACAACGACGGGTCGGGCAACACCGGCGGCACCGACTCCGGGAGCGGCGACCTCACCGCGGTCAACGGGCCCGTCGCCAGCGCCCTGGCCTCCTCGGCCGGCTTCACCAAGACCTCGACCGGGTACGCGGGCAGCGCCAGCGACGGCGAGACGATGCTCACCAGCTCTCACTCGCTGGCCTCGACGTACTCCTCGGCCGACACCGCCGGGCACATCGACCAGGTCGGCGAGATCCCGGTCGCCGCGTCCGGGTCGACTACGTTCACCCTCGCCCTCGCCTTCGGCACCTCGCAGGCCTCGGCGGTCTCCGACGCGTCGGCGTCCCTGTCGTCGGGGTTCAGCTCCGTGGAGTCGTCGTTCGAATCCGGCTGGCACTCCTGGCTCTCCGGGCTGAACAGCCCGCCCGCGTCGGTGACCGGATCATCGTCGCTGGAAAGCCAGTACTACGTCTCGCTGATGGAGCTGAAGGCCGACGAGGACAAGACCTACACCGGCGGTTTCGTCGCCGCGCCCACCGTGCCGTGGGGCGCGAGCGTCAGCGCGGACACCGGTGCGGGGGAGGCGGGCCAGCACGGCTACCACGTGGTCTGGACCCGGGACGAGTACGAGATGGCGACGGCGCTGCTCGCAGCCGGGGACAAGGCCGACGCGACCGACGCCCTGAACTACATCTTCGCCCACGAGGAGGAATCCTCCGGCGCGGTGAAGCAGAACAGCTGGCTCGACGGCACCACGGTGTGGGGCGGGCTGCAGATGGACGAGGTCGCCTACCCGATCATCCTCGCCTGGCAACTAGGCGCGACCGGCTCCTCGGACTGGGGGAACGTCAAGAACCTGGCGGACTACCTGGTCGCCAACGGCCCGTATACCCCGGAGGAGCGCTGGGAGGAGAACGCCGGGTACTCCCCGTCGACGATGGCCGCCGAGATCGCGGGCCTGGTCTGCGCCGCGTCGATCGCGAAGGCCAACGGCGACACCGCGGACGCGCTCACCTACCAGGGCACCGCCCGTTCCTGGGCATCGCAGATCGACAACCTCGACTACACCACCACCGGCCCCTACGGGAACGGGAGCTACCTGCTGCGGCTTACCCCCGACGGCCAGCCCAACGCCGGGACGTCCATCACGATCGCCAACGGCGGCGGCTCCCACGACGACCGGACCGTGGTGGACCAGGGTTTCCTCGAGCTCGTGCGCCTCGGCGTGAGGTCTCCCACGGCGACCGACATCACGAACTCGATCACCGCGACCGACAGCCAGATCAAGGCGTCCACGCCCGAGGGCCCGATGTGGCACCGGTACAGCTTCGACGGGTACGGCGAGACCTCCTCCGGCGGCGACTACACCGGCTCCGGCGCCGGCAACCCGTGGCCGGTGCTGTCCGGCGAGCGCGGCGAGTACGACGTGGCGAACGGCGACCTGTCCGGGGCGAACTCGATGCTGGCCACCATGGCCGGCGCGGCGAACTCCGGGTACCAGATCTCCGAGCAGGTGTGGGATGGGCAGAACGGCACCGGCGGGTTCACGACCGGGAAGCCGGACAACTCCTCCACCCCGCTGATGTGGGCGATGGCGCAGTTCGTCCGGCTGGCGGCCGACATCTCGGCGGGCAGCGTCACCGAACAGCCGTCGATCGTCTCGCCCTGCGTCACCAGCGGCTCCTGCCCGGCGGCGGGCGCGGTGAAGGAGACCGTGAACGTGACCGTGCCGTCCAGCACCGACCCGGCCGCCAAGACCGTCTACCTGGACGGGAACCTGTCCGCTCTTGGCTACGGCGCGTCCGACTGGGCGTCGAACGGCATCCCGATGACCCGGGTGAGCGCCAATGAGTGGACGGCCACGGTCTACGCGGCCGCGGACACCCCGCTGTCGTATAAGTACACCCTGGGCAACAGCTGGTCGAACGCGGAGGAGACCTCGTCGTGCGGCTCCGTCGGCAACCGCTCGATGACCGTCAACGGCGGCACCGTCAACGACACGGTCGCGGCATGGGAGGGATACGGCTCCTGCTAACCGGGATGGTGTCCCGCACCACGGGGGCCGTTGCATATTTATCCCGCCGTGTCTTCGGCGATTCCGGCCAGATCAGCCGCCGCAAATAACGCAAATTACGTCAAAACGCTAAAGCTACTATTAAGACCGGTTAGCTTAGTATGCGAAACGGTTGCTGAATAGCCTGGTGAAACGTTCCAATCCAACCGTTCGCCGTACAAAGCCATCGTCTCCTCAGGGGAATGCTGTCCGGGCAAGACCAGTAATCATCCGCGATCGCCGGGTGATCATCGCGGCTAGCCCTCAAGCCTGACCGCCTGCTTGACGAAGACGACGCCGTCGATCATGTCGAGCTGGGCGGGGTCCAGCGGGAAATAGGCGAAATCGCGGGAGACGCGCGGGGCGGGCTTCGTGATGGCCTCGGCCAGGCGGCGGGCGTCGATGAGGGAGCGGTCCCATGGGAGCGCGGACAGGATGCCCTCGACGGTGTCCGGGAGCGGGGCGTCATCGCCGGCCGTGCCGAGGGCCGAGGCCAGGAAGGCGTACCGGTCGCCTAGGTGCGTCGCGGTGATCGCCCCCGCGCTCCACCACTCCAGCTGCTGGTCGCCGATCGGCATGAGGCTCTTGTTCCGTTGCAGGTGAAGGTTGTGGGCGAAGACCAGGGCCGGGCCGCGGGTGGCGATGGCCCGGAGGTTGGCGGCCATCATCGCGTCCCGCAGGCCCGACAGCCTGGCCATCCGGGCCGGGGACGTGTCGGCCATCCAGTGGTGGTAGCGGAGCAGGCCGATGGCGGTGCGCGAGTACAGCGCGGCCAGCTCCCTGTCCCTCGCGCTCAGCCGCGGTGCCTGCGTGTCGAGCAGCGCCGCCAGGTCGTCGGCGATCAACCGCAGCCGCTGGGCGCTGGCGGACCGGCCGATCGACTGCGACGGGTCCATGACCGTGGCCTCGTTCGACCATTGGTCGTCCGGGCCCAGCAGCGCGTCGAGGGTTTCCCGGGTGCAGGGGAGCGGGCCGTCGAGGAGGGCGCAGAGGGCGGTGAGCGCCTGGCGCGGGCTCGCGGCCCAGTACTCCAGCGGCCCGTCGAAGCCGTAGAACCGGAGCTTCTCATCATGCTCGGCGTTGTATTCCCGCATCCAGCGCACCAGCTCGCGGTTGGCCGGCGACTCGCCGAAGCGGTGGCTGAAGCCGCACTGCATGATGTCGTCGAGGGTGCCCGTGCCGGTGGTGATGTAGTCGTCCACCACGAGGCCCATCAGGCAGTCGCTCTCGATGGCGAACGACCGGTAGCCCTCGCGGATGACCAGGTGCTTGAAGATCTCGTTGCGCAGCTCGCCCAGTTCCCCCACGAAGTGCCTGGCCTCGCCCAGGCCGAGCAGCAGTGGCCTGGCGGGAAGCGACCGGAGGAACGCCGAGATGCCCACGCCGTCGAGTGGCCGGGCCGTGTCCTTGATATCCATGCCATTAACGGTATCGTTGAACTTTCGATGTAAACTTTTCCGGAAATTCACTGGTATTATCGTGATGAACCTTCAACCGGTGGTGTATCCATGAGGCCAGTGGACCTGGCGCGCGAGCATGGCCTGTCCACCCAGGCGGTCAGGAACTACGAGGACGCCGGCGTCCTGCCCGCCGCCGAGCGCACCGTCCACGGCTATCGCGCCTACACGCCGCTGCACGCGCAAGCCCTGCGCGCGTTCCTCGCCCTCGTGCCCGGGCACGGTCACCAGAGGTCCACGTCGATCATGCGGGCGGTCAACCGGGGCGACTCCGAGGGCGCGCTGCGGCTCATCGACGAGAGCCACGGCCAGCTCCTCGACGACCGCCGCACCCTCCAGGCCGTCGAGGCCGCGCTCCGCGACCTGGCGCCGGTGCCGCGGGAGCGGGGTGAGGTGTTCATCGGCCCCCTGGCCAGGAGGCTCGGCCTCCGTCCCGCCACGCTGCGCAAATGGGAGGGCGCCGGGCTGGTCCGCCCGTGCCGCGATCCGCGGACGGGCTACCGGGTCTACAGCACGGCCGACGTGCGGGACGCCAGGCTGGCCCACCAGCTCAGGCGGGGCGGCTACCCGCTGAAGCAGATCGCCCCGCTGATCGCCCAGGTCCACTCCGCCGGAGGCATCGTCCCGTTGGAGTCGGCCCTGCGCGACTGGCGGACCCGCCTGTCCGCCCGGGGCCGCGCCATGCTCACGGGCGCCGCCGTCCTGGACGCGTACCTCCGCGAGAAGCTGTAAAACCGTTCGTCGCCTGGCCCGCTTTGACGGACAATCGTGGGCGTGAGCGAAACGGAGCCGTGGATGCTGGACGAGCTGGCGCACGCTGGGCCCGAGCACCTGGACCGGGGCTTCATCGCGGGGTACGACCGCAAGCAGGGGCACCCGGATCCGGCCGGCGACATCGCGGAGCTGGAGGCCCTCGGCCTGGACGCCGCGTCTCGGGTCGTCGAGCTGGGCGCCGGGACCGGGCAGTTCGCGGTCCCGGCCGCGAAGCGGTTCGGGCACGTCACCGCCGTCGACGTGTCCGGCGCCATGCTCGCGGCGCTCCGCGATAAGGCCGCCGCGGCCGGCGTGGGAGAAGACCGTCTCGCCGTCGTGCGGGCCGGGTTCCTCAGCTACGCCCACGACGGCCCGCCGGCCGACGGGGTGTTCACCCGGAACGCGCTGCACCAGGTTCCCGACTTCTGGAAGGGCCTCGCGCTGAGCAGGATCGCGGACGTGCTGCGGCCCGGCGGCGTGCTGCTGCTGCGGGACTTCGTCTACGATTTCCAGCCCGCCGAGGCCGCCGGGATCTTCGCCGACTGGCTGGCGGGCTGCGCCACCGACCCGGCCGCCGGGTACACGGCCGCGGACATCGCCGAGCACATCCGCACCGAGCACAGCACCTACCGGTGGCTGCTTGAGCCCATGCTCGCCGCCGCCGGGTTCGAGATCGCCGGCGTGCGCTTCTACTACCGCCGCTACGGCGCCTACACCTGCGTGAAGGTTCCTACATCCGCGTGAAGAGGCCCGCACCTGGGTGAAGAGGAGGCGATGGGTGCGCGTACCATCAGGGGACATGGCGGGACACGCGGCGGAGCAGCCGGGTTACCTACAGGTGCAGACGACGACCGACTCGCGGGCCGAGGCGATGGAGCTGGCCCGGGGGGCCGTCGATGCGCGCATCGCGGCCTGCGGCCAGGTCGCGGGCCCGATCGCGTCCACGTACTGGTGGAACGACGAGCTGGAACGGGCCGAGGAATGGCTCGTGTTCTTCAAGCTTCCGGTCGGCCGGTACCCCGACCTCGCCGAGTTCCTCGCGCGCGAGCACAGCTACGACGAGCCGGAGATCATCGCGGTGCCGATCGTGGCGGGAAGCCCCGGGTTCTTGCAGTGGCTCAGCGAGGAGACCCAGGCGGCGCGTTCCAGCGGGTGATGACCGGCTGGTCGTGCTCGGTGCCGAGCGTGCCGATCGCGCCAGTGTCCAGCCGGAACAGCCTTCCGGCGCTGGCCGGCAGCCGCAGCCAGCGGGCGGTCAGCACCCGGAGCACGTGACCGTGCGCGACGAGGGCCACGTCGCCGCCGGGCAACTTTTCCGCCGCACGGGCGAGAACCCGGTCAGCCCGGGCGCCGACCTCGTCCACGGTCTCGCCGGGATGCCCCGCTCCGCCGGGAATCACCCCGTCCCGCCACAGGTACCAGCCGGGACGGTCCCGCTGGATCTCCGGGGTGGTCAGCCCCTCGTAGCCGCCGTAGTCCCACTCCCACAGGTCCGGATCCCGCTCGGCCTTCGGCCCGCCACCGCCCGGTCCGCCACCGCCCGGGTCCTCACCGTTCGGCAGGCCCGCGAGCTCGGCGGTCCGGACGGCGCGCTGGGCGGGGCTGGTGAACACGGCGGCGAACGCCCGGCCGGCCAGGGCCGGGGCGAGGGAAGCCGCCGCGGCCTCCCCGGCGGGGGCCAGCGGGATATCGGTACGGCCCGTGTGCTTGCCGGCCTTGCTCCACTCGGTCTGGCCGTGCCGCAGCAGGATCAGCTCTCCCATAACAGCAGGCGGCGCAGGCGGAACAGGTCTTTCATGCTCGCCTCGATCTTCACCCGGCCCGCCACCCAGGCCCGCGCGATGTTCATCGGCGACTCGGCCAGCGACACCACCTCGTCGCTGCCCATCGTCAGCCTGATGTCAGCGGGCGGGTCGCTGGGGCGCGCCTCGGTGACCGGGTCGTCGCCGGCCCCGAGCCGCGTCGCGAACGTGACGTCGAGGTCCGGGACGGTGACGCTGGCCGTCCGGTTGCCGAAATAGGTCTCCCGCTCGGCGGGGCTCAGCTCGGAGAGCCGCCCCGCGAGTTTCTGCAGTGCCGCGCGGCACTCCTCGGCCGAGTGCATGTGCGTAGAGTAGCGCACATGGATTCCGAACCGTTCCATGAGACCGGCGACCCGCGGGTCGATGAGGCCGTCGCCGCCCTGGCCGGGCTCGGCGAGCGACCGCTGGAGGAACACCCGCCGGTACTGGAAGCGGCCGGTGACATGCTGCGCGAGATCCTCGGAGAGCTGGACGAGCCGGGCAAGCCGGGCCGCCCAGGGCTGCAGGGCGAGCTCGGTGGCCAGGGTGAAACCGGTGGCGCCGAAGGCGGCCCCGGCGGGCGGCCGTGACGGTCAGGGCGCGGCTGGACGCCGAGATGGTGCGCCGCGGCCTGGCCCGTTCTCGCGACCACGCGGCCGAGCTGATCGCCGCGGGCCGGGTGACGGTCGCCGGGCAGGCCGCGGCCAAGCCGGCCACGCAGGTCGGCAGGGACAACCCGGTCGCCGTCGC
>JAFMRC010000088.1 GCA_017354375.1 Nocardiopsaceae bacterium | reverse complement strand
TCCGCCACGGCCGCCGCGACCCCGGCGGCCAGCGCCGCCGACAGTTCCTGCGGGGTCCCCGCGTCCCGCGCCGTCGCGGCCGACCCGTAGGAGTGTCCCGGATGCGTGAACGCCCCCACGACATCGAGCCCGGCGGACAGGCAAAAGGCGGCGAGCTGCCTGGTTTCCGCCGGCGGCACGCCCGACCGGTGCTGCCCGCTATCCACCTCGATATATACCCGAACGGATGGAGCCGCCTCCGCCAGCGCCGATGCCGCTGCCACGCTGTCGACACCGATCCTGAGATCGGTGACCGAGGCAAGCGCCTCGATCCGTTCGGGACGATCTGCGGATTTTGCCCACAGCGGGTAGGCGATGAACACGCTCGGGCACCCCGCCGCGGCGAACGCCTCCGCCTCGGTGAGGGTGGCGACGGTCAGCCCGGCGGCGCCGTGCGCCAGCTGCGCCCCGGCGATCTGCGAGCACTTGTGGGTCTTCGCGTGCGGCCGCAGGGCCACCCCCGCCGCCGCGGCCGAGGTGGCCATCCGCGCCAGGTTGCGCTCCATCCGTTCCGCGTCCACGACCACGGCCGGCGTCTCGATGTCGTTGGGGACTAGCACAGCCCCATTGTGACGGGTCGCGAACCACGCGGGCGGGGCGCCCGCGTGAACCCTCCCATCCCTCGCGAACCGCTCGGGGTGCTCGCGCGACCTATCCCATCCCTCGCGAACCGGGTGGACTCGGAGTGCTCACGCACCTGAAAGCGTTCTAAACAAGCGAGTTTGCGGTCTCCACAAGTAGCGCAAACCATGACAAATCGCTAAACCAACTATCCAGGCTGGTTAGCTGTGTATGGTGAATGGTTGCTAAATCACCTGGTGAAACGTTCCAATCCAACCGTTCGCCATACAAAGCCCTGGTTATCCGGGGGGATGGTCGCGTTCGCGGGAGATGGGGCAATGCCCGCAAGACGGGTGCCGCTCGCAACGATTGGCAGCATGGTGCGTTTATTCACAAGAGCTGTTGTTTTCCCCGTGGTATGCGGGGATAGGGTACGACAGACAACCGCACCGACGTACGGAAGTAGCTGCATGGAGGACTCCGCGCTACCCAGTTCCAACAACATCCGCCCCGACCCCGGCCGGCTCTGGGCCGGAGGTGCCGCGACCGCGGTGGTCGCCGCGCTGATCGCCGTCGTCGGCGTGCTGGTCTGCCGGTGGACGCTCGCCATCCCGATCCTCGCCCCGCAGAGCGACGGTGCCTGGGGGAGCGCGCACACTGGCGAGTTCGCGCTGGCGACCGCGCTCATCGCGCTGGCCGCGACCGCGGTGCTGCACCTGCTGATGCTCGGCACGCCGCAGCCAGGGGTGTTCCTCAAGTGGATCATGGGGCTCATCACGGTGATCGCGGGCGCCTACCCGTTCTCCACCGGGGCGCCACTTGACCAGAAGGTCGCGACCGCCGCCGTCAACGTCGTGCTCGGCATCGCGATCACGTCGCTGCTGTCCGCGGTCGCGGTGCGCGCCGTCCGGCGGGTTCCCAGCCGGGACGTCCTGCGTGAGGGCTATGGGCGGGGGAGCTCATCGGGTTATGGTCCCGGTGGTCCAGGGGGTTCGGGCTACGGTCCCGGAGGACCGGGAGGTTACGAGGGGGGTTACGGCCCCGGGGGACCTGGGGGCCCGAGCTACGGTCCCGGGGGGCCGGGAGGTTACGAGCGTGGAGGCTACGGGGAGCCGCCCCGCGGCTATGACCGCGGCTACGGTGACCGGGATGGTTACGGCCGGGACTATGGTGGCCGGGGCGGCTACGGTGACCGGGGTTACGGGGAACCTCGCGAGTACGGCCGTTCGGACTACGAGCGCGGTCCCCGGGACTACGACCGCGGCGAGGCACCCACCCGCCAGTATCCCCCGCAAGATGGCTGGTCCTGACCGCCCCGTCTCGCCTCGCCCCGGCGACAGCATCGCCGCCATTGACGCCGCCCGCCAGGGTACGTAACGCGACCAGCGCGTATACCATGGCGACACCAACGGCGCCGGCATGTACACGATCCCGCAGCAGTAGCGAGACCATCGCGGTTGCTCGTGGAGGGTGATCGGTTCCTCGTGGAGGGCGGGCGGCGTTCAGAGGCGGGAGAACAGGCTGGCCAGCAGGTGGCCGATCTGGGTAGCGGACGCCTCCGCGGCCCGGATGACCTCTCCGTGGTCCAGTTGCGCCGTCGTTAGCCCCGCGGCCGGGTTCGTGACCAGCGAGATCGCCAGCACGTCCGCGCCGAGGTGCCGTGCGGCGATCGCCTCGAGCGCGGTGGACATGCCGACCAGGTCGGCGCCCGCGGTCCGCAGCATGCGAATCTCGGCGGGCGTCTCATAGTGCGGTCCGGGCAGCGCGGCGTAGACACCCTCGGCTAGTGCCGGATCCACCTCCCTGGCGAGAGCCCGCAGTCGCGTCGAGTACAGGTCGCTCAGGTCGGTGAACTGGCTCGGGTATCCGGCTGGCGGTGGCGGGCCGGCGAGCGGGGAACGGCCGGTCAGGTTGATGTGGTCGCTGACCAGGACCGGCTGGCCGGCCCGGTAATCCGGGCTGATGCCGCCGGCGGCGTTGGTGAGGATCACCGTCCCGCAGCCAGCCGCTACCGCGGCGCGCACCGCGTGCACGACCGCACCCGGCTGGTGCCCCTCGTACAGGTGCACCCGGCCCAGGAACACCAGCACCCGCCGCCGGCCGACCATGACGTACCGGGCGGACGGAACGTGGCCGGGGACGGCCGGAACCGGCCACCCCGATATGTCGCTTAGCGTAATTTCATGGCGTGGCGTGCCAATGGCGTCCGCGGCTGACTGCCAGCCTGAGCCGAGCACGACGGCCACATCGAAATCCGGGACGTCCGCTAGTTTCCTCAGCGTGGCGGCGGTGGTCGCTGCCTGCGCGAACGGATCGGCAAGATCTGTCATGGCTCCGATCCTCTCACTTCGCCGGCCGACGCAACACGCAGTGTTATTTGCCCGTGATTCACGTCACGGAACCGTAAGTAATGGTATAGGCCTTTTCTTTGCGAAATCGCGGGTATACGGAGTTCCTTTCTGGCAGTCTTTATCCGGCAGCGGTAGATGGACGGGGACCGAGGAAGGGACTGCGTTGTCACGACATCAGGCACCGACGCTGGAACCGCGGCGTCAGCAGCCGGGTCGGCCTGTGGCAACAGGGCGGGCGGCCCGGAAGAAGCGAGGGATCCTGCGGCGGACCGGGATCGTCCTCCCGGCCGCGGCTATCGCCGCGGTCATGGTCGCGGTGGTCGGGATCACGGCCTACATGATCAGCCCGCACGGCAGCGGTGCCAGCAGCCTCGCCGGGGCCATCGGCGCCCTTCCCAAGAGCCACTCGCTCGCGCTTCTGGAGAAGAAGCGGGAGCAGATCATCGTGATGAACGAGGCGGCCGACACGATGACCAACGCGACCAAGTCCACGGTCGTGTCGCCTGCTGACATCCAGAAGGCGAGCGGCACCGTCACGAGTTCCTCGAGCGGTACGGCGACCTCGCAGGACACCACGCCGGTGGCGCCGGTCGACCCCGGATCCGCGCAGGCGATCGCCCAGCAGCTCATGCCCTCCTACGGGTTCAGCGTGTCTAGTCAGTGGACCTGCCTGGACGATCTGTGGCAGCAGGAGAGCAGCTGGCAGTACGACGCGGAGAACGCGAGCGGCGCGTACGGCATCCCCCAGGCGCTGCCGGCCAGCAAGATGGCGAGCGCGGGTCCCGACTACATGACCGACCCGACGACGCAGATCAAGTGGGGCCTGGAATACATCACGCAGATGTACGGCACCCCGTGCGGCGCCTGGGCCCACGAGGAGGCCGACGGCTTCTATTAGAAGCTGCCCCGGTGCTCTCGCGGCCGGGTGGAAGTGCCGTTGCTACGGCCAGAGCCGGAGCAACGTGCCGTTGATGCCGGGTTACACATGAGGGTGCATTGCGTGGTTGGCGGCAACTGATTGCGATGATTTGGGCGGTTTTCGACCCTACGTGACGTTCGCCACATCGAGCCACACCGATGCGGATTGCTCGCACGATTGCCATGGCGGGGCGGCGTTTTGGGCATGTTTCGAGCACGTTAGCCATGCTTCGGTGATTTAGGTCACGTTTCGTTTTGCGAATGGTGTGCCGTTCCGTCTGGCATGGTCGTCTACCGACAGCACCCCGGCAGGCGTGACGGTCACCTCGAGAGTGACGAATCCCGACACGGATGCCTAGGCGCCCTGACCCGCGCCACGCACGCCTGCCCGATGCGTTCGGGAGTACCCCGCCGTGAACGGCAAGGGGGCGAGCGCAGATCCATGGGTGGAACCCGTCAACCGTAAGGTGCACCTTGACACGGCAGTTGCCGAATTTCCGGCCGTCCAAGTTCACGGCTATCGCAGTCGGCGGAGCGTTCTGCCTGGCGACCGCGGGGTCGGTTTCCGCGGTGACGTTGTCGTCCTCGGGCAACGGCAGCACCGCGGTCGCGGCCGCTGGCCTGGCATCCCAGCAGCGCGCGACGTCGAAGCGGATAACCCAGGCGGAGAAGGTCGCAGCGGAGAGGGCAGCGGCGGAGAAGGCCGCCAGGGAGAAGGCCGCCAGGGAGCACGCGGCGCACGTGGCGCACGTGACGCACCAGCGGCACGAGGCGCTGCTGGCCGCGCGTGCCGCCGCGGCGCGGCGAGCGGCGGCAGCACGGAAAGCCGCGGCCCAGAAGGCAGCGGAACAGAAGAAGGCCGCCGCGGAAAGGGCTCAGCAGGAAGCTGCCGCCCCGTCCGGGTCGCCGCAGCAGATCGCCCAGGAACTGCTCGCCCAGGAGGGGATGGCGAGCCAGTTCTCCTGCCTCGACCCGCTGTGGCAGCGTGAGAGCGGCTGGAGCGTGTACGCGCAGAACGCCTCCTCGGGCGCCTACGGCATCCCGCAGGCGCTGCCCGGCAGCAGGATGGCGAGCGCGGGCCCGGACTGGCAAAGCAACGCGGAAACCCAAATCAAGTGGGGCCTGGAGTACATCCAGAGCACCTACGGATCGCCGTGCGCCGCGTGGTCACACGAGCAGTCCGACGGCTGGTATTAACCGAATCCGGCGGCTAGCACCGGCCTCCGAGCAGTACTAGCCGCCTTCCTAAAACCGGTGCGCGCCCGGGGGGAACGCCCTCAGTCCCCCCGGGCGCGCGAATGCCGGGTCGCGTTCCGCATTATTTTTCGCGGGCCGACTGCGGGGTGTTATCCCACTGCCATGCGACATGTGTGCTACGGTCCTGGGTATGACTAATGGTAACTAGGTATTCACGCAACGCCATGAAGGGGCGCGAGCGACCTTGCGTGTCATAAGTCACAAGCTGATGACAACGTTCGTCAAAGGCCCTGGTCACCGCGGGGCCTCAGCCGTGCCAGTCGCCCGGAACGGGCACCCTGAGCCTATTCTCAGGAATACAGGCCGCGTGATATCGCGTTCCTTGGCATCGTATGCATTCGACAGCACCCCGCCTGCGTGATGGATGTTGCCTCCGGCAGCCTTGCTTCGAGGGGAAGCAGGAACCGGCGCCCTGACCCGCGCCACCTCCGCACGGCCGAGGAGTTGCCCGCCGCTACGCACGCTCGTTGACGTACGGGTAGGGGCCCTCAGGGGTGGAAGCCGTCTCGCGCTATCGTGCGATTACCAAAGGTTAACTTTGTCACGCCATCTTCCCATGTCATCGTTGGCGACAGGAAAGCGTTCCAGGATCATTTCCCGCGCGATCGCGGGCACCCTTTCGGCAGCCGGGGTCATCTCCGCGGCGGGGATGACGCTGGCGTCCGGATCGCCCGCTGGCCCGGTGGCCGCTGGCCCGGCCTCCATGAACCTGACCGCTGCCACTCGGCAGCTGGACGCCGGGAAACGTCAGCCGGTCGCGGGAGGGCTGAGCGCCGTGAGCGCGGCGCGGCAGGCCGGCTCAACGAACGAGGCGCGGTTCACCGTCGGCATCCGGCAGTACGCATACGAACAGGCGGCCAAGAAGGCGGCCGCGGTGAGGGCGGCGCGGGCCGCTGCCGCCAGGGCCGCGGCGAAAAGGGCCGCGGCGAAAAGGGCCGCGGCGAAGGCCAAGGCGAAAGCTAGGGCGAAGGCGAAGGCCCGGATGAGGGCGAAGGCCCAGGCGCGAGCCCAGTTGCAGGCCGCCGCCGTCCCGTCCGGTTCTCCCCAGCAGATCGCCCAGGGCATGCTCGGCCAGTTCGGCTGGCCGGCCAGCCAGTTCTCCTGCCTGGCCCCGCTGTGGGCGCACGAGAGCGGCTGGAGCGTGACGGCGAGCAACCCCAGCACCGGCGCGTATGGCATCCCGCAGGCGCTGCCCGGCAGCAAGATGTCCGCCTCCGGCCCGGACTGGGAGGCCAATGCCGCCACGCAGATCCGCTGGGGCCTGCAGTACATCCAGGGCACCTACGGATCGCCGTGCGCCGCGTGGTCGCATGAGGAGTCCTACGGCTGGTACTAAACCGCCTAGCTTGTGCCCGGCTCGAAGGTCCGCAGGATCCGGCCGAACATCATCAGGTTCCCGGTGCCGGCGAAGCTTGCCGCCGGCGCCGTGAGGTAGACGGCGTAGGACTGAGGCCCCGCGGGCGTCCGCAGCTCGAACAGCAGGTCATCGACCCGCATCGTGGTCCCGTCCCGGGTGACCCAGGTGAAGGCCCAGAACGCCCCGGCGGTTCCCCGGATGGTCGCCGGATGGAGGCTGACCCGGTGGTAGCCGGGAAGGTGCCCCTGGGCGATCGCGTTGTGCTCGATGTACTGGGCCTCGCCCACCATGTTCATGCTGTGGTGCTTCGTCAGGTCGATGTCGGCGTAGCCGAGGCCGCCCGGCATGTCCAGGTAGGTTATGAGGCCCTTGCGGTTCACGGTCCAGCCGGGCGGCACGCCGATGCGAAACCCGCCGGCCGCCCCGTTCCCGGACGGCGTGCCGCTCGCGGTGGTCCAGCCGGGCGGTAGCGAGGTCGTCGGGTTGTCGATCGCCTTCACCGGGGCCGGCGCGTTGTCGCTGACTGGCAGGCCGGGCCTGCCCCCGGCGGTGCCACCGGGGGTGCTAGGGGCGCTGGCGTTCCCGCTGCCCCCGCCGCCGCTTCCGGCCGCGGGCTGATGCCGGGTCAGCAGCGCTACCGCCGCACCGGTTGACGCTGCCAGTACCACGGCGGAGACCGCGACCGCCGCCCATAGCCCGCGCCGGCGGCGGCCCCGTGGCGCGGTTCCAAGCGGGGGCGGCACGGGCCCGGTCGGAGGTGGCAGGGGCTCGAACGGGGGCGGCACGGGCCCGGCCGGTGGCGGCACGGGCTCGAACGGAGGCTGTGGCTTGGTGGATAGCTCAATCCGGTTACCCGGAGACCCGGACGAAACCGAGACGTCGGGTGCCGTCGGCGCCGCGGGCTGGGGCGGCCCGCCGGCGTTCGTGGCATCCCCGGCCGCGTCGGGGCCGGCTGGCTGGCCGTCGGCCGGCAGCACGTCGGCGAACATCCGGGCGGCGGCCTCCGCGGTGGGCCGGGCCAGCGGATCCCGGCGCAGCAGCGCGGAGATCAGCGGGCCGAGCGGCCCCGATGACGGCGCCGGTGGCGCGTCCTCGTGGATGATCGCGTACATCGTGGTGATCGCCCCGCCTCGGTCCGCGTACGGACCGTGGCCCTCGACGGCCGCGAACAGCGTCGCGCCCAGCGACCACAGGTCCGACGCGGGCGTGGCCGTACCGCCCCGGATGCGCTCGGGCGCGGTGAACCCCGGTGATCCCATCACCATGCCGGTCTTGGTCAGCCGGGGATCGCCCGTGAACTGCGCGATGCCGAAGTCGGTGAGCACCGCCCGCTCACCATCCGGCTCGTCCGCGAGCAGCACGTTGCTCGGCTTCACGTCACGGTGCATCACCCCGGCGGCGTGCGCGGCCGCCAGCGCCGCGAGCAGTTGCTGGCCGACCTGGCAGGCGCGCTGCGGCGAGAGCGGCCCATCGGCTTCGAGTACCGTTTCCAGGGACCGGGACGGCACGAGTTCCATGATGATCCAGGGACGCCCGTCATCGGTGGCCACGTCGTAGACGGTGACGACGCCCCGATGTGACAGCCTGGCCGCGGTGCGCGCCTCGCGCCTCGTCCGCTGGTAGGCGTTCTCGCGCTCCTCATCGCCCATCGCGGGGTTAAGGAGGACTTCCTTGATGGCCACGTCCCGGTCCAGCAAATCGTCTCGCGCACGCCAGACGACGCCCATGGCACCGCGCCCGAGTGGCTCTAGGAGGTTGTATCGCCCGGCGATGACCCGTCCCGTCATAGAGGGCATGGCGGGAAGATATCAGCGATCGGCGATGGTAAGGAGCGGTCCGGAGTCCTCCGTGAAGAAATCGTTGCCCTTGTCGTCGACGATTATGAATGCGGGGAAGTCTCGCACCTCGATCTTCCACACCGCTTCCATGCCGAGTTCCGGGTATTCCAGCACCTCGACCTTGGTAATGCAGTCCTGCGCGAGCCGCGCGGCAGCGCCCCCGATAGAGCCCAGGTAGAAGCCGCCGTGGAGCTTGCATGAGTCGGTCACGGCCTTCGAGCGGTTTCCCTTGGCCAGCATGACCAGGGACCCTCCGGCCTCCTGGAACCTCTCCACGTAGGAGTCCATCCGGCCCGCGGTCGTCGGGCCGAAGCTTCCGGAGGCGTGCCCCTCGGGTGTCTTCGCCGGGCCCGCGTAGTAGACGGGATGGTCGCGCAGGTATTCCGGCATCGGCTCGCCGGCGTCCAGCCGCTCGGCGATCTTGGCGTGCGCGATGTCGCGGGCGACGATCATCGTGCCGGTCAGCGACAGCCGTGTCTTGACCGGATATTTCGTGAGTTCCGCCCGGATCTCGGACATGGGGCGGTTCAGGGAGATCCGTACGACCTCGCCGGCGTCGTCGGTGACCGACGACGGGTCCGGTAGGTACCGCGCCGGATCCTCCTCAAGCTGCTCCAGGAATACGCCCTCGGACGTGATCGTGCCGAGCGCCTGCCGGTCGGCCGAGCACGACACCGCGATCGCCACCGGGCACGACGCTCCGTGCCGCGGCAGCCGGATCACGCGGACGTCGTGGCAGAAGTACTTGCCGCCGAACTGCGCCCCGATGCCGATCTTCCGGGTGATGTCCAGGACGGTCTGCTCCATCTCCAGGTCCCGGAAGCCGTGGCCGGATGGCGACCCGCTCGTCGGGAGCGCGTCGAGGTAGCGCGCGGACGCGTACTTGGCGGTCTTGAGGGCGAATTCGGCGCTGGTGCCGCCGACCACGATGGCGAGGTGGTACGGCGGGCAAGCCGCGGTGCCGAGGCTCCGGATCTTGTCCTCCAGGAACTCCGGCATCCGCCGCGGGTTCAGCACGGCCTTGGTCTCCTGGTACAGGAACGACTTGTTCGCCGACCCGCCGCCCTTCGCCATGAAAAGGAACTCATAGGCATCGCCCTCGGCGGCGTACAGCTCGATCTGGGCGGGCAGGTTGGAGCCGGTGTTCCTCTCCTCCCACATGGTCAGCGGCGCCAGCTGGGAGTACCGGAGGTTCAGGTTCGTGTAGGCGTCGTAGATGCCACGGGCGATGTGCTCACAGTCGCGCCCGTCGGTGAGCACCTGCTGGCCGCGCTTGCCCATCACGATGGCGGTGCCGGTGTCCTGGCACATGGGCAGGACACCGCCAGCCGCGATGCAGGCGTTCTGCAGCAAGTCGCGGGCGACGTACCGGTCGTTGGGCGAGGCCTCCGGGTCATCCAGGATGGAGCGCAGCTGGCGCAGGTGCGAGGGGCGGAGCAGGTGCTGGATGTCGCGGATCGCCGCGGTCGTCAACTGCGTGACAGCCTCGGGCTCAACCTCGAGGAACGTCCTGCCGAGTGCCTGGCGGGTGCGCACGCCGCCGTCGGTGACCTTGCGGTAGGTGGTGTCGTCGTGCCCGGCCGGGAGCAGTTCGGTAAACGAAAACTCAGCCATCAGTGCCATCCTCGTGTCGCATGCCTACCCGCTCCTACCCGCTCTCCACCCACCGCTCAAGCTTATGGCGGCCTGGGCGCGCGGCTGGCGGGGGACCACTTGAACACTTCGTTTTCTCGTCTGACCAGCAGCGATGTAAATATTTTGACCCGATGCCGACGTGTCCTGATGGTCACGACTTGTTTGCGTTTACGCAAGCTTGTATGGTGACAGTGTGCGGCGGCGCTGCGCCACGCGGTGCCCCCGTCCGCGAGTGGATTGCTCGCCACGCAGTGCCCCCGTCTGCGGAGGCTGAGCTGCAGCGCCGTCGCACAATTTCCTTCAACTCCCCCGTGTCCCGCGACCCTGCGGTTGAGCCTGAGCTGCGAGAGCGTAACAAATCGGCGTAAACCGTGAAGTAACTCCTAGGTACTCACGAGGCGGGAGTAAAGTGCTGATCCATTCCTGAGCAGGCACGGGGTTGGAGTGGAGGAGCAAAAGTAATGACTACGACGTCACCGGGTGCGGTGAGCAGTCCCAATATACGTAGCCTTATCCCGGCGCGCATCGACCGGCTGCCCTGGTCAAAGTTCCACACCCGGCTCGTCATGGCGCTTGGCGTGGCGTGGATCCTGGATGGGCTTGAGATCACGATCGCCAGCAACGTCGGGCCCGACCTTCAGCTGCACAGCACGCTGGGCATGTCGGCCGCGGGTGTCTCCGACATCGCCTGGTGGTACCTGATCGGCGAGGTCATCGGGGCGCTGGTGTTCGGGCGGCTGTCGGACAGGCTCGGCCGCAAGAATCTCTTCACCATCACGCTAGCCGTCTACCTGGTCGGCAGCGGCCTGACCGCGTTCACCCCGGGCGGCGGCGCCTGGATCTTCTTCCTGTACATCACCCGCGTGATCGCCGGCATGGGCATCGGCGGCGAGTACGCCGCGATCAACTCCGCCATCGACGAGCTGATCCCCGCGAAGTACCGCGGTCGCATCGACCTGGCCGTGAACGGCACCTACTGGGGCGGCGCGATCCTCGGCACCATCGTCACCCTGTGGGCGCTGAACCACGTTCCCGTGTTCTGGGGCTGGCGGGTCGGCTTCTTCGTCGGGCCGGTGTGCGCCCTCGTGATCATCTACGTGCGGAAGAGCCTGCCGGAATCCCCGCGCTGGCTGATCATGAACGGCCGGGCCGACGAGGCCGAGGCCTCCATCCGCGCGATCGAGCAGGGCGTCGAGGCCACCCACGGATCGCTCCCGCCCGTGGACCCGAGCAAGGAACTGGAGATTCAGCCCACCAACCGGCTCGGTTACCTGGCGCTGGTCAAGGTGCTGTTCCAGCGCTATCCGACCCGGTCCATCCTGGTCGCGTTGCTGATGATCACCCAGTCGTTCCTGTACAACGCGATCTTCTTCACCTCCAGCCTGGTGCTGAGCAATTTCTTCCATGTATCGGCGAATAACACGCCCTACTACTTCTTCGCGTTCGCCGCGGGCAACCTGCTCGGACCGCTGACCATCGGGCGGCTGTTCGACACGGTCGGCCGGAAGACGATGATCTCCAGTACCTACATCGGTTCCGGTGTCCTGCTGATCATCAGCGCGGTGCTGTTCGACCAGGGTGTCCTGAACGCCACCACCCAGACGATCGCCTGGGCCGTCATCTTCTTCTTCGCCTCCGCCGGCGCCAGCGCCGGCTACCTCACCGCCAGCGAGGTCTTCCCGCTGGAGGTCCGGGCCCAGGCCATCGCGGTGTTCTTCGCGATCGCCCAGTTCTTCGGCGCGTTCGGGCCGACCTGGTTCGGAGAGCTCATTGGCTCGGGGAAGAGCCGGGGCCCGCTGCTGGACGGCTACCTGGTCGGCGCCGTGCTGATGATCGTCGGAGGCATCGCGGCGCTCATCTTCGGCGTCAAGGCCGAGGGCAAGTCCCTGGAGGACGTCGCCACACCGCTGTCGGTCACCGGCAAGCCGGCGGCTACCGAGGCGGCCTTATGCCGAGCGGCGGCGCCGGGGCTCGGCCATGCTGCTCGCGCTCGCGGCAGTCCCTTCCCGCGGCGTGAAAGGTATCGTCTGATCATGACCCAGCGCCTCGCGCCCCGCGACTTGCGCGCTTCCGACTCCGACCGGGAGCGGGTGGTCGCCATGCTGAACGTCGCGCTGGGCGACGGCAGGCTAACCCAAGACGAGCATTCCGAACGGATCAACGCTGCTCTCACCGCCCGGACTCTCGGTGACCTCGCCAGGCTGACGACCGATCTCGCTTCTCCCGCCGAGCAGCCGGTCCGGCTCGACGGAGGACGCGTGGTCACGGGGCTCTTCGGGACGCAGGCACGCACCGGGCGCTGGGTAGCGCCGCCGGTCCTGACCTGCACGGCGGTGTGCGGCGAGGTGGTGGCGGACTTCACCACGGCGCTGCTGCAGGCCCGGCACACGGTCGTGTACGCGTACGCCTTCTGCGGGCGGGTGCGGCTGATCGTCCCGGACGGCGTCGAGGTGGTGCTGGATGGCACGACCCTGATCGGCCGTTACCGGGGCGGCACGTCGGCGGTGCTTCCCCCGCCCGAGGCCACGGACGTTCCGGTCATCGAGGTGCACGCGTTCTGCGTGGCCGGGGAAGTCCTCGCCAAGACGCCCCCCCGCCCCCGCCGCTGGTTCCCCCTGCGCCGCCGTTAACCGGCTGCGCGCCGGGTCGGCGGGGTTCTCGGTGTCCGGCTGGGCGTGCACGGCGAAGAACCGCAGGACAGCGTTCGCTATCTTGCCGGACTTGTTCTCCGGTGCGAAGTGGTTGAGCTTAGGGAAGGTCATCGTCTTAGCATGCGGGATCGTCTCGGCCAGTTTGGCGAGGGCGATGGCCTGCCGGCTGGTGTCGCGTCCCTTGCCGCGCATGATCAGGGTGGACGCGACGATATCGCGGTAGTCCGCGAGTCGGCCGTCGAGCCGCCCGACCTCGCCGTGCTCCGTGATGACCTGTGGCATGACTGTCAGATTCTGCTGCATTTCGGCGCGGGGGATCGCGTGCTGCAGGATGACCCGGAGAAGCCGGCGGGGCACGCGTCCGGTCGAATCGGGGTTTACGCCGCGGATGAAGGTGATGAACGCCTCGAAGTCCGCGCCCGCCGTGACCTCCCGGCGAGCCCGGCCGGTCCAGTCGGCTGGAATCGACCCGTTGACCGAGACCGCCGGCTCGTAGACGGCGACCGCGTCGTAGGCCGCGCTGCCGCACGCCGCCCGCAGGGCCACGAGCCCGCCGAAGCTGTGCCCGAAGATCAGCCGGGCGCCGGTGGCCGCGCGGACCGCCTCGATGTCCTCGCACTCGCGGTCGATGCCGTACTGGTCGCCTTGCGGGCCGCTGCCGCCCCGTCCGCGGCGCTGCACCAGGTGCACGGTATGCCGTCCGGCCAGGAACGCGGCGAGGGGTGCCAGGCTGGTAGCCGTGCCGATCGCTCCGTGAACGACGATGACAGGCGGACCGTCCCCCGTGCTGAGGTATTCGACAGCGGTGCCGTCTGCGGAGGTTACTACCCGGGTGTCCAGGTCAGGCATGATAGTCGCTCTCCTTCCGGTGTATATGCAATGTACGCACTGGCCTTCGTTTCGAGCTGTAGCATTCGCCAGCAGGTAGTGCACTTAGCGCATTACCTCGGGTTTCGCGGGTAGTGCGGGATCGCGCTGTCCAGTGACCGTACTAGTGCACTTGGAGAACCGTGACCGACCAGCCGCTATACCTGCGCATTGCCGACGAGATCGCCGCCGATATCCGCAGTGGGCGGCTGGCGGAGGGCAAGCGGGTGCCGTCCACCCGGCAGATCGTCCGGGACCGGGGCGTCGCGATGGCCACCGCCACCAAGGTGATCGGCGCCCTGCGCGCGGCGGGCCTAGTCGAGACGATTCCGGGCAGCGGGACCACCGTGCGGCGCCGCAACGAGCCGGCGGCCGTGCGGACCAGGCGTGCTGGGCTGACCAAGCGGGAGATCGTCGAGGCCGGAGTGCGGATCGCCGACGCCGACGGGCTCCCATTCGTCACGATGCGGCGGGTGGCTGACTCCCTGGAGGTGTCCACGATGGCCCTGTACCGCCACGTTCCGAACAAGCAGGACCTGACGCTCGCGATGGCCGACAGCGTGTTCGCCGCAGTCCGGCTGCCCGACATCCCCCTCACTGCCTGGCGGCCGCGCCTCGACGCGGCCGCGCACCAATTCTGGGCGGTGTTCAGCCGCCATCCGTGGTCCGCCGAGGTGCTCTCGATAAGCCGCCCTCAGCTCGTGCCCAACATGCTGCCGCTCGCCGAGTGGTCGCTCAGCACCCTACGCGCGATGGGCTTCGGCACCCATGACATGCTGTGCGCGCACATCAACCTGTTCGCTCATGTGCGCGGCATGGCGCTTGCCCAGCTCACCGAAGCGCAGGCAGAGAAGGACACCGGGATGTCGGCGGACGAGTGGATGCGCCGCCACGACCGGATCCTGCGGCAACAGGCAGGCTCCGCTGGTCATCCTAGGCTCGCCTGCGTCATCCGGGAACCGTTCGACTTCGACCTCGACACGGTCTTCGAGTACGGACTGCAGCGCCTGCTCGACGGTATAGACGCCCGACGCCACGCCCTCGATCATCAACGTCCTAGTCGTAATTGACGGCGCTGTAGGCGCGCAGTTTCCATAGGGCGTGCTCGCTGCGGATGCTCCGGATGGTGCCCGACCGGCCCCGCATCACCAGCGAGTGCGTGGTCGCGCCGCCTGGCTTGTACCGGACGCCGTCCATCAGCTCGCCGTCGGTGATGCCGGTGGCCGCGAAGAACACGTCGTCGGAGGAGACCAGGTTGTCGATGGCGAGCACCCGGTCCAGGTCGTGCCCGGCGTCGAGGGCCTTGCGCCTCTCTGCCTCGTCGCGAGGGGCGAGCTTGCCGAGGATCACGCCGCCGAGGCACTTGAGCGCGCAGGCCGCGACGATGCCCTCGGGCGTGCCGCCGGTGCCGAGCATCAGGTCGATGCCGGTGCCCTCGCGGGCCGCCATGATCGCCCCGGCCACGTCGCCGTCGGTGATCAGGTGTATCCGGGCACCTGCCGCCCGGACCTCGGTGATCAGGTCGGCGTGCCGTTCCCTGTCCAGGATGACCACGGTGACGTCCTTGGGGGAGATGCCCTTGGCCTTGGCGACCGCGTTGATGTTGGCCGCCGCCGGGGCGTCCAGGTCCACGACATTGGCCGCCTCGGGACCGGTGGCCAGCTTCTTCATGTAGAAGACGGCCGACGGGTCGTACATGGAGCCGCGCTCGGCCACGGCCAGGACGGACACGCCGTTCGGCATGCCGTTGGCGGTGAGCCGGGTGCCGTCGATCGGGTCGACCGCGACGTCCACGGCCGGGCCGGTGCCGTCGCCGACCTCCTCGCCGTTGAACAGCATCGGCGCGCGGTCCTTCTCGCCCTCGCCAATGACGACGACGCCCCGCATGGACACCGAGTTGATCAGGCGGCGCATGGCGTTCACCGCCGCGCCGTCGGCGCCGTTCTTGTCGCCGCGCCCCACCCAGCGGGCGGCGGCCATCGCGGCCGCCTCGGTGGCGCGGACGAGTTCCATCGCCAGGTTCCGGTTCGGGGCCTCGCCGTCCGGCTCCGCTGTGCCGTCGGCGCCCGCCGTCCGTTCCTCGTTCATGGCCATAGCCTAGATCACGATCAGAACGGGGCCTTGTCCTCAGTATCCCGTTCCCCGCCGTCCGGTTCCCCGCCGTCGCGGGCGGCCAGCGCGGCGGTAAGGCGCGCCCGCGCGCCCTCCAGCCACTCGGCGCAGATCGCGGCCAGCTTCTCCCCGCGTTCCCACAGCTCAAGGGACTGCTCCAGGGTGAGGCCACCGGCCTCGAGCTTCTTCACCACGCCGACGAGCTCGTCCCGGGCCTGCTCGTAGGAGAGTGCGTCACGGCCTGTCACGAGGCACAGCTTACAGGCCATGCGGATAGATAGGCGGTGTGGTCGCGGCTGGGTCCGCCGGGCCGGTCGGCGGCCAGTGGGTCGGCGGGTCCGACGCCCTCGGTGGGCGTTTTACGGCATATGCCGGAACCTGCGGTCGAGGCCCCGCGGATACCCCCTCCCCTCCGGCTCCCGGCAGGGCGGAGTGGCCAGCCTGGGGGCGGGGTGCATGCCCCATTCTGCGGTGGTATGCCCGGGGGCGAGGACGGGCCGGGCGGGCCGGGCCGCGGCGGCATGGCTCCGCGTGGAGGATATGTGAGCCCGGGGACTCGTCGTTTATTTATTTGCGTGTTTCGGGCGTGTCGCGGGTGGTCCGGTTTGCGGGTGTCCTGAACCTTTCCGGCATGGTGTATCGGT
>JAFMRC010000295.1 GCA_017354375.1 Nocardiopsaceae bacterium | reverse complement strand
GGCCCGCCAAGCGGGCCCTGGAGTCGGGTGGCGGGCCGGGCGCCGGGCCGGGGGGCGGCTATGACTACCAATACGGCCAGTACGACCAGTACAACGGTGTCGGCCAGTACCAGCAGTACGGGGAGAGCGGTGGCCCCCCATGGGATGACGCGCCGGACTGGACGCCCTCCCCGCGCCCCGGCCAGCGGTACCGTGGCTGAATGAGTTCCGGCCCGTCCCAGGACACGCAGCCCAGGATCACGTTGCTTGGTCGCCCCGGCTGCCACTTGTGCGACGACGCGCGTGAGGTGATTCGCCGGGTGGCCGACGATCTCGGTGTCACCTGGGAGGAGCGTGATATCACGCAATCGGCGGATGATATGCGTGAGTACTGGGAAAAGATTCCGGTGACTCTCGTGGACGGTCGTCAGCACGACTTCTGGCGGGTATCGGAAGGCCGGTTGCGCGCCGCGCTGGTTGCACCGAAGCCGCAAACGCCGTAAGTACCGTAAGAGGTGGAGGCGGTGTATGCGGGCGGTGTATGCGGTATGCGAAGGAGCAAACGCCGTAAGGCAAACGCCGTGAGTGGCAGTAGCAAAACCGTAAGCAATTAGCCGTACGCTAGTTCCCATGCCCGAGCACACGGAGAAAGCTGAGACGCGCACCGCCCTGGTCCGGCGGGCGCGGAAGATCAACAGGGTGCTGGCGGAGACCTACCCGGACGCGCACTGCGAGCTGGACTTCGAGAACCCCTTCCAGCTGCTGGTCGCCACGGTCCTGTCCGCCCAGACGACGGACAAGCGGGTCAACATGACGACCCCCGCGCTATTCGCCAAGTACCCCTCGGCTGAGGACCTGGCCGCCGCCAACCCGGAGGATGTCGAGGAGATCCTGCGCCCCACCGGGTTCTTCCGGGCCAAGACGAAGTCGGTCATGGGCCTGGCGGTAGCGCTCCGTGACAATTTCGGCGGCGAGGTGCCGCGGACGCTGGAGAAGATGGTCACGCTGCCCGGCGTCGGGCGCAAGACCGCGAACGTGGTGCTCGGCAACGCGTTCGGCGTCCCCGGCATTACCGTGGATACCCACTTCGGCCGGCTGTCCCGGCGGTTCGGGTGGACCACTAGCGAAGATCCGGTCAAGGTGGAGGCCGAAGTCGGTGAGCTGATCGAGAAGAAGGACTGGGTACTGCTCTCGCACCGGCTCATCTGGCACGGCCGCCGCATCTGCCACTCCCGCAAGCCGGCGTGCGGGGCATGCCCGGTGGCGGACTGGTGCCCGTCGTTCGGTCTCGGCCCCACGGACGCCGCGACCGCGGCCAAGCTCGTCAAGCCCGGTCCGTTCTCGTGACGTCCGGGGGCGCGTCCGATGACGGCGCGTCCATCGAGCCCGCGCCCGGGGGAAACGGTGCGTACGGCGAGTCCGGGAGCCCCGGCGGTGCGCCCTTGCCCCGGCATCTCGGCGTGCCCGCGCCCGCGCCCGCGTGGTTGCGTGACCTCGCCGCCGCCGCGGCCAGCATGGACGTCCCCCGGATCGTCCGGCCCCCCACCGTAGGCGGCAGGCCGTCCGCCGTGCTGATCCTGTTCGGCGAGGGCGCGGAAGGCCCGGACCTGCTCTACATCCAGCGCAGCGCGAGCCTGCGCAGCCACCCCGGCCAGCCCGCGTTTCCCGGCGGGGCGATCGAGGATGGCGACGATGGCCCGGTCGCCGCCGCGCTGCGAGAGGCCGCCGAGGAGACCGGCCTCGACCCGTCTGGTGTCGATGTGCTCGCCGTCCTGCCCGAGCTGTACATCTCCCGCAGCGGCTTCCGTGTCGCCCCGGTGATCGGGTGGTGGCGCGAGCCCTCCCAGGTCCGCCCGGCCAGCACCGGGGAAGTCGCCGCGGTCGAGCGGATCCCGGTCGCCGCGCTGGCCGACCCCAGGCACCGGTTCATGCTGCGCGGCCCCAGCGGTAACCTTGGCCCCGCCTTCGACATCGGTCCCTTCGACACCGGGGCGTCCGGCTCCGGGTCGTCCGATGCCGGGTCGTCCGGCTCCGGGTCGTCCGGTGCCGGGGAGTCCAGCCCCGAGCCGATGCTGATCTGGGGCTTCACCGCCGTCCTCACCGACCGCCTGCTCGCCCTCGGCGGCTGGGAGCGTCCCTGGGACGCCACCGTGACCCGCGACCTCCCCGGCGCCTGACGCGCCCGCGGGCGTTTCGCGGGCGGTCCAGCCGAGTTCGCAAGCCGTCGAGGCGGGTTCGCGGGCCGTTCAGGCGAGTGAGTCGCGGCGCGCGGCGAGGAACGACCGCTCGACCGGGCTGGAGGCCAGTGCGAGGGCCGCGTCGTAGGCCGCTGTCGCCTCCCCGGTGCGCCCGAGGCGGCGCAGGAATTCCGCACGTGCCGAATGGAACAGGTAGTAGCCGTCCAGGGGCAGGTCCGCGATGGCGGCGAGTCCCGCGGCGGCGCCCTCCACCTCGGCCAGTGCGACCGCCCGGTTGAGCGCGACCACCGGGGTCGGCGTGAGCGCGTACAGCTGGTCATACAGCGTGAGCACCCTTGGCCATTCCGTGTCCCGCGCCGTCGCCGCGGCGGAGTGCACCGCGTTGATGGCGGCCTGAACCTGGTACGGCCCGGGATCGCCGCGCCGGACGCAGGAAGCCACGATGGCCTGGCCCTCCGCGATCAGGTCATGATCCCACGAGCGCCGGTCCTGCTCGGCCAGCCGGATCAGTGACCCATCCGGGCCGGTGCGCGCGCCGCGCCGGGAGTGCAGCAGCAGGAGCAGCGCCAGCAGCCCGTGTGCCTCCGGCTCGTCCGGCATGAGCCGCGCGAGGACACGGGCCAGCCGGATCGCCTCCTCGCACAGGTCGGCGCGGATCAGGTCGCCGGCGCTCGCCGCGTATCCCTCGTTGAAGATGAGGTAGATCACGGCCAGCACGGACCGCAGGCGCGCGGGAAGCTCGGCCTCGGGCGGGACGCGGTACGGGATGCGGGCGTCGGAGATCTTCCGCTTGGCGCGGACGATCCGCTGGGCCATGGTCGGCTCGGGGACCAGGAACGCCCGCGCGATCTCGGGTGTCTCCAGCCCGCCGAGCAGCCGCAGGGTCAGGGCGACCTGCGCGGGCTGGCTGAGGGCCGGGTGGCAGCAGGTGAAGATCAGCCGCAGCCGTTCGTCGGGCACGGCCTCCTCCTCGGTCTCCTCGGTCGATTCAGGTCCGGCCGGATCGGGCTCCGCGGTATCAGGGCCGTAGAGGTGGTGGGCCTGAATGTGCCGGTCATGCCGGATCGATTCGCGGCGCAGCCGGTCGATGGCCCGGTTGCGGGCGGTGGTGACGATCCAGGCGCCGGGATTGGGCGGCTGGCCGCCCGCGGGCCACTTCTCCAGGGCGACGGAGAAGGCGTCCTGGACCGCTTCCTCGGCGAGATCGATATCGCCGAGGAAGCGGATCAGCGCCGCCACGCACCGCCCGTACTCACGGCGGAAGGTGGCCTCGACCGCGCCGGTCACCGTGGTCCGGTCTCAGCTTCCGGCCTCGTCGGGCGTTGCCGTGTCGGGCGTTGCCGTGTCGGGCGATGCGGCGTCGGCCGCGGGGACGGGGGCGAACGGCCGGACCTCGACCGGCAGGCGGCAGGCGACCGTGGCCTCCCGGGCCAGCGCGAGCGCCGCGTCGAGATCGGCGGCCTCAAGGACCCAGAAGCCGCCGAGGTGCTCCTTGGTCTCCAGGTAGGGGCCGTCGGTGACCAGGAAGTCGCCGCCGGACCGCCGCACCGTCGTCGCCGACTCGACGGGCCGCAGGCCCCCGGCGAACACGAAGGCCCCCGTGCTGATCACCTTGTCGTTGAACGCATCGACGTCGGCGAAGGACTGCCGCATCTCTTCGTCGGTCAGGTCCGGGCCGGTACCGGCGTGGTACACCGAGAGAAGGTACTGCGTCATGGTCTTGCTCCTTGAGTCAGTGACCGGCCTGATGCCGGCCCTCACTCTCACTACGAACCGGCCACCGTGAAATCGACACCATCCTCGCCCCCGCTTCGGGAAATCCGCAATCGCGTCGGGCGGCCGGGAGCGCCTTCGGTACGCCGACCGTCTACTGGTGGTTTTCTCGAAGCCAGGCCAGAACCTGCCCGGCGTGCTCGTCCGGCGGGAAGACCGGGTAGAACGCGTGCTCGATGACGTTGTCGCGGATGATCAGGGTCAGTCGCTTGTAGAGGGTGAGCCCGTCGGCCTGGAAAGTGGGCAGGCCCAGCGCGTCGGCCAGTTTCAGGGCGGGGTCGGAGAGCATGGGGAACGGAAGGTGCAGCCGTTCGGTGGCCTCACGCTGGTAGCCGGTGTCCTGGCTGGACAGGCCGAACACCCGGGCGGCGCCGGCGGCGAGAAGATCCTGGTGGTGGTCGCGGAAGCCGCACGCCTCAGGGGTGCAGCCGCGCGCCCCGGGGATCAGGTCCCAGCCCTGGGGGAGGTCGGTACCCGGACGCCCGGTGAGCGGGTAGATGTAAACCACCGTGCGGCCGGAGCCGAGCGCGTCGAGGCGGACCGTTTCCCCTGTGGTGCTGGGCAGGTCCAGGCGGGGTACGGCCGTGCCGGGCAGGTGATCGGCCGCGCCGTCATCCTGGGGGATGGGCAGGTCCGCGGGCAGGTCCAGGTAGTTCATCAGTTCCCCTTCCTCTCCGGTTCATGCTATCGCCGCCTCCGCATAGGTAATGTCGTGTATATTCCGGCATAGTCGACTATGTTCTGGGCGGGCGTTCCGGCCGAGCGTGTTCCGTGCTGGGAGGGTGAGGATGACGAGCACCGAGGTATGGGATTCGGTAGAGGCGTGCGCGTGGGCGCTGGCCATGGTCTCCTGGGGTTCGAGCGTGTACCGCCAGGTGAGGGAGCGGTCCCGGCTGCTCGCCCTCGAACGCGAACGCTGGTCCCGGCTGATCGCCGCGGATGGCGGCACGCCGCCGGCGAGCGGTGCCAAGCTGGTTCTGGCCAACCCCGTCCTCACCCTGCTGCTGTGCGCGATGCGGGGTGAGTTGTCGGCCGACGCCCGCCCGGAATCGGAGCAGGGTGATTTCGCGGCCTATATATGCAGGAATATTTCCGGGTACATCGTGGTCGACGTGTGCGCCCGTTGCCCGCCGACCGATGACGACATCCGCACGGTCGCGGGAATCGTCCTGGGTGCCGAGCTACCGGCCAAGGCGCGGTCGGGCAGGACATGGTTGTGCAGGACATGGTTGGGGAGGATGCGGCCTGGAAGAACGCCCGCGGGGGTTCCCGCTGGGATGACGGAGCAGGCGGTAGTCCGGTTCCTGTCCCGCTCGGTGTCCGATCCTGACGGTAGCGGTGGCGATGACGCGGACACGCCGCTGCCGGTGGCGCTGTGGGTCACCGGTCGGCTGCTGCTGGTCTTCCGCCGCGAGGGCGAGGACTGGATGGACTACCTGAACGGCATCCTCGATGCGATGATCGACGTTCCCAAGGTTCCGTACATCCTTTCCTCGCTGCTGCTTCGCCGCAGCGTCAACGATCGTGCCAGCGCGGTGAGTGCGGGCGAGTTCGGGGCGGTCGGCGTCGGCGCTCGCGTACAGGAGCCGGGCCGGTGACCGTGATGCGCATCCTCATGATCGTGTTGACCGGTGCCACGACCGTCTTCTGCCTGTGGAGTTTGGTGGAAGGGAAGAGGAAACAGCGCGCGGATGACCGGCTGGCCGGCCTGGCCGAACGTCGCTGGGACCGGCTCGTCCCCGTCGGCAGGGCCTCGCCCGGCTCTCAGCCCGCCTCACCCAGCTCCCAGGGTGCCCGGATCGCGCCCCGGATCGGGCAGCGTGCCGCCGAGAACGCCAGCCTCTACCTCGACAGCGTCATGATCGGTAACCTGGCGGGCCTCAGGAACCTCGTCGCGAAGGCGGAAGGCTCCAGGGACTTCCGCGAGGCGCTGGCCGCCTGCCGGATCGTGGCCGCCTTCATCGCGATCGCCCTGGCCGACGCATGGCCCGTAACCCCTGGTGACCTGCGCTGGATCGCCCGGCGGGCCGCGCGCACCAGGACGCTAGGCGAGTGTCGCGTTCCCGCATCGGGCAACCCCGCATCAGACCATCCAGCATCGGGTGGCCCCGTGCCGAGCGCGATGACCGAGCAGGCGATCGAGGATTTCCTTGCCGCCGCCATTCACGACCCCGTCCCGCCCTCCGGCACTGTCCCGCTTCCCGACGCCGCGCCGCCGTCCGACACCGCACCGCCGTCCGTGCCCGGCCAGTCGTCGGCGGCGACGCTGGACAGTACAGCGCAGATCGTGCTCACCGCCCGGCTCCTGGCGGCCTTTCACCCCGAGAACATGCGATGGGATGGCTACCTGTCCCGGATCCGCGCCGGGTTCGATGACGCGGCCGAGGTGCCCCTGCCGTACATCCCCACGCTGCTGCTCCGCCGCGCGCAACGCTCCCGGTAGCCGAGGGGAGGCACCTGGCTCACTCCGGCCCGGGTTCCGGCCCGGGCTCAGGGTCGAGGTCTATGCGGACGGTCAGCGGAGCCGAGGCCATCGCCCTGCCGATCGCGGCGTCCCACTGGTACGGTAGCGTCCGCGACCGCGCGGTGGCATCGTCGCCAAGGAGCACGGCAGCGGTCCCGGAACGCCACACGCCACCCACCTTGACCCGTACCCTGGGCTCGGCCTGCAGATTGCGGACGTAGTCGGCTTGGGTTCCATGCGCGGCGACCAGCCAGAAGGCGTCCCCGTCCAGAGCGTTCCCGACCGGGGTGTGCCGCGCCAGCCCGGTGCGGCGGCCGGTCGTCTCCAGTAGGGCGAACGCGCGGGGCGCGAAACCCGCGCGCAGGGCGAAGCGGATCAGCCGATTGCTGCCCCGCTCCAGCGTGGTGATCACCCGGTACTTCCGCGAGCGCATATCCCGGTTGTATCGCATGCTGGGACCCGCGGGCATGCTTAGGGTCCGCGGGCATGCTGGCGCCCGTGGCCGGGGTGGTGCTGTCCCGGTCGCGGGCGCCCGTGCTGTGGTTTTCGGTGCGCCGGGATAAACCGGCACGGAGGAGGAGAGGAAGGAGCTCCACGTTGA
>JAFMRC010000528.1:1999-2608 GCA_017354375.1 Nocardiopsaceae bacterium | reverse complement strand
CGCCTGCGGCAGCTGCATCTCCCTCCGGGACGCCGCCGGGAGCGGATGCGGCGCCAGGCGGAACGCGCCACCGCCGCCACCGCCGCTGTCGCTGCCGCCGCCGGGCGGGAACGCCGACGAGAACCCGGCCACCCAGGCCGCCAGGTCGCGGACGGTCGAGTACATCCCGCCCATCGGCGCGAACGCCCCGTACGGCTCGAACGGCACCGGCTCCCAGCCGGCCGCGCCCCGCCGGTACCCCTGCGCCATGTTCGCGTCGTTCCCGGGGGCCGGAGCGGCGGCTTCCCCGGCCGGAACGCTCACCCCGCCGAACTCCTCCGCCGTGTACCCGGTCCGGGTTAGGCCCAGCGGCGCGAGCAGCCTCCTCCGCACGAACTCCGAGTATTCCGCCCCGCTCGCCGCCGTGATGACCCGCCCGAGGATCGCGTAGCCCATGTTGGAGTACTCGAAGCACGTGCCCGGCGCCCAGTTCCACGACACCCCGCCCGCCAGCATGGCCCCGAAGTCGCCGGGGGAAAGCCCCTGCTGCCGGTCCCCCCACGGGTCGTCGGTCGGGAACCCGGCGGTCATCGTGAGCAGGTTCCTGATCGTCACCCGCCCGGGGGGGCC
>JAFMRC010000528.1:0-1989 GCA_017354375.1 Nocardiopsaceae bacterium | reverse complement strand
GGCGACCCCGGGGCTAGCTCCGGCACGTACTTCTCCGCCGGGTCGTCCAGGGCGAGCAGGCCGGCGTCACGCAGCAGCAGGATCGCCGACGCGGTGAAGCTCTTCGACATCGACGCGATCCGGAAGACGGTGTCCGCGTCCGGCGCCGGGCCGCCGAGCACCCGCTCCCCGAACCCGGCCGAGTGCACCAGCACGCCACCGGAAACGATGCCGTAGCTGATCGCGGGCTGCCCGCCGCGCTCGAAATACCCCGCGGCGACGGCGTCCGCCACCCCGGTATCGACAGGCACCGCATCGACAGGCGCGGTATCGACAGGCGTCGAATCTACGGTCACCGGATCGATGTCGTGGAGATCACTGGACATCCGATTAGTCTCCCACGTCCCGTCCATGCGACCATGGACAGGTCCGGGTACGCCAGCAGGGCGACTCTAGACTGCACGGAGGCGTGAAGAATGCCGTCACGAGAAAACGAAGCACTGTACGGGGGCAAGCAGAGCGGTCGCATCACGATCAGGGACATCGCCGCCGCCAAGGCCCGTGGCGAGAGGTGGCCGATGATCACCGCCTACGACGCGCTCACCGCGGGAATCTTCGACGAGACCGGAATCCCGGTACTCCTGGTCGGGGACTCCGCGGGCAACGTGGTGTTCGGCTACGACACGACGGTCCCGGTGACCGTGGACGACCTCATCCCGCTCACCGCCGCCGTGGTGCGGGGGACGAAGCGGGCGATGGTGGTGGCCGACCTGCCGTTCGGCTCCTACCAGGGCTCGCCCGCCCAGGCCCTGGAGACCGCCTCCCGGTTCATGAAGGAGGCCGGCGCGCACGCCGTCAAGCTCGAGGGCGGCATCCGGGTCGCCCGCCACGTCGAGGAACTCGTCGCCGCCGGCGTCCCGGTGATGGGGCACCTGGGGCTGACCCCGCAGTCGGTACACGCGTTCGGCGGGTTCCGGGTGCAGGGCCGGGGGGAGGACGGCGAGCGGCTGCTGCGCGACGCCAAGGCGCTGGAAGCCGCCGGCGCGTTCTCGGTCGTGCTGGAGGGCATACCGGCGGCGCTCGGCGCGAGGATCACCGAGACGCTGCACGTCCCGACCATCGGCATCGGCGCCGGCCCGGACTGCGACGCGCAGGTCCTGGTCTGGCAGGACATGGCCGGCCTCTCCCCCCGCGCGCCGAAGTTCGTCAAGCGCTACGCCGACGTCCGCGCCGTCCTGCGCGAGGCAGCGGCCGCCTACGCCGCCGAGGTCGCCTCCGGCGCCTTCCCGTCGGAGGAGTACTCCTACAAATAACCGCTTAACCCCCAAACCCCTTTCACGCCGAACGGATCGAGGCGGCTGGGTCACGAACAATCGCCACGATCCGTTCGGTATAAGTGGGGTGTTTTTAGGGCCGCGCCGGTGCACCATGGGATGTGTGGACGCGGATCAGGTGGCTACGCTGCGTACGCTGCTGTCCAGCACCAGCTGGCTGGAGCGGGCCAGGGCGCTCGGACGGGCGCTGCGTACGTCGACGAAGAGCCAGGGCGGGCTGCTCGTGGTCGGAACGCCGGCGGACGAGCCGTGGCACGTGACCGCGCACCTGGACGAGGAGAGCCGCCTGGCGGACATCCCCGAGCTGATGCCGACGCTGGTGCGGTGGGCGCCGCCGCCGGGCGCGCCGCCGCACCTGAGCGTCGGGCTGTCGCGGCTGGAGGAGGCCCGGCGCGGCGAGACGCTGTTCGTGGTCGCCGAGGACGCCGCGCCCGCGCCGCTGCTGGAACGGGTCAACGACGCGCGGCACAAGAGCGCGACGATCGTGGCCCTGGACTCCGGCGACCCCGAGCTGGACGGGCTGGCCCACGAGTCCCTGGCGCTCCCGGGACGGGACGAGCCGGCCGCGCGCCTCGTGACGTTCGACGCGGCCCAGCACCTGGTGTCCGCGGCGGCCGGCACCCGGGAGGACCCCCGGTCGCGGGGCGGCGGCGTCCGCGCCCGCCTCGCCCGCCTC
>JAFMRC010000527.1 GCA_017354375.1 Nocardiopsaceae bacterium | reverse complement strand
GGCGGGTCGGGGCCCGGCGTCGGCCACGCCGATCGCCCCGGCCTCGCCGGAGGACGGGTCGTCGCCGGAGGCCGCGGGCAAGGCCCTCGGCCTGACGAGCGAGTCGGTGATCGTGCTCGTCGGCGGCGCCCGCGGCATCACCTCGTGGTTCGCCAGGGAAGCGGCCGCGGCCGCTCCCGGGTGCCGGATCGAGCTCATCGGCCGGTCCCAGCTCCCGTCCGAGCCGGTTACCGCGGATATCGCCGGGGCACCGGACGCCGCCGCGATCCGCGCCGCCCTGGCCCGCCAGGGCATGAAGTCCCCCGCCGAGATCGGGCGGGTCACCCGCACGATCCTGGCCCGCCGCGAGATCGAATCCACCCTGGCCGACCTTCGGGACCTCGGCGCCCGCCCCCGCTACCACTGCGCCGACGCGGCGGACGACGAGGAGATGCGCCGGATCCTCAAGATCGTGTACGAGGAGGGCGGCGGCAGGATCGACGGCCTGGTCTACAGCGCCGGGGTAATCGAGGACCACCTCATCCGGGACAAGGAGCCGGCGTCGTTCGACCGCGTCTTCGCCGCCAAGACCGTCGGCGCGAAGAACACGCTGGCGGCCGTCGCCGACCAGGGCGCCACCCCCGCCTTCACCGTGCTGTACGGCAGCATCGCGGCGACCTTCGGCAGCCGCGGGCAGGTCGACTACGCGGCGGCCAACGACGCGCTGGAGTCGCTCGGCGCGTCGTGGGCGCGGCGCTCCGGCCGTCGCTTCCTCACCGTGCACTGGGGGCCGTGGGCACCCGCCGGGGCTCATCCCGGCATGGTCACCCCGGAACTCGCCCGGCAGTACGGCCACCGCGGCATCAGCCTCATCGACCCCCGCGAGGGCGCCAGGGCACTGCTGAGGGAGCTGGCCTGGGGCGACCCCGCGCTGACCTCCGTGGTCTACACGGCCCCGCTGGGCGATGACAGCTGAGCTGGCCGGGGTCGAAGCCCCCGGTGCCCCCGCACTCAACGTCCCGCGGGCCGAGCCGGTAGCGATCGTGGGCATGGCGGTGCTGCTGCCCGGCGCGCCCACGCTCGCTGACTACTGGCGCAACCTGGTCACCGGCGCGGACTCGATCACCGAGGTGCCGCCGAACCGCTGGCAGCCCTCCTACTACGACCCGGAGCTGGCCGACCACCCGCACCGGCTCTACTGCCGGCGGGGCGGGTTCGTCGATGAGTCCGCCTTCTTCGACCCGCTGCCGTTCGGGATCATGCCCGGATCGGTCCCCGACACCGAGCCGGACCAGCTGCTCGCCCTGCAGGTGGCCGCCGACGCCATCGAGGACGCGGGCGGCGTGGACCGGCTGGGCGACCGCGACCGGATCGGCGTGATGCTCGGCCGGCTGGGCCTGGCCGGAATGGCCAGCATGAAGTTCTACGCCCGGGTCATGTCGCAGGACCAGATGGCGCGCTTCAGCAGGGAGCTGATACCCGAGCTCCCCGAGCGGCAGCTGGACAAGATCCGCGAGCGGATCACCGAGCGACTCGGCCCGTACCATCCCGAGAACGTCATCGGGCTGATGTCCAACCTGGCGGCGTCCCGGATCGCGAACCGGCTCGACCTGCGCGGCCCCTCCTACACCATCGACGCCGCGTGCTCGTCCTCCCTGATCGCGGTGGACCAGGCGGTGACGGAGCTCACCAGCGGCCGGCTGGACGCCGCCATCGCCGGCGGCGTGCACCACAACCACGACATCTCGTTCTGGGCGGTGTTCAACCAGATCAGGGCGCTGTCCAGGAAGCAGCAGATCCGCCCGTTCCACGCGGAAGCCGACGGGCTGCTGCTCGGCGAGGGAACCGGGATCGTCGTGCTCAAGCGGCTGGCGGACGCCCGCCGCGACGGGGACCGGATCCACGCCGTCATCCGCGGCACCGGCGTGGCCGGCGACGGCCGGTCCGCGAGCCTGGTCAGCCCGGAGACCGCGGGACAGGTGCTGGCGGTCCGCCGGGCCTGGGCGGCGGCCGGGCTGGACCCGACCGCACCGGACGCGCTGGGCATGCTGGAGGCCCACGGCACCGCCACCGCGGTCGGGGACGCCGCGGAAGTCGCCACGATGGGCACGGTGTTCGGCCCGCCCGTCCACGCGGCCGGCGGCGAGGGCCACCCGCCGGTGATCGGCTCGGTGAAATCGCAGGTCGGGCACACCCTGGCCGCGGCCGGCGTCTCGGGGCTCATCAAGGCGGCGCTCGCCGTCTCCCACGGCGTGCTGCTGCCCACGCTGCACTGCGACACGCCCCGGCCGGAGCTGGCGGACACCCGGTTCCGGACCCTGTCCGAGGCACAGCCGTGGGAAGGCGAAGGGCCGCGCCGCGCCGCCGTCAACGCGTTCGGCTTCGGCGGCATCAACGCGCACGTCATCGTCGAGCAGGCCCCGGAGCGACAGCGGGACGGGGTCCGGCCGACGGCGACGGTCACGGCCTCGCAGGCCCAGGAAGCGGCGGGCAAGCCCGGCCCGGTGACGGTGGACGAGCCGGAGCGGGTGCTCATGCTGGCCGGGCGGGACGTCGAGTCCATCGCGCGGGTGCTGGACACCGACGACGGCGTGGTCCGCGCGTCCGGCCTCGACCCGGCCGAAGCCGGGG
>JAFMRC010000294.1 GCA_017354375.1 Nocardiopsaceae bacterium | reverse complement strand
AGGTCGGACCGCACCGGCAGCCCGGCGGGCGCGCCCGGCGTGCGGTGGGTCACGCCGTCCCGCACGGTGGCCATCCACACGCAGGGGGGCGGGCTTTCGGCACTGTTCCGCGCCACGGCCCACTCCAGGTCGTGCTGGGCCTGCCAGTGCTGGTCAGCCGTGACCGCGAGGCACATCAGGACGCCGACGAGCAGTATGGCGCCGGTGATCGCGCCGGCGATCACCGCGGTGAGCCGCCACTTCGCGCGACGGAACTCCCGCCCGGTCCTCGCCCGGCCCGTCCTCGCCCGTCCGGTCATCCCCCGCGGGGTCACAGCTCGCCCGCCTGGTACCCGAAACCGCGTACCGTGCGGACGGCGCGCCGGCCGAGCTTGCGGCGAAGGTAGTGGACATAGGTATCGACGACGGATCCGGCCCGCGTTTCCTCGAAGACCTTCGCCCGCAGCTCCGCGCGGGTATACACCCTCCGGGGATGGCTGGCCAGCACCTGGAGCAGCTCGAACTCGCGGCGGGACAGGTCCACCGCCGCCCCGTCGGGCAGCCAGACCTCGCGCCGGACGAGATCGAGTTCCCCGCCGCCGAGCGAGAGCGTGCGGGCGGCGTCCCGGTGCCTGCGGAGCAGTGCCCGCACCCGGGCCAGCAGCTCATCGACCTCGAACGGCTTGACGAGGTAGTCCTCGGCCCCGGAGTCGAGCCCGGCGACCCGGTCCGCGACCGTCCCGAGGGCGGTGAGGACGAGCACCGGAACGGCGACCCCGCTGCGCCGGATCCGCCGGAGCAGGTCCAGGCCGTCCATGACGGGCAGCACGCGATCGACGATGAGAACCTGGTATGACCGGGTGAGCGCGAGGTGCAGGCCGCGCTGGCCGTCCGCGGCCACATCGACCTCGTACCCCTCCTCGGTGAGCAGCTTGTCCAGCATGACCGCGATCTCGGCGTCGTCTTCGACGATGAGCAGCGGTGCCCGCATCGGCTGATCGGTGGGCATGGGGGCAAGCATCCCACGATGGTCGTGTATTTATGGTCAATTCAGTTGAAATCAGGAGATTTGAGAGTTAATACCCAGGTTCGTGGGTGCCCGCCGGGAGGCCGAAGTCGGCACGGCGCTTTTCCGGGACCAGGTCCAGGTACTCCGGGTGCTTCCCGATCCATCCGCGGATGTACTCACACGACGGGAGAACCTCCAGGTGCTCTCGTCGCGCGGCATCCAGCGCGAACCTGGCGAGCTTCCCGGCCAGGCCCATGCCCTGGAACGTCTCGCCGACCTCGGTGTGGATGAGGTTGATCAGCTGGCTGCCCCGCCGGTGGTAGTCGATGAACCCCGCGAGCTCGCCGCCGACGCGAACCTCGAACTTCGATTCGGCCTGGTTATCGGAGAGAGCGGGGGCTTCCGAAGCGGTTGGGTCCATAATGGAAACCCTAGGCGAGCGGGTTACGTCGCGGCATCAGGGAGCCCCGGCATGCCTGCCGGGCTTCCCCGGTCCAGCCAGCGGGCGAGCCGGGCCGGCGCGAACAGTTCCTCGGTGACCATGCTGGCGGCGCCGAGCAGGCCCGCCCGGTCGCCCAGCGCTGACAGCTCGATCCGCAGGTCCCTCGTCGCCAGCGGAAGCGACCGGCGGTAGACGGCCTCCCGGATCGAGGCCAGCAAGAGGTCTCCCGCCCTGGCCACGCCTCCCCCGATAAGGATGAGGGACGGGTTGTAGAAGTTCACGATGGACGCCAGCACCTCCCCGATCATCCGTCCCGCCCGGACCAGGAGCTCCACGCCTACCGGATCCCCGCAGTTCGCCGCCTGCGCCACGTCGTCGGCCCGGACGTCGCGGCCGCCGGCCAGCACCGCGGCGAGGCGATCGCTGCGACCCGCCCGCGCCGCTTCGGCTCCGTCCCGGCCGAGCGCGGCGCCGCCGGCCATCGCTTCCAGGCACCCCCGGTTCCCGCACCGGCAGATCACGTCCGGGTGGCCGCCGACCGCCACGTGACCGACGTCCCCGGCACACCCCTGGGCCCCGCGGTGCAGCTTGCCGGCCGAGATCAGGCCCGCTCCGATGCCGGTCCCGATCTTCACGAACACGACCTGCTGTTCTCCCCGGGCCGACCCGGCGCTCAGTTCTCCGAGCGCCATCAGGTTCACGTCGTTGTCCACCCATACCGGCGCGCCGTACTGCCCGGCAAGCTGCCGCCGGATGGGGTAGCCGTCCCAGCCGGGCATGATCGGCGGCGAGATCGGCTCTCCCGTGGAGAACTCGACCGGGCCGGGCACGCCCACGCCAACCCCCCACACGCCGCTTGCCTGCCGTCCGGCCTCCGCCAGCAGCCGGTCGAAGACCGTCACGAGCCGGCTCAGCGCGCGCTCCGGCCCCGCCGCGATGTCGAACCGCTCCTCATGCCGGGCGGCGAGGCCGCCGGACAGGTCGCTAACGCCAGCGCTGAGGCTCGTGGCGCCGAAGTCGGCCAGCAGCAAGGTTCCCGCCGCGGCCCGGAAATCGAGCTGCCGCGGGGCGCGGCCCCCGGTGGACTGGCCGAGCTGGCCCTCGGAGACCAGCCCCATGTCGATGAGCTGGGCCACCCGCTGCGCTATCACGGTGCGTCCCAGCATGCCCTGCCTGCTGAGCTCGAGCCTCGTGCGAGCCCGCCCGGAGCGCACGAGGGCAAGCACCGCCGCCAGGTCGTCCGCCGCCGCCATTCGCACCCTCTTCTGTCACATATGTATTTACTTTTGCATTTTCCCGGCGTAACGTCCAGATGACCTGGAGGTGCCATGCAAGCAGCAGATGCGGTCGCCCCCGTCTGGGCCGCCTGGAGCAAGGCGGTCGCTGGCAACAAGGGACGCCTGTGGCGCTACGGAATCTGGGCGGCGCTCATCGTGCTGACCCTCATCCTGGTCATAGTCTCGCCTAGCTTCCGGACCCCGTTCAACCTGACGAACATCCTCCAGCAGAACTCGATGCTGGGAATCGTGGCGTGCGGGATGCTCGTCATGATGATCAGCGGGGGCTTCGACCTGTCCGTCGGCGCCGTCGGGGCCACCGCCTCCGTCGTCGCCGCCTGGGCCTCCGGCCACGCCCCGCTAGCTGCCGCGATCGTGGCCGGCCTCGCCGTCGGGCTGGTGGTTGGCGCGGTGAACGGCATCCTCATCGCCAAGGGCGGCATCAACGCGTTCATGACGACGTTCGCGATGGCCAGCGTGGTGACCGGCCTGCTGTTCGCCGGGACGAACGCGGCCCCCGTCACCGGCAACGCGCCGGCGCTGATCACGCTCGCCCTCGGCCGCGCCGGGCAGGTCCCGTACGCGTTCATCGCCTACATCGCCGTCGCCGCGGTGACGTGGTTCCTGCTGAGCCGCACCAAGTGGGGTCATTACGTCTACAGCATCGGCGGTAACCGGGAGGCCAGCTACCTGTCCGGCGTCCCCGTGGTCACGACGCAGTTCGCCGCCTTCGTGTTCGGCGGGCTGTGCGCCGCGTTCGGCGGGCTGCTCCTGCTCGGGCAGAGCGGCATCGGCCAGCCGTCTTCGGCCACGGACTGGCCGCTCACCGCCATCGCCATCTGCGTGATCGGGGGCGTGCCGCTGTCGGGCGGCGAGGGCAGGCTGCACGGCACCATCGCCGCCACGCTGCTGCTCGGCGTCATCACCGACGGCCTCAACCTGCTGAACGTCTCCGCCTACATCCAGCCGACCGTCACGGGCGCCGTCATCCTCATCGCGGTGGCCGTCGACAAGATCAGCCGCCGCCGGGCACCAGGCCGATGAGCACCAGGGCGATGAGCACCAGGGCGATGAAAGGAACCCCCTCCATGCGCGCACGACGCACCGCCAGATACCTCTTCGCGGCGGCGGTCACCGCCGCCGTCCTCGCGATCGCCGCGTGCGGATCGGAGCCCTCGGGGGGCGGCTCATCCGGGCAGAACCTGGTGATCGGCTCCGTCGTCAACGACATGACGAACCCGTACCTGGCCACCATGGCCAAGGCCGAGCAAGCCGCGGCCGCTAAATACGGCATGACCATCCACGTCCTGAGCGGGAACGCCAACGGCTCCATCTCCATATCGCAGCAGGTCTCCGACATCGAGCAGCTGATCAGCCAGCACGTCAGCCTGATCCTGGTGACGCCGTCCGACCCCAAGGCCATCGTGCCCGCCATCACCCAGGCCAACGAGGCGGGCATCCCCGTCATCGCGGTCAACACCAACGTGGACAAGGGCGCCAAGGTGGTCACCTTCGTCGGCGCGAACGACTACGCCTACGGCGTCGCCGAGGGACGGCTCACCGCCAAGGCCCTGAACGGGAAGGGCAACGTCGCGCTCCTGCTCGGCGTGCTCGGCGACTCCCCCGAGGTGCTCAGGACCGAGGGCATCAAGTCGGTCCTGGCCAAGTACCCTCACATCCACATCCTCTCCTCGCAGACCGACAACTGGATCAACAGCCAGTGCATCTCCGACGTCCAGGACCTGCTCTCCAAGGACCGCGGGTCGCTCGACGCCGTGGTCGCCGAGGGACCGGAGATATACGCGGGCGCGGAGTACGCGGCCAGCCATGGCGGCGGCGACATCAAGTTCATCGCCGGCGACTACTCCAAGGAGGTCGAGGCGGCGCTGAAGAAGAAGGTCCTCTACGGCACCGTCGATCAGGACCCGGGGCAGCAGGGAACGCTCGGCGTCCAGTACGCCCACGACTGGCTCACCGGGCACAAGAGCGAGGTCCCCCGCCCGCAGAAGTACACCCCGCTTCCCCTGATCACCCAGTCCAACGTGGACCGGTACCACGCCACCTGGAGTTCGTGATGGAGCCCCGCCTGGAGATGCGGGACATCACGAAATCCTTCGGCGACGTCGCCGTCCTGCGCGGCGTCAGCCTCGAGCTCGCTCCCGGCGAGATCCACGGCCTCGTCGGGCAGAACGGAGCGGGCAAGAGCACGCTCACCCGCATCCTGGCCGGCGGGCACGCGGACTACGGCGGCACCGTGCGGATCGACGGTTCCCCGGTCCGGCTGGGCAGCCCGCGCGACGCGGCCCGGCACGGGATAGCGGTCATCTACCAGGACTTCAGCCTCGTCCCGCAGCTCAGCGCCGCCGACAACATCATGCTCGGCAGCGAGCCCGGCCGCGTGACGTTCCGCGCCAAGTCCATCAGGCAAGCGGCCGCGCGGCTGCTCGACACGGCGGGCATGGCCGACACGATCCCGCTGGACGCCGAGGTTCGGACGCTCAGCGCCGCCGTCCGCCAGCGCGTCGAGATCGCCAAGGCACTGACGCGGAACGCCCGGGTGCTGGTCCTGGACGAGCCCACCGCCCGGCTGGCCGACGCCGACCGCGAGCGGCTGTTCGCGCTGATGCGGCAGGTAGCCGCCCGCGGCACGGCGCTCATCTTCATCTCGCACTTCCTCGGCGAGGTTCTCGACGTCACCAGCCGGCTCACGGTGCTGCGCGACGGCGCCTTCACGGCATCGGGCCAGGCGGCGGACTTCGGCACGACCTCCCTCACCACCGCCATGCTCGGACGCGAGCTGGCGGCGGTGGAAGAGGAGGAGGCCTCGGACAAAATCCGAGGCCGGGCCGCAGTGCTTCCCGGGGGACACCCCCGGACCCCCGATGCCACCGCCAGGACCGCCCCGGGCACGCCCGCGCTGCTGGCCGCCACCGGCCTCGCCGGCGGGCGGCAGGTCCGGGACGTCTCCCTCGCGGTGCACGGCGGCGAGGTCGTCGGACTGGCCGGGCTCGTCGGGTCCGGCCGCAGCACCCTGGCCAGGATGCTCGTCGGCGCCACGCCCTTGCGCGAGGGATCGCTGCGGATCCGGGGCAAGGCCGTCCGCCTGCGCAGCCCGCGGGCGGCGCTGCGGGCCGGCCTCGCGCTGGTCCCGGAGGACCGCCGGGCCCAGGGCCTCGTCACCACATCGCCGGCCTCGGAGAACGTCGTGCTGATGGCCCTCGCCGGGACTGGGCGGGCCGGCATCGTCGGGCCGCGGAGCCTGCGAAAGATCGCGCGGGAGGCGATCGCCACCTACGAGGTCCGCCCGCCCGACGCGGACCTGGGCGGCGGCGCCTTCAGCGGCGGCAACCAGCAGAAGCTCGTCCTCGCCAGGGCCATCCTCGCCAACCCGGACGTGCTCGTCGCCGACCAGCCCACCGCCGGGGTAGACGTGGGCACCAAGGCGCAGATCCACACGATCATCCGCGATCTGGCCGGTGCCGGGAAGGGCGTCCTGCTCATCTCCGACGACCTCGACGAGCTGCTGGCCCTCAGCGACCGGCTGCTGGTCATGCGGTCCGGCACGGTCGTCAGCGAGGTCGCCGGGACGGCGGCGACCCGGGACCAGCTCGTCGGGGCGATGTCCGCCGGAACCCCGTCCACCGGGACCCGCTAACTCATAGCATCCCGTAAGGTCCGGGAGCCTGGCCGGACGGCGCCACCGCGGTTACCGTACCGTTATGAGGGTGCGCCCGAGGCCACGAGCCGTTTCCCGGTGGCGCTGGTGGCAATGGTGGCGCTGGATCGTGGTACTCGCCGGCGTTGCGGTTCTGTGCTGCCTGCCGACGGTGGTCTCCGCGGTCGGGGTCAGCGTCCCCGCGATGACCGCGGCGCAACTGCGGGACCGCATCCTCGCCTCCCAGCGCATCCCCTTCGCCGGGTACGCGGAGAGCGACGCCGCCTTCGGCCTGCCGCCCTTCCCCGCGTTCGCCAGCGTGACGCCGCTGCTGGACGGGGTGACCCGGATGCGGGTCTGGCAGGCGTCGCCCAGCCACTGGCGGGTGGACACGCTATCGGACGCCGGCGAGAACGACACCTACCAGGCCGGCGACAACACCTACGTCTGGGATTCCGGCGAGCAGTTGCTCACCGGGATCCTCGGCCGCCAGGCCCTGCGACTGCCGAGGGCCGCGGACCTGACCCCAGACGCGCTATCCGTTCGGATAATCGATGATGCCGGGCCGTCCGCGCGCCTGCACCGGCTAGCGGCGCGCCGGGTCGCCGGGCAGGCCGCGGCCGGGCTCGCGGTCACCCCGGCCAGCCCGAGGTCGACGATCGGGCGGGCGG
>JAFMRC010000293.1 GCA_017354375.1 Nocardiopsaceae bacterium | reverse complement strand
GGGCGGCGCGGCTCGCCCGCAAGTCCGCCCGCGACAGTGCCGCTCGCGATCGGGCCGCCGGTGACAAGGTCGCTCGCGACACGACGGCGCCGGCAGCGGTGTCGTCGTCGGCGGCGGGGGACACCGACATCACGCGGATCGGTTCCGAAGCGAAGCGGCCCGGCAGCCCCGCCCCCACTGTTCAGGAGCCCGCCAGGAAGGAGCATCCCAAGCAGGCATCCTCCAAGCAGGCATCCTCCAAGCGGGCGAAGGCCGGGGGGACGGCGCCGGGCGACGACGATGACCTGAAGGACATCGAGGAGATCCTCCGCAAGCGCGGCATCTGACGCACAAGCGCGGCATCTGACGCAACTGCGATCATACGCCGTAATCATCAACTTACTCCGCGTATGCTATTGTAACTATTTTTCAGGATTATGTTATGAATTTTCGTCATCATGTCACGATCGGGGCACGATGGCGCTTTCCCGCTGGTGCCAGCTGTCCCCATGCGGAATCTTGTCCGTTGGAGCAATCCGGTACGGGGACGATAACGTCCGGTATGCGGTGGACATGGATTGGTGGTTACGTGTGGCAGTGACGGTCGACCCGTCGCCCGGGCAGCATGGCCTGCCGGCGGACGCCGGGCTCACCAGCGCCGAGACCGCGATCGAGGGCCGGTCGCTGGGACAGATCGCCTGGCGGCGGCTGCGACGGGACAAGATCGCGATGGGCAGCGGCGTGTTCATCGTTTTCCTCGTCCTGGTGGCGGTTCTCGGGCCGCACTTCGTGGCGAACCCGGACGTCTACCACGCCAACCTGATCAACCCCACGTTCAGCCGACCGAATGGCCCGTGGGGCGGGATCAGCCTGGCCCACCCGCTGGGCGTCGAGCCGGTCAACGGTCGCGACATGCTGGCCAGGGTCGTGGACGGCACCCAGTACTCGCTGCTGATCGGGTTCCTGGCCACCGTGCTCGCGGTGGTCATCGGGGTGGTGCTCGGCATCGTGGCCGGCTACTTCGGCGGCTGGGTGGACACGGTGATCGGCTTCGCCATGAACGTGTTCCTCGCCTTCCCGCTACTGGTGTTCGCGATCGCCCTCGTCGGCGTGGTCCCGAGCTCGGCGTGGGGCATGTCCGGGAACTTCCTGCGGGTCGTCTTGCTGATCTTCGTGATCGGGTTCTTCGCCTGGCCGTACATGGGCCGGATCATCCGCGGCCAGGTGCTGTCGCTCCGCGAGCGTGAGTTCGTGGACGCCGCCCGCAGCATCGGCGCCCGCGGTCCGTACATCCTGTTCCGCGAGCTGCTGCCGAACCTGGTCGCGCCGATCCTCGTCTACTCGACGCTGCTGATCCCCACGAACATCCTGTTCGAGGCGGCCCTCGACTACCTCGGCGTCGGCCTCATCCCGCCCACCCCCAGCTGGGGGCAGATGCTGTCCGACGCCGTGTCCAACGGCTTTTACCAGATCGACCCTATGTACATGGTGATCCCGGGCCTGGCCATCTTCATCACGGTCATGGCCTTCAACCTGTTCGGTGACGGGCTGCGTGACGCGCTAGATCCGCGGGCACGATGACCTGGCACCGGGCATCGAAAGGAGACGTGCGGTCCATGAGAAGACTGCGGTCGGTCTCGGTCGCAGCATCCGCGCTGGCGATCGGGCTGGTTCTCGCGGCATGCGGGAATATCGGCTCTGGCGGCTCGTCGGGGAGCGGCGGAAGCAACGAGACGTACAACGCCGGCGCGACCAGCGTGGTGAACCCGTCGAGCCACAAGGGCGGGACGCTCACGTTCGCGCTGAAGAACACCCCCGACTCGCTCGACCCGGGCAACATGTACTACGCCTGGGAGATCGACTTCGTCCGGCTGTACGGCACGACGCTGACCACCTACAAGTCCTGCCCGGGCGCGTGCAGCAACAAGCTCGTCCCCGGCATCGCCACCGGCCTGGGCACGTCCAGCGACAACGGCCTGACGTGGACCTACCACATCAAGAAGGGGCTGAAGTTCTCCGACGGCGAGCCGATCACCGCGGCGGACGTGAAGTACGCGGTGGAGCGCACCTACGACCGCTCCGTGCTGCCCACCGGGCCGACCTACTTCCAGTCCCTCCTCCAGGACTCCTCGTACCCGGGGCCCTACAAGGATCCGCACGGCAACCTGTCGTCGGTCACCACGCCGAACCCGTACGAGATCCAGTTCCACCTGGCCAAGCCGTTCCCGGACTTCAACTACGTGGTGGCGCTGCCGCAGACCGTGCCGGTGCCACCGGACAAGGACAAGGGCTCGACCGGGGGCGCGAACTACCAGAAGGACCCGGTCTCGTCCGGCCCGTATGAGTTCCAGAGCTACCAGGTGAACTCGAAGCTCACGCTGGTGCCCAACCCCCACTGGACGCCGAACGAGGATCCGCAGGCCAAGCAGCTGGCCAGCAAGATCGAGCTCACGATGAACGTCAACGCCAACGACATCGACAACCGGCTGATGGCCGGGGACCTCGACATCGATGCCTACGGCGCCGGCGTGCAGGCCGCGGCCCGGGCGAAGATCCTGTCCAGCCCGTCGCTGAAGAACAACGCGGACGACGGGTTCGCCAACCGGCTGTGGTACATATACCTGAACACCAAGGTCTCCCCGATGAACAACGTGCACTGCCGCCAGGCGGTGGAGTACGCGGCGAACAAGAAGGACCTGCAGACCGCGCAGGGCGGCCCGGTCGCCGGCGGCCCGATCGCCAGCACGGTCCTGCTGCCCAACGAGGCCGGCTACGACAAGAACCTCGACCTGTACCAGGCGAAGAGCGACCCGGGAGGCAACATCACCAAGGCCAAGCAGGAGCTGGCCGCCTGCGGCCAGTCGAGCGGCTTCCACGTCGGCGCGGCCTACCGCACCGACAACCCGGAGGAGGTCTCGGCGGCGACCGCCCTGAAGGCCTCGCTGGCCCGGGTCGGGATCACCCTGGATTTGCACGGCTACCCGACGGGCAGCTACTACACCAACTTCGCGGGCGTCCCGAACTACGTGCACCAGCACGATCTCGGGATCGACTTCGGCGGCTGGGTGCCGGACTGGCCGGACGGCTACGGCATGCTGGACGACATCCTGAACGGCAACGCGATCGCGTCGGCGGGCAACACCAACGTCTCGGAGGTGAACAACCCGGAGATCAACAACCTCCTGCAGGACTCGACCAGCCAGACGAGCACCCCGGCTCAGCGGGCGAGCGACTACGCCAAGGTCGACCAGATAACCATGCAGCAGGCGTACATCCTGCCGGAGGTCTACTCTCACGAGCTGGACTACCGCAACCCGGACGTGACCAACGTGTACTCCGACCAGGCCTACGGCATGTACAACTATGCCGTCATGGGCGTGAGCAACAGCAGTAGCAGCAGCAGCGGCAGCTAGAGGAGGGAGCAGCCCCCGGGCGCGGTCACAACCACGCCAATGACTACCTTCATCATCCGTCGCCTGATCACGATGGTGCTCCTGCTCATCGTGGTCAGCATGGTCACGTTCGGGATCTTCTTCCTGATCCCGCGGCTGGCCGGGCAAAACTCCTACGAGCTCGCCGCCCAGTACGTCGGCCGCAACCCGACGAAGGCCGCGATCATGCAAATGGAAGCCAAGCTCGGGCTTAACCAGCCGCTGATCGTGCAGTACGGCCACTTCCTGAAGGGCATCGTGGCCGGCCAGTACTACAACTCCGGGACGGCCCGGACCTGGTGCGGGCCGCCGTGCTTCGGCTACTCGTTCCGCACCCAGCAGCCGGTGTGGCCGCAGATGATGAACGCGCTGCCGGTCACCGCGTCGCTGGCGATCGGCGCGTCCGTGCTGTGGCTGGTCGGCGGCGTGGCGGTCGGCGTGCTGTCGGCCCTCAAGCGCGGCACGGTCTTCGACCGGCTGTCGATGGGCACCGCGCTGGCCGGGGTGTCGCTGCCGATCTTCTTCACCGGCCAGGTCGCGCTGCTGCTGTTCAGCTACAAGTGGCAGATCTTCCCGAATGTCCAGTACGTTCCGATCACCGAGAGCGTGCAGTACTGGTTCTCGAACATGGTCCTGCCGTGGGTCACGCTCGCCTTCCTGTACGCCGCGCTCTACGCGAGGCTGACCAGGGCGGGCATGCTGGAGACCATGGGCGAGGACTTCATCCGCACGGCGCGGGCCAAGGGCTTGCCCGAACGGATCGTGGTGACCCGGCACGGGCTGCGCGCCGCTGTCACCCCGATCCTGACGATCTTCGGCATGGACCTCGGGCTCCTGCTCGGCGGCGCGGTGCTCACCGAGACGACGTTCTCGTTCCCCGGGCTCGGCCAGTTCACGATCCAGGCGATCAACAACCAGGACCTCCCGGAGATCATGGGGGTAGTCATGCTGGCGTCGTTCTTCATCGTGCTGGCGAACACGGTGGTGGACATCTTGTACGCGGTGGTCGACCCGAGGGTGAGGACGGCGTAATGGCGCTGCTTGAGGTCAGCGACCTGAGGGTCCGGTTCGACACGGACGACGGCCTGGTCAAGGCCGTGGACGGCCTTTCGTTCAGCGTGGACCGGAACCGCACGCTCGGCATCGTTGGCGAGTCGGGATCCGGCAAGAGCGTGACCAGCCTGGCCATCATGGGGCTGCATCGCAACACCGGCTCGACCACGGTCAGCGGCGAGATCAGGCTGGACGGCGAGGACCTGGTCGAGGCGTCGCCGGAGCGGGTGCGGCGGCTGCGCGGCGAGAAGATGGCGATGATCTTCCAGGACCCGCTCACCGCGCTGAACCCTTACCACACGGTGGGCGCCCAGATCATCGAGGCGTACCGGGTTCACAACGACGTGTCGAAGCGGGAGGCGCGGAAGCGCGCGATCGACATGCTCGGCCGGGTCGGCATCCCGCAGCCGTCCTCCCGGGTGGACGACTACCCGCACCAGTTCTCCGGCGGCATGCGGCAGCGCGCCATGATCGCGATGGCGCTGTCCTGCGACCCGGGGCTGCTGATCGCCGACGAGCCGACGACCGCGCTGGACGTGACGGTGCAGGCGCAGATCCTGGACCTGATAGTGGACCTGCAGGCGGAGTTCGGGTCCGCGGTCATCATCATCACCCACGACCTGGGCGTGGTCGCCGAGGTCGCCGACGAGGTGCTGGTCATGTACGCCGGCAGGGAGGTCGAGACCGGGGCCGCGCGGGAGGTGTTCGGCGCGCCGCGGCACCCCTACACGTGGGGGCTGCTCGGCTCGATGCCGCGGCTCGACGTGGCCAGGACCGAGCGGCTTGTCCCGATCCCCGGCACCCCGCCGAGCCTCATCAACGTGCCGCCCGGGTGCCCGTTCCACCCGCGCTGCGCCTACCCGGCGCAGGCCGCGGCGCCGTGCGACTCGGAGGTGCCGGCGCTGCTCGAGACCGGGCCGGGGCACCTCGCCGCCTGCCACCTGCCGGCGGCGAAGAAGCAGAGCATCTGGGCGGAGCTGTCGGCGCGGACCGCCCCCAGCCGGGCTCGTCACGCGAAGACTGGCCCAGCAGCGCCCGGTTCCGTGAGCGAGGTGAACCCGTGGTGACCCACAACCCGCAGACCGTGCCCGATGGCTGGCAGGCCCTGCCCGCCGACGGCGACCTGCTCACCGTCAGCGGGCTCACCCGGCATTTCCCGGTGACCCGCGGGGTGCTCAACCGGGCCGTCGCCCAGGTGCGCGCCGTGGACGGCATCGACTTCTCCCTGTCCCGCGGCGAGACGCTCGGCATCGTGGGGGAGTCCGGCTGCGGCAAGACCACGACCGGGCGGCTGATCACGCGGCTGGACGAGCCGACCAGCGGGAAGATCGTCTTCGACGGCCGCGACATCACGCACCTGCGGCGGGGCCAGATGCGCCCGCTGCGCCGCGAGATCGGCATGATCTTCCAGGATCCGTACTCGTCGCTGAACCCGCGGCACACGGTCGGCTCGATCGTCGGCGCGCCGCTGCGGGTGCAGGGCGTGCGGACCGAGCAGGGGGTCAAGCGCACCGTCCAGGAACTGCTCGAGCTGGTAGGGCTGAACCCGGAGCACTACAACCGCTACCCGCACGAGTTCTCCGGCGGCCAGCGGCAGCGCATCGGCGTGGCCAGGACGCTCGCGCTGCGGCCCAAGCTCATCGTCGCCGACGAGCCCGTCTCCGCCCTGGACGTCTCGATCCAGGCCCAGGTGATCAACCTGCTGGGGGACCTGCAGCGCGAGCTGGGGCTCAGCTACGTGATCATCGCCCACGACCTGGCCGTGGTCCGCCACATCAGCGGCAGGGTGATGGTCATGTACCTCGGCAAGGTCGTGGAGAGCGCCGGCCGCGACGACCTCTACGCGAGGCCCCGGCACCCGTACACGGTGGCGCTGATGTCCGCCGTCCCGATCCCCGAGCCGGCCGCGGTCGGCCCCGGCGGCGCCCGCGTCCGCCGGGAGCGGATCCGCCTCACCGGCGACGTGCCGAGCCCGCTGAACCCGCCACCCGGCTGCCGTTTCCACACCCGCTGCTGGAAGGCCCAGGAGGTCTGCCGGACCACCGAGCCCCCGCTGCTCATGCACGCCCCCGGCCACCACGCGGCCTGCCACTTCCCGGAAAACGGGTGAGGAGTTCCCCCGTACCGCCGCTTCCCCGAAGCTCGTAGCCGCTGCTCGCCACCCCGGATATATGATATATCACCATATAAGCGGTATATCCGGGGACGATGCTTTGCTGGGTTTCCTCCTATCTCCGGCGGTGAGGGACCGCAATGGTACCGCTGCTGCTGCGGGATCGTGTACGTGACTACGCCATCGCTGTCGCCAGGGGGGCCGTTGCGAATGAGCCGCTCATGATGGCACTCCCAGCGGATGCCCCGCCATTTCCGCCGTGCCCGGCACGGTGGCATCGACTTTTGGGGGATGACAGCCCTGATCACGCCCGGTTCGCGGCATATGTGGGGCCGCCATGCGCCAAAAGCCGTCCTCACCGGGGCTGTGATCGCATTCGCGGAAATGGTGCGGGTGCGGGAGGGCGGGCGGCGGGGTTACTTCTGGGGGCTGGGGCCGGCGTGGGCGGTCCGGGTTGCGGT
>JAFMRC010000087.1:10344-16335 GCA_017354375.1 Nocardiopsaceae bacterium | reverse complement strand
GGCTGGCGGACGGCGAGCCCGCCGGCTCCGGCGACCGGGACGGCACGTCGGCCCCCAGCGCCGGCTGCCCGGGCAGGTCCGCGGTCAGTTCCCGCAGCTCGCCCCATGTCCGGCCGGCGTACGCCGCCGAGGTTCGCTCGCCGAACTCCTCCAGGGTCAGCCGGCCCGCGGTATAGGCGTCACGCAGGACGTCCACTACCGCATCGCGGTCGGCGTCGGAGGCACGCATCTTGTCGTCGGCGGACATCGGCGAACCTCCCCTCGTTGTGGCAGGCACCATGTTGCGGCAAGCACCGCGTTGTGGCAGGCACGTCCTATTTACATTCTACCGGGGCTGATTGACCGAGTCGTGGGCGGTTTTTGCCGGAAATCACCCGATTCCTCAGCATTCCTTATGACTAGCGCGTCATAGACGCAATAACTGGACCTCAGTTGGGTCTCGTGGCGCAGCTTATGTCGCGTTACGCTATTAGCGGAAGTTTCCGCCCGGTAATAATGTTCCAGGCGGGAAACCAGCTGGTTAGACGCGATAATGTGCCCGCACTCTCGGAGGCGACAACAAGTCATGAGCGCCAGTGAAGAAACGCCAGCGACACCCTCGATCGCGGATCCCGCACCGCTCGGTCTGGCCGGGTTCGCCCTTACTACCTTCCTTCTCTCCGCGGCCAACGCCGGCTGGATGACCAGCGCCACCGGTAACGCGTGGCTGGGCTACGCGTTCGCCTACGGCGGCCTGTGCCAGCTGCTCGCCGGCATGTGGGAGTTCAGGAACAAGAACGTGTTCGGCTCGACCGCGTTCTCCACCTACGGCGGGTTCTGGATCGGCCTCGCGCTGTGGTACAAGCTCGTCGCCGGGGCGACCCCGCCGGCCGGGGTCACGGCCACGGCCTACGCTGCCCAGGCCGGCCACGACCTCGGCTGGATCCTGCTCGCGTTCGCGATCTTCAACACCTACATGCTGATCATGTCCACGCAGGTCAACACGGCGGTGTTCGGGGTGTTCCTCACCCTTGAGATCACCGAGATCGTGCTGTTCATCGGCAACTTCGCGGCCAGCACCTCGCTGATCAAGGTCGGCGGCGTCATCGGCGTGATCACCGCGATCGTCGCCTGGTACACCTCGGCGGCGGGCGTGTCGAACGGCATCCCCGGCTCGAAGATCAGGCTGCCGGTCGGCAAGCCCCTCTTCGGTTCCTCCAGCTAGTCCGCCGCTCCTCCCGCCTGGATCCGCCGGCACCGGGTTTCACCCGGTGCCGGCGGATCTTTGCTCTTCCTGTCGGTGTGCCAGGTACGGTCGGTTGTGCAGTCGTCGCTGGGGTGATGAGGAGGGGCTAGATATGCACCTGCAAGACGGGCCGCAACGGGACCTGTCTGTCCAGGTAGCCAGGACGGTGAAGGATAAGACCCGGCCGTGGAAGTCGCTGATCGCGTTCGTGCTCGCGATCGCCGCTGCCAGCGTCTCGGAGTGGGCGCGCCAGTACTTCCCGCACTTCTTCGATACCAATCAGCCTCAGACCATTCCCAGCCAGCTCATATCCGCGGGCTGCGCCCTGGCCTTCGCCGCGTTCGGGGGCATGGCCACCTACGGCCTGTCCGGCCAGGCCCGCCAGGCGCTGGAAAAGAGTCACTCCAGCACGTCGCACGCCGCGATGGTCAGGTACGCGCTGCTGCTCATCGGCGCGCTCACGACGCTGGTGATCACGCTCGGGCTGTTCGGCATCCCGATCGGCCAGCTGGTCCTGGGCGGAGCGCTGACCAGCGTCGTCTTCGGGCTAGCGGCCCAGCAGTCGCTTGGCAACGTGTTCGCGGGCCTTGTCCTGCTCATCGCCCGCCCGTTCCATGTCGGTGACTCCGTCCGGCTCCGCGCGGGCGCCCTGGGCGCCACCGGCATGATCGACGGCACGGTCACGGATATCGGCATCACCTACGTCCGGCTGGACACCGGCGAGAGCGTGATGGCGGTTCCCAACTCGATGGCCCTGTCCACCGTGGTAGGCCCCATCCCCCCGCCCGAAGGCGGCTGAGGCCACCTGCGCCGGGTCCGCGTGGAGTTTCGTGGCACTCTATGTGCAAAAAAGCTCCGCGCGGGCGTTGCGGCGAAGGTGCCCTAGGAAATGGAGGTGGCCGGTGCGGCGGTCGCCTCCTCGGCGAGAGGCTCATCGCGGCTCCAGCCGAACGGTATTCCGCGAAGGCGATATTAGGTGCGGCCCGGGGGACTCTAACCGCACCGGCCACTGTCTCTAACGCGGTCGGCCGTATCTCTGTTCCCTGAGGTCGCGTTCATTTTCCTGGAACACTCGGGGGGTGTAGCCCCCGCGCGGGGCGGAGGCCGGGGTGAAGCTCGGCCGTCCCGGCGGCCCGCCGCCCTGTCCGGGCGGGCCGCCACCACGGCGCGTGTCGGTGAAGCTGGGCGCGTCTCGATAGCCGGGCGCCTCCTGGAAGCTGGGCGCGGCGCGATACCCGGGCGCGTCCTGGAATCCGGGCGCGCCTGGGTAGTCCGGGTAAGAGCCACCACCCTGGTAAGCGCCGCCGTCATGGTGGGCGCCGCCACCATAGGCGGCACCGTTCGGGGCACCGCCATAGGCGGCACCGTTCGGCCCGCCACCATAACCAGGGCTACCTGGACCCCCGCCGTAGCCGACCCCACCCGGGTAAGAACCGCCACCTTGGTGGGGACTGGCGGCCTGGTAGGCAGTGGCTTGGTAGCCCCCGTCGGCTAGGCCGGCGGGCGGCTGCGGGCCGCCCTGGCCTGGATACGCGTTCTGGTAGACGTTCTGGTAGAAATGCCCGCCGCCGGGGGCTCCGCCGCCAGTGTCCGGGGCGCCTGGAGTGGACATGGGAGCGAAGCCGGACTCCGCTGGCTGTGCGCCGGGGCCTGCCATCTGCGTGCCAGGACCCGCCGACTGCGCTCCGGGCACCACCAGTTGCGCCCCGGCTCCGTTGACGGCGCCGGGGTAGACGTCCGCGCCGGGGAAACCGCTGTTGCCCGCGACAGCGTAGCCGTTCCCGCTCGCGTAGCCGTTCCCGCCCGCATAGCCGGAGTACCCGTCAGCGCCGGAGTACCCGTCAGCAGGGAAGTAGCCGGCGTTACCGGGGAAGCCTCCGCCAGCGGCGTACGCCCCGTCGTCGCTGGAGTAGGCGTCACCGGAGTAGGTACCGTCTCCTTGGTATCCGGCTGCCTGGTACCCGTTCGCGTTCCCGCCCTCGGGCTGGTAGCCCGCGGCCTGGTAGACAGCGGTTGCATCCTGGTAGCCCGCGGGCTGGTAGACGGCGGTGGCGTCCTGGTAGCCCGCGGGCTGGTAGGCGGTGGCGTCCTGCTGGTAGGCGGTGGCGTCCTGGTAAGCGGCTGCGCCCTGCGGGACGTTGGCGCAGGCGGTCCCGGGGGCGGCCAACTGCTGGTCGGCGTATCCAGGCTGCTGGTCGGCATATCCGTGCGCGTAGCCAGCGGTGCCGCCGTAGCCGGCCTCGCCGTATCCGGGCGCTCCCTCGTACCCGGGTGAGCCGTCGTGGCCCACGACCACGCCAGCGATGTAGGGGCGACCCTCTGCGAAGGCCTGCACCGCCGCGTCGCCGCCGTACGGCACGGCGTCCGGGTATCCGTATCCCTGCTGCTGCCCGGGCCCGGCGGCATGCTGGGGGCCTTGCTGCTGGTACACCGTGGGCTGCTGGTACACCGTGGTCGCGCCTTCGTCCGCGACCGAGGTCATCATCCCGGTGTACGGCTCGGATCCCGCGGTGATCGCGAGCCGCGGCCGACCCCCCTGAACCGCCTGCGCGCCGCCAGCCGGCTCCTCGGCGGGGCCAGTCCGCTGCAGCGATTCCATCAACCGGGGCAGGTCGCCGGCGGACAGGCGGAAGGTTCCGGTGCAGGTTCCCCCCTGCCAGATGCTGAACACCGCGGCACCGGTGTCGGCATGCCAGCCCAGCCGCATGCTACGCGTGCTACCGCGCACGTCGAAGAACACCTCGCCTAGCCGGGGCAGCGGCGCTGCGTCCGACCCTGACATGCTGCCCATGGTGGTAGCCCCTAGCGAGCGTCTGTGCAGTTCGTCTTCGTCGACCAGGCACGGCCCGCGGCCTAAGCCGCCACGGCCGTGCAAACCCCCTAGCCTACGAATGTACGCCACCTCGACGGCCGCGGCCCGTGCTTCGGCAAGACTGCGCTTCGGCAAGACTGCGCTTCGGCAAGACTGCGCTTCGGCAAGACCGTGTTTCGGCAGGACTGCGAAAATCTCGCGGCACGGGGAAGGAAAATGGGGACCCGCCGTGCGCGGCTGGCCGGCAAGGTGGCATCATTGGGCTCAGGCTTTCCTGCCCCCTGCTTTTCCGCGGGGCAGGCGTAGGTTACGCATGTACCAGCACCACCCGCATACCCGCGCGGGAACAGAGCGGCACCCTGGAGCGTTGCATCTGGCAACGGCAGTTACCGCGCAGGACGTCTGGGCTCGCGTGCTAACGAGCCATAAGCAAGGGTAACGCACGAATGAACCGACTTTGTTTGAGGTGACTGATCCATGTCCCAGGTACGCAGGCAGACGGCGATGCTTCCCCGCCCTAACTGGGGGTGGCAGGACGCTGCCGCGTGTCGTGGCGAGGATCTGATGATCTTCTTCGGCCCTGACGGCGAGCGGCAGCCGGAGCGGGAAGCCCGGGAGCAGAAGGCCAAGGCCATCTGCGCTGACTGCCCGGTCCGCGTCGAGTGCCTGAACTACGCCGTTGCCCGCCCCGAGAAGTACGGCACCTGGGGCGGCCTCAACGAGGACGAGCGCTCCGCGGAGCGCCGTCGCCGGATGCGCCGCGCCAACGCGGCCTGATCTCTTATTCCCGCGGCTGAGTCGGCGAGGCGAGTGACCAGGGTCACGGCCTCGCCGACTTCCGTGTCTCGGTAGCCTTGCCGTCATGACTGAGCCTGTTAACGTTACCGTCACTGGCGCGGCCGGCCAGATCGGCTACGCTCTCCTGTTCCGCATCGCCTCCGGCCAGCTGCTCGGCGCCGATGTGCCGGTCCGGCTGCGGCTGCTGGAGATCGCTCCGGCGCTGAAGGCGGCCGAGGGCACGGCGATGGAGCTGAACGACGCCGCCTTCCCGCTGCTGGCGGGCATCGACATCACCGATGACCTCAAGACCGCCTTCGACGGCGTGAACGTCGCCCTGCTGGTCGGCGCCCGGCCGCGCACCGCGGGCATGGAGCGCGGCGACCTGCTGGAGGCGAACGGCGGGATCTTCGGCCCGCAGGGCCAGGCCATCAATGACCACGCGGCGAGCGACGTCAAGGTGCTCGTCGTCGGCAACCCCGCCAACACCAACGCGCTCATCGCGCAGCGGCACGCGCCCGACGTCCCCGCCAGCCGGTTCACCGCTATGACCCGCCTTGACCACAACCGGGCGCTGTCGCAGCTGAGCGAGAAGCTGAGCGTGCCGGTGACCGCGATCGAGCAGATGACGATCTGGGGCAACCATTCCGCCACCCAGTACCCCGACCTGTACACCGCCAAGGTCAACGGTCGCAGCGCCGCCGAGCAGGTCGGCCAGGAGTGGCTGGAGAAGACGTTCATTCCGACGGTCGCCAAGCGCGGCACGGCGATCATCTCCGCCCGCGGGGCGTCCAGCGCCGCCAGCGCCGCCAGCGCGGCCATCGACCACGTCCATGACTGGGTGAACGGCACCGGGTGGACGTCCGCGGCCGTCGTCTCCGACGGCTCCTACGGCGTGCCGGAGGGCCTGATCAGCTCGTTCCCCGTCCGGGCGAGGAACGGCGAGTTCGAGATCATCGACGGCGTGGAGATCAACGAGTTCTCCCGCGGCAAGATCGACGCCTCGGTCGCCGAGTTGTCCTCCGAGCGCGACACCGTCCGCAAGCTCGGGCTGATCGCCTAGAACCGCGCCCCATGATCTGTGCCTCGTGCCGTGAGCGGCGGCACGCAGACTGCCGCGGCGGGAGCTGGTGCGACTGCCAGCACCTGCCGCCGGAGCGCCGGGACGCCGGCCTGG
>JAFMRC010000087.1:4647-10334 GCA_017354375.1 Nocardiopsaceae bacterium | reverse complement strand
GGCCAGGCCGGCCAGGCCGGCCAGGCCGCGGAACCCCCGCTCAGCTGGGTTCGGCAAGGCTGAACGTTAACAATGTAAATCTCGCGGAATAGACCGGGGCGGCGCCGGGTTGGCGTATGCGTGACCCGTTGGCACTGGACAGACCAGGTCAGAACGTGTGATCCTGACGCTGTGAGCGTTATGGATCCCATGCTCGTCGTGCGCCGGCACGTCGACCTGCTTCGCGTCCGTAGCGCAATGTGTCCTGCCGTACGCTGAGCGTCGCCCGACGTTAAACCGGACGTTACATCCTGACGCCGTCTCCCACGCAGACGTTTAACTAGGGCGCGCACCGCAAGCCGTGCGGCCTTTTCCCCTCGCGCCCGTTCCCGGCGATCGGAGCCCGCGGCTGCCAGGCGGATGCGTGCCTGCGACCCATCGCCTTCCACGAGTTAAGGAACCGCGCCGCATGTCTCCAGCCGCCGGCACCGCGACCCGGCCCGCCCGGCCGGCCCAGCCGCCCAAGACCCGACCGAAGCGCGGCGAGGGCCAATGGGCCCTCGGTTACCGCGAGCCGCTCAACAAGAACGAGGAAAGCAAGAAGAACGACGACGGGCTCAACGTCCGCCAGCGGATCATCGACATCTACTCCAAGCACGGGTTCGACTCGATCGACCCCGCCGACTTGCGCGGCCGGTTCCGCTGGTATGGCCTGTACACGCAGCGCCGCCCCGGGATCGACGGCGGCAAGACCGCCGTCCTCGAGCCCGAGGAACTCGACGACCGTTACTTCATGATGCGGATCCGCATCGACGGCGGGCAGCTCACCAGCCGCCAGCTGCGGGTCATCGCCGACATCTCCAGCTCCTACGCCCGGGGCACCGCCGACATCACCGACCGGCAGAACATCCAGCTGCACTGGATCCGCATCGAGGACGTCCCCGCGATCTGGGAGGCCCTCGACTGGGTCGGCCTGAGCACCACCGAGGCCTGCGGCGACGCGCCGCGCGTGATCCTCGGCTGCCCCCTCGCGGGCATCGCCGCCGACGAGGTGATCGACGCCACGCCCGAGATCCAGACGATCACCGAGCAGTACATCGGCGACGAGGCCTTCTCCAACCTGCCCCGCAAGTACAAGACGTCGATCAGCGGCTGCGGCTCGCAGTGCACGCACCACGAGATCAACGACGTCGCGTTCGCCGGGGTCATCCACCCGGAGACCGGCGAGGCCGGCTACGACCTGTGGGTCGGCGGCGGCCTGTCCACCAACCCGATGATCGCCTCCAGGCTCGGCGCGTTCGTCCGTCCCGACCAGGTGCCGGAGGTGTGGGCGGCGGTCACCAGCGTGTTCCGCGACTACGGGTACCGGCGGCTGCGGCACCGGGCGCGGATCAAGTTCCTGATCGCGGACTGGGGCCCGGAGCGGTTCCGTGAGGTCATGGAGAAGGAGTACCTTGGCTACCCGCTGCCCGACGGCCCCGCCCCGGACACGCCGGCCGACCATGTCCGCGACCACGTCGGCGTCCACCGGCAGCGCGACGGGCGCTACTACGTCGGCTTCGCGCCGAAGGTCGGGCGCCTCGGCGGCGGCACCCTCGCGGAAATCGCGAACCTGGCCGACTTCTACGGCAGCGGGCAACTGTCCACCACCAACGAGCAGAAGCTCGTCATCCTCGATGTTCCCCGCGACAGCACGGACGACCTGCAAAGGGAGCTGGAACGGATCGGCATGTCCGCCACCCCGAGCGTCTTCCGGCGGCACACGATGGCGTGCACCGGCATCGAGTTCTGCAAGCTGGCCATCGTGGAGACCAAGGCCCGCGCGATGAGCCTCATCGACGAGATGGAGCGGCGCCTGCCGGACTTCGACACCCCGGTGAGCATCAACCTCAACGGCTGCCCGAACTCCTGCGTCCGCATCCAGACCGCCGACATCGGCCTCAAGGGCCTGCTCGTCACCGATTCCAGCGGGAACCAGGTGGAGGGATACCAGGTCCACCTCGGGGGAACGCTCAAGGGAGGCGACGCGACCGGATCCGGGTTCGGCCGGAAGGTCCGCGGTCTCAAGGCCACCGCCGACGACCTGCCCGACTACGTGGAGCGGGTCTTGCGCCGGTTCGCGGCATCGCGGACCGAGGGCGAGACGTTCTCGCAGTGGGCCCTGCGGGCGAGCGACGGGGAGCTGTCGTGACCGGCCCGGCTGGCCCGCCGAGCCGGGCCGTGCCGTTCTACTGCCCGTACTGCGGCGAGGAGGACCTGCAGCCGCAGGGCGCCGCGGACGGGGAGTGGCACTGCCGTAGCTGCACCAGGACATTCGGGCTACGATTTGCCGGGATAGGGGCCGCCCTGTGAACGAAAGCCTTAACCTGGGTTTTACACTAAGGCTGACCCCTGTGACGGAAGATGTGACGGAAGATAAGACAGACGACGCCGGACGAGACCAGGAGGATCCGCGGCAGATGCGCAGCCTCGCTGAACAAGCAGCGGAGGAGCTCGAAGGAGCCCCCGCCGAAGAGGTCATACGCTGGGCGACCGACACGTTCGGGGACCGGATCTGCGTGACGTCCTCCATGACGGACGCCGTGCTCATCCACCTCGTGTCGGCGGTCAGGCCCGGCATCGACGTGATCTTCCTCGACACCGGCTACCACTTCGCCGAGACGATCGGCACCCGGGAGGCCGTGCAGGCGGTCTACCCGGTAAACGTGGTGAACGTCACTCCGTCCCGCACGGTCGCCGAGCAGGACGCCGAGCTGGGACCGAGGCTGTACGGCCGCGACCCGGACCTGTGCTGCTACCTGCGCAAGGTCGAGCCGCTGGAGCGGGCGCTGGGCGACTACGACGCGTGGTTCACCGGGGTCCGCAGCGAGGAGAGCGAGCGCCGCCGCGATGCGCGGGTCGTGGAGTGGGACGACAAGCGCGCGATGGTCAAGGTCAACCCGATCCTGTCCTGGACCAGCGAGCAGGTGGACGACTACATCGCCTCCCACGGCGTGCTGGTCAACCCGCTGGTATACGACGGCTACCCGTCGATCGGCTGCCGTACCTGCACCAAGAGGGTCGAGGCCGGCGCGGATCCGCGCAGCGGCCGCTGGGCCGGCACCGGCAAGACCGAGTGCGGCATCCACGTATAGCCAAGAGCCCGCCGCTGGTCGCGGTCGCGCACGGATCGAGGGATCCGCGGGCCGCGGCCACGGTAGGTAATCTGCTCGCCGTCGTCCGGGACCGGGCCGTCGCCCAGGGCCTGCCGGGGCTGTGCGTCCGCACCGCGTTCCTGGATCACGCGACGCCGTCGCTCCCGCAGGTTCTCGGCTCCCTGGCGCCGGAGCATGACGAGTGCGTGGTGGTACCGCTGCTGCTGACCGCCGCGTACCACACCGAGAAGGACATACCCCGGCAGATAGCGAAGACCCGTTCGGCATATCCCGGCCTTGACGTGGTCCTGGCCGGCCCGCTCGGCCCGCACCGCCTCCTGCTCCGCGCGCTCGACCGGAGGCTCGCCCAGGCCTGGCGCGGGCCCCGGCCCGAGACCAGCGTCGTGCTGGCCGCCGCGGGCTCGGCCAGCCCGTCGGCGAACGCGACGAACGCGGCACTCGCCACGGAATTGCAGGAAACGGGCGGCTGGCGCCGGGTCGTGACGGGCTACGCCTCCGCCGCGTCCCCGTCGGCCGCGGAGGCCGTCACCGCGCTACGCGCCGAGGGCGGTCCCGTCGTCGTCGCCACCTACCTGCTCGCGCCGGGGTACTTCGCCGGAACGGTCCGCGACACCTCCCTGGCGGCGGGTGCGAGCGCCGTGAGCGATCCGCTCGGCGCCGCGCCGGAGGTCGCCGATGTGATCATCCGCGGGTACCTGGCCGGAACACGCGTGACATCCAACGCGCCTGCCGACGTTACGAGCATCCCGCCAACGGGGTAAGAACCGGTATACGGGACTACCCCCCGCGGGAACCGCGCCTGCGCATAATCTGACGGGTACAGGCTTGCGCCCAGGCGACGGTAGGAGGCGAATGCACATCTGGCCAGGCGTCCCGTACCCGCTCGGGGCGACGTGGGACGGCTGGGGGACGAACTTCGCCCTGTTCTCCGAGGTCGCCGAGCGCGTCGAGCTGTGCCTGTTCGACGACTCCGGGTCCGAGCAGCGCATCGCGCTGACCGAGGTCGACGGCTTCGTGTGGCATTGCTACCTGCCGTCGATCGGCCCCGGCCAGCGGTACGGGTACCGCGTGCACGGCGCGCCGGAACCCCCCGCCGGCTCCCGCTGCGCGCCCGCCAAGCTACTGCTCGACCCCTACGGCAAGGCCATCGAGGGCGACGTCATCTGGGACGAGGCGCTGTTCGACTACCAGTGGGCCGACCCCCGAAGACCCAACCCGGCCGACAGCGCCCCGTTCATGCCCAGGAACGTCGTGATCAACCCGTTCTTCGACTGGGGCAACGACCGGCCGCCGCGCATCCCCTACCACGAGACCATCATCTACGAGGCGCACGTCCGGGGCCTGACCCTGCGCCACCCCGAGGTGCCGCTGCACCAGCGTGGCACGTACGCGGGCCTGGCCCACCCGGCGGTCATCGAGCACCTGCGGCGGATCGGGGTCACCGCGGTGGAACTGCTGCCGGTGCACCAGTTCGTGCCCGAGCAGGCGCTCCACCAGCGCGGCCTGACGGACTACTGGGGCTACAACACGATCGGCTTCCTGGCCCCGCACAACCGGTACTCCAGCGCCGGGATGCGCGGTGAGCAGGTCGGCGAGTTCAAGACCATGGTCAAGGCGCTGCACGAGGCGGGCATCGAGGTCATCCTCGACGTGGTCTACAACCACACCGCCGAGGGCGACCACCGCGGGCCGACACTGTCGATGCGCGGCATCGACAACGCCGCCTACTACCGCCTGGACGACCAGGAGCCGTGGCGGTACATCGACTACACCGGCTGCGGCAACAGCCTCAACGTGCGCCACCCGCACTCGCTGCAGCTGATCATGGACTCGCTGCGGTACTGGGTGCTGGAGATGCACGTCGACGGGTTCCGCTTCGACCTGGCCTCGGCCCTGGCCCGGGAACTGCACGACGTGGACCGGCTGTCGGTCTTCTTCGACCTCGTGCACCAGGATCCGGTGGTGTCGCAGGTGAAGCTGATCGCCGAGCCATGGGACGTCGGGGAGGGCGGGTACCAGGTCGGGAACTTCCCGCCGCTGTGGACGGAGTGGAACGGGAAGTACCGCGACAACATCCGGGACTTCTGGCGCGGAGAGCCGGGAACCCTCGCCGAGTTCGCCTCCCGGCTCGCCGGCTCCTCCGATCTGTACGAGACGTCCGGGCGGCGGCCGATGGCGTCGATCAACTTCGTCACCTGCCACGACGGGTTCACCCTGCTCGACCTGGTGTCCTACAACGGCAAGCACAACGAGGCCAACGGCGAGGAGAACCGGGACGGCACCGACGACAACCGGTCCTGGAACTGCGGGGCCGAGGGCCCGGCCTCCGATCCCGCCGTGACCAGGCTGCGCGCCCGGCAGCAGCGGAACTTCCTGACCACGTTGCTCCTCTCCCAGGGCGTGCCGATGCTGCTGGCGGGCGACGAGATCGGCCGCACCCAGGGCGGCAACAACAACGCCTACTGCCAGGACAACGACGTCTCCTGGGTGGACTGGTCGCGGGCGGCCCCCAACCGGGACCTGCTCGCGTTCACCCAGCGACTGGGGCGGGGG
>JAFMRC010000087.1:0-4637 GCA_017354375.1 Nocardiopsaceae bacterium | reverse complement strand
CCGGCACCCGGTCTTCCGGCGGCGCCGGTTCTTCCAGGGCACCGCGGACATCGCCTGGCTTACCCCGTCCGGGGAGGAGATGACCAGCGAGGACTGGCGGGCCAGCTACGCCAGGTCGGTCGCGGTGTTCCTCAACGGCGCCGCGATCACCGAGCCGGATCCGCGCGGTGACCCGGTCACCGACAGCACGTTCCTGCTGCTGTTCAACGCCGGCGCGGACCCGATCACGTTCACCCTCCCGGACCGCCTGGGCGGCGACTGGGAGGTCGTGATCGACACCACCACCCCGGACGGCGCGCCCGCCGACGACGCGGACGTGACGCCGAAGGCCAAGCTCGAGGTCGCCGGCCGCGCCGTCATGGTCCTCATGTCCAGGACATAGCGTGCGGCAGCTGTTCCCCCCGCTTCCCCCGCTGTCTCCCCCGGATGAACGGCACTTTGCTACGCCTATAGCCGTAGCAACGGCACTTTCATCGGGCGCGGGCGAGGGCGAGGGCGTTCCGCTTGAGCGGCTGTACGCGTACCCGGAGCGGGCGTGGCTGCGGGCCAACATGGTGGCCAGTGCCGACGGGGCCGCCACCGTGGACGGGCTGTCCGGGGGGCTGTCGTCCCCGGGTGACCGGCGGCTGTTCTGGGTGCTGCGCGGCCTGGCCGACGTGGTCCTCGTCGGCGCGGGCACGGCGCGGGCCGAGGGCTACCGGCCGACCCGCGCCAGCCGGTCGTGGGAGGCGCTGGGGCTGCGTTCCGGTCGGCCCGCCGCTCCCCCGCTCGCCGTGGTCAGCCGGTCCCTGGACCTGGACCCCGCCGCGCCGTTCCTCGCCGACGCTCCCCCGGATGCCCGGACGATCGTGATCACCTGCGCCGACGCTCCCCCGGTGGCCCGGGTCGCGCTGGAGCGGGTCGCCGACGTGATCGTGGCCGGGGACACCCTGGTCAACCTGGCCGACGCCCTCGCCGCGCTGAGCGATCGCGGCCTGGGCCGCGTCCTGTGCGAGGGCGGCCCGCACCTGCTGGGCCAGCTGGCCGCGGCCGGCCTCCTCGACGAGCTGTGCCTGACCATCGCCCCGGTCCTGGCCGGCCCCGGCGCGCCGGGCATCGTGGAAGGCGCTCCTTTCCCCGCCGCCGCGCGCCTGTCGCTCGCCAGCCTCCTGGAGGAGGACGGCACCCTCTTCTGCCGCTACCTCAGGCCCGGGGCCTGAACTCAGGCCGCCGCAGCTCAGGCTGCCGCCGCGCCGGGGCTCGCCACGGGCAGCCCCGACTCCTTGGCCGCGGCACGCAGCCGCTTGTCGTAGGTGACAAAGGTAGGAGCCGCCTCTTCCGTCCCGCTGGCCAGGAGCTGGGCGGTGGCCAGGTGAATGGCGTCAAGGGACCGCAGCATCGGATCCTTGTAGGAGGCCGCCAGGGCACGCACCGGGTCGCCGATGCGGATGCGGATGATGGTGCCCATCACCGCCAGGATCTGCTGCTGTCGCCCGGGAGCACAGCGCAAGATGGCCCGTGGAACCTCGACCTCGGCCAGGGCCGAGGTCAGGCGGGGCATGCCGATGTGCTCGGTGAGCCAGGCGTCCAGGTCGCCCGATTCCGGTTCGGAGTGAATCAGCTTCACGATCGCGGCCGAGTCCAGGTAGATCATCAGAACCGCTCCTGCTCCCGGTCGGCGGCCAGCCAGTCCGCGACGTTCACGCCGTCGGGTTCTCCCTTGGGGAGCACCTTCAGGATCGAAGGATCCAGCGTGGCGGGGATCAGCATCCCCTCCGCCGCCAGGTGGGCGAGCACGGACTGCTCCTTCGAGAGCGGGCGGATCTCCGCGAACGGAACGCCCCGGTCGGTGATCTCGATCGTCTCCCCCGCGCGGACCCGCTCCAGGATCTGGCTGGTCTGCTGGTTCAGGTCACGAATTCTCACGCTAGCCATCTCCTCAGTGTAGTACAACATGTCCTACCTCCCCCGCGGCCGTCGGCCTCGACGCGAAACGGACTGCATGTAACGGCCACCATACGAGCGGCCACCGACATTCGAGCCGACCCGCCTTTGGTCACATACAGTCGATTATACACGTAAACACTCGCCCTAAAATTGCTCAAGCTAGTCTTATCAGTTATAACTGAACTATGAGTGAGTCGCCGCGATCCGTTACGGATGATGCTCTTGATGTTGCGGGGGAACTGAGAGTTAGCGTCGGGATGCTGCTCAGGAAGCTGCGGCAGGCGCCGCAGCAGGGCGAGCTGTCGGTGCCGGAGTCGCTGGCGCTGTCGCGGCTGGACCGGGGCGGGCCGGCCACCTCCAGCGAGCTGGCGCGGGCGGAGCGGATCAGCCCGCAGTCGATGGGCACCACGGTCGCGGAGCTGGAACGACGCGGCCTGGTGGCGCGCGAGAAGGACGCCACCGACGGCAGGAGGATCGTGCTGTCGATCACCGAGGCGGGCCGTCGGCTGGCGCATGACCGGCGGGGGGCGCGCACCGAGCTGATCGCGCGGGCCCTGGGCGACGGGTTCACGCCGGCCGAGCTGGAGCGGTTGCGGGCCGCGGCCCCGCTGCTGCGGCGGCTGGCGGAGAGGCTCTGATGGCGGGCGCACGGGAGGCCATGAACAGGAAGGACGCGCGGGGCGACAACTACAAGTGGGTCGCGCTCGCGAACACGACGGCGTCCGTGTTCATGGCCACGCTGGACGGCTCGATCGTGATCATCGCGCTGCCCGCCATCTTCCGCGGGATCCACCTGGACCCGCTGTCCGCGGGGAACATCAGCTACCTGCTGTGGATGATCATGGGCTACCGCCTGGTCCAGGCCGTGCTCGTGGTGAACCTCGGGCGCCTGGGCGACATCTTCGGCCGCGTCCGGATGTACAACTGGGGCTTCGTGGTCTTCACGATCGCGTCCGTCCTGCTGTCCTTCGACCCGCTGGCGGGCACGCGCGCGGCGATGTGGCTGATCGGCTGGCGGTTCCTGCAGGCCATCGGCGGGTCGATGCTGATGGCGAACTCGGCGGCGATCCTGACCGACGCGTTCCCGCCCGAGCGGCGCGGGTTCGCGCTCGGCACCAACCAGATCGCGGGGCTGGCCGGCATGTTCATCGGCCTGGTCGCCGGCGGCCTGCTGTCGGCCTGGGACTGGCGGGCGGTGTTCTGGGTGAACGTGCCGGTCGGGGTCTTCGGCACGCTGTGGGCGTACTGGAAGCTGCGCGAGGTGGGCACTCAGCGCAAGGCGAAGGTCGACTGGTGGGGCAACCTCACCTTCCTGCTGGGCCTGGGGTCGGTCCTGGTCGGCGTCACCTACGGCATCCAGCCGTATAACGGCCAGTCGATGGGCTGGGAGTCCCCCGTGGTGCTCGGCGAGATCATCGGCGGCGTCGCGATGCTCGTCGTGTTCGCGGTCATCGAGACCCGGGTCGCCGAGCCGATGTTCCGCCTCGGCCTGTTCAAGATCCGCGAGTTCGCCTTCGGCAACCTGGCGGGCCTGCTGGTATCGATCGCCCGCGGCGGCATCCAGTTCATGCTGATCATCTGGCTGCAGGGCATCTGGCTGCCGCTGCACGGCTACGACTACGAGCAGACGCCGCTGTGGGCGGGCATCTTCCTGCTGCCGATGACGGCGGGGTTCATGGTGGCGGGGCCGATATCGGGGATCTTGTCGGACAAGTTCGGCTCACGGGGCATCGCCACGTCCGGGATGGCGGTGTTCGCGTCGTCGTTCATCGGGCTGATGCTGATCCCGGTCAGCTTCCCCTACTGGGTGTTCGCGCTGCTCGTCGCGCTGAACGGCGTCGGGTCCGGCATGTTCGCCTCGCCGAACACCTCCTCGATCATGGGCAGCGTCCCGGCGGCCGACCGCGGCGCGGCGTCCGGGATGCGGGCGACCTTCCAGAACTCCGGCACCGCCGTGTCCATCGGCGTGGTGTTCACGCTGATGATCGCCGGCCTGTCCTCGTCGCTGCCGTCGACGCTGAGCTCCGGCCTGTCGCGGCTGGGCGTTCCCGGCGCGATCGCGCACAAGGTGGCGACGCTGCCGCCGGTGTCGTCGCTGTTCGCGTCGGTGCTGGGCGCCAACCCGATCGGCCACCTACTCGCCCCGACCGGCGTGCTGTCGAAGCTTCCGGCGGCGGCGCGGGCGGAGCTGACCGGCCGGGAGTTCTTCCCGAGCCTGCTATCGGGACCGTTCCACAATGGCCTGATCGTGGTGTTCAGCGTGTCCGCGGCGCTGTCGGTGCTCGCCGGGCTGGCCTCCCTGCTCCGCGGCAAGCGAGCCACCCCCGGCCGCGCGCCCGGTGGCTGGAACCGCCGTCCGGTCGATGCGGGCGAGCACGGGCAGGGCGAGCAGCCCGCAGGCGAGCGTGGGGAGCCCGCCCGCGAGCAGCGACCAGCGGGCACCGGCCTCGGTGGCGATCCAGCCGACGAGCGGGCCGCCGACCGGGGTTGAGCCCAGCCAGGCCAGGGCCCACAGCGCCATCACCCGGCCGCGCATCTCCGGCTTCGCGGCGAGCTGCAGCGTGGTCTTGGCGTAGGAGTTGAACGTGATGCTGCCGTAGCCGACGAACACCAGGACCGCCAGCTCGGCCGGCAGCGTCGGCGCCAGCGCCGCCACCGTGATCGCCGCGCCCCAGCCGATCGCGGCCAGGCACAGCGACCGGGCCCGCGGC
>JAFMRC010000526.1 GCA_017354375.1 Nocardiopsaceae bacterium | reverse complement strand
GCATCACCTCGAACTTCGCCGCGAGCGCCGCCTCGTCGATATCGCTGATCGCCATTAACCCATCCTGGCACGGAAGTCACGCACCAAACCGGACAAGCGCAAATAAATAAACGACGAGTCCGGCCTGCTCACATATCCTCCACGCGGAGCCCTTTCGCCCTGGCGCGGCCCCACCGGCACGCCCCCACGGTACGGACATACGACCACAGAACGGGGTATACATACCGTCCCCGGCCCCGCATACCCCCGCACCTGGCACCGCATACCTGGAGTCGGCGCCCCCGCCATCGTCCATCCCTGCCCCGGAAGGAACCCAGCCAGTTACTCCTCGTACCGGCCGCCGAGGTACTTCGCCAGGAAGCGCTCCGCGGCGGTGTAGAACGTGATCCGGTTCTCCGGCTTGGCGAAGCCGTGCCCCTCGTCGGGGAACAGCATGTACTCGTGCTCGATCCCCGCCTCGGTGAGCGCGGCGACGATCTGCTCGGACTCGGCCTGCTTCACGCGCGGGTCGTTCGCGCCCTGGGCGATCAGCAGCGGGATGCGGATGTCCCGCGCCCGCGACAGCGGCGACCGCGACCACAGGAAGTCGGCGTCGGTCTCCGGGTTGCCGACCCGCCGGTACAGCTGCGCGATCGCCGGCTTCCAGTACGGCGGCACGGTCTCCAGCAGCGTCTTGAGGTTCGACGGCCCGACGATGTCCACCGCGCAGCGGAACACGCCGGGAGTGAACGCCGCCCCCACCAGCGCCGCGTACCCGCCGTAGGAGCCGCCGTAGATCGCCACGCGATCCGCGTCCGCCCAGCCACGGGATACCACGTGCGACACCGCGTCGATCAGGTCGTCGTGCATCTTGCCGCCCCACTCCCGGTCCCCGGCGGCCACGAACGACTTGCCGTAGCCGACCGAGCCCCGGTAGTTGACCTGGACGCACAGGTAGCCGCGGTTGGCGAGCCACTGCGCCTCGCCGTGGTAGCCCCACGTATCGCGGGCCTGCGGCCCGCCGTGCACGTTCAGCACCGTGGGCAGCCCGGAGCGTCCGAGCCCCGGCGGGAACGTCACGTACCCGTGGAGCACCAGGCCGTCCCGGGCCGTGAACGAGAAGGGCTCCATCGACGCGAGCTCGTAGCCAGACAGCGCGGGCTGGTGCTCGAACAGGAACTGCCCCGTCCGCGACTGGCGATCATACGCGTAGTAGGGGACCGGCCCGGCGTCGTTGGTGAACCCCACCAGCCACGTCCGGTCGCCGGCGTCCCGTCCCGCGAACATCGGGTCGCCGGGGTGCAGCGCGCGGATCGCCTTCAGGTCGTCGGCGACGGCGGGGTCGAGGACGGTGTAGGACATCCGTTCCTTGAGGATCGTGACGATCTGCGGGTCGCGGGTGTCGGGGTGCAGCAGGGCGCCGGTGACGTCGGCCTCCGGGTCTTCGGCCAGCACGGTCGTCTCGCCGGACGCCAGGTCGATCCGGGTCAGCCGCCCGGTGTTCGCGTCGGCCGCGCTGGTGATCAGCAATGACCGGCCGTCCCCGCTGAACGACAGGACGTCGCTGGACATGACGTCCTCGGCCGGGAAGGTCAGCAGCACCCGCCATTCGTCGTCTTCGCCATCCCGGACTAGCACGTCGAAGCTGCCGTCCGGTTGCGGCGCGAGCGCGCACCGGACCACCAGGTCCTCGTCGGCGAGCCAGCCCGCGAACCCCGGGTTCTCGATCTCTTTCGCCAGCGTCCCGGACTCCAGGTCAAGCCGGTACACATCGTGCAATTCGGGATTATCAGCATTTATCCCGACAAGTAGCTCATGCGGGCGCCGCTTGCTGGTCGCGATGATGTCCGCGGCGATGTTCTCGAACGGCGTCAGGTCCCGCCCCTCCATCGTGGACAGGTCCACGTCGTGCAGTCGCCAGTTCTCGTCCCCGCCCGTGTCCCGCAGGTACAGCAGGTGCCGCCCGTCCCACGCCCACTCGAAGATCCGGATGCCCCGGTCGGTGTCCGCGGTGACCGGCTGCGCGGCGGCCCAGTCAACCCCGGAACCGTCGGCCTCTCCGGCACCGCCGGCCTCCCCGGGACCGCCGGCCTCTCCGGCATCGCCGGAGGCCGCGAACGGGGCGACCCACACGTTCAGCACGCCGTCGCGCGGCGCGATCCACGCCAGCCGGGTGCCGTCGGGGGAGATGCGCGGGCTGACCCGCTCCGGGTTGCCGAACAGCACGCTGCGCGGGATGAGATCGACCATGACCCATGACTACCACACCAGATCCCCGTATACGCTCGCGTCCGTGAACGGCTCGCGGACCTCCCTGACCGGCTGGCTGGCCCGGATGGGCTTCGCGGACGCCGAGCGGGCGCAGCGCCAGCTCACCGGGCTCGGCATCGCGGGCGAGGAGCCCCTGCTGGCGACGCTCGCCCAGTCCGCCGACCCCGAGCTCGCGCTCACCGGCCTGTCCCGCATCGCCGAGCGCGCCGGCGGCGACGGTGCCCTGCACGAGGCGCTGAACGCCGACCGCCGGTTCCGGGAGCGGCTGACCGCGGTCCTGGGCGTCAGCAAGGAACTCGCCGATCACCTCGCCCGCCACCCGGCCGACTGCGCGGTGCTGCGCGGCCCCGGCGCCGACTGGCGCCCGGACCCGGGGGAGATC
>JAFMRC010000292.1:2009-7072 GCA_017354375.1 Nocardiopsaceae bacterium | reverse complement strand
CGACGATCGCCTCGGCGGTCTGGTGGCAGCGGTCGAGGGGACTGGTCACGACCGCGGCGAGCGGCACCGGGGCGAGCCGGCCCGCCAGCGCCTTCGCCTGGGCACGGCCGCGCTCGTCGAGGCCGATCCCGCCGGTCCAGCCCGTGAGCACCTGTCCGGTCGTAGCGGTGAGGCCGTGCCGCACGAGCAGAACTGTTGTCACGGCACCCGACTCTAGATCATCGCGCGGAAAACGCGGGAATCGCGGGAGCGTGCCGTCAGGGCACCGGGTCGCCCAGGGCGTACTCGGCCTGGCCGAAGCACACGACGTCGCCGGCTCGCACCCGTACCGCCTCGTGGATCCGCCAGCCGTTCAGCCGTGTCCCGTTGGTCGAGCCGAGATCGGTGAGCAGCCAGCCCTCCGCTATCCGCTCCAGCCGCGCGTGAACGCGGGAGGCGGTGATGTCGTTGATCATCATGTCGCACTCGCGGTCCCGGCCGATGGTGAACGAGGTCCCGCCGCCACGCGGGAACCGCAGCAGCGACGGCGGGGCGGGCTCGCGCGCGCGGATCCCCCTCAACCCGGCGGTCAGCCGGCCGGCCGATAGCCATCCGGCGGTCAGCCGGCCACGCGGCCGTTCCCGCGGCGGAAGGTCCGCGAACAGCGGGGGGAGGTCCGACCGGCGGCGGGCGCGCATCGCCATGTTCATCCGGTGCATGAACGTGGCGTGGGAAAGCCGGCCCGCCGCGAAATGCTCGCCTAGCCTGCTGGCCGCCTCGTCGCGCTCCGCGTCCGAGGCCCGCGGTCCGGCGCCATTGTCCTGGACCTGACCGGGAACCGGGGCATCCGGCGTCGTCGGGGATTCCGTCGCAGATACCGCCATGGACAGAAGTATCGGAACTATCCCCCCATAACGCAAGCGCTACCGGGTGTTACGCCGGGGCCTCGGCGGTCGCGGGCGGCGCGGGCTCGGGCTCCGGGGTCTGCAGCGGGAAATGGCAGGCCGCCACGTGGCCGGGCCCGAAGGCGCGAAGCTTCGGCTCCTCCTCCGAGCAGACCTCCTGCGCGAGGGGGCACCGGGTGCGGAACCGGCAGCCCGAGGGCGGGTTCACCGGGCTGGGAAGCTCGCCCTTGACCGCCGCGCTCTCCTTGGCCCGCTCCGCCGACGGCTCGGGTATCGGGATCGTCGCGATGAGGCCCGCGGTGTACGGGTGCGCCGCGCGCTGGTAGATGTCGGTGCTTGACCCGAGCTCGACCATCTTGCCCAGGTACATGACCCCGATGCGCTCGGCCAGGTACTTCACGACGGCGAGGTCGTGGGAGATGACCACGTACGACAGCCCGTGCGCGGCCTGCAGCCGCTTCATCAGGTTGAGCACCTGGGCGCGGATCGAGACGTCGAGGGCCGACACCGGCTCGTCCGCGACGATCAGCTTCGGGTTGAGGGCGAGCGCGCGGGCCAGGCCGATGCGCTGCCGCTGGCCGCCGGAGAACTCGTGCGGGTACCGCTCTACCGCGTTGCGCGGCAGGCCGACCTCGCCGAGGAGCTCGAAGACCCGGTCGCGCTGCTCCCTGGCCGAGCCGACGCCCTGGATCTGCAGCGGCTCGCGGATGATCGAGCCGACGCGCATCCTCGGGTCCAGCGAGGAGTACGGATCCTGGAACATCAGCTGCATGTCCCGGCGGACCTTGCGCAGGTCGCCGCCCCGCAGCGCCGACACGTCGGTGCCGTCGAGCAGGACCGAGCCGGAGTTCGGCTGTTCCAGCGCGACGATCATCTTGCCGATGGTGGTCTTGCCGCAGCCGGACTCGCCGACGATGCCGATCGTCTGCCCGGCCGGCAGGTCGAAGGAGACATCGGATACCGCCTTGACCGAGCCGATCCTGCGCTGCAGGATCGCGCCCGCGGTGACCGGGAACTCCTTGACCAGGCCGCGCACCTCCAGCAGCGGCCTGCCGTCGGGGGCATCCTGCGCCCCCGCCGGGGCCGCCGGCACTGAGGTTGTCGCGGGCACGGAGGTCGTCGCGGGCGAGGGGGCGGGCTCGGCGATCTCGTCGGCGGTGACCAGCTTGAGCGGCCCGTCCACCGGGTGCCAGCAGGAGAACTCGTGGTCCGGGGTCATGCCCTGCAGCGGTGGCTCGGATTCCCGGCACTTGTCCGTGACGTGGGCGCAGCGGGCGGCGAACCGGCAGCCGGACGGCGGGTTGGACAGGTCCGGCGGCAGGCCGGCGATCGCGTGCAGCGGCTTGCCGGTGTCGGAGTTGAGGCGCGGGATCGAGGCCAGCAGGGCCTGGGTGTACGGGTGGCGCATGCTGGCGAACAACTCGCCGGCCTCGGCGGTCTCCACCACCCGGCCCGCGTACATGACGTTCACCCGGTCGGCGTGGCCGGCGATCACCCCCATGTCGTGGGTGATCAGCATCATCGCCATGCCGAGCCGTTCCTTCAGGTCCTGGAGCAGGTCCAGGATCTGCGCCTGGATGGTCACGTCGAGCGCGGTGGTCGGCTCGTCGGCGATCAGCAGCTTCGGCTCGCAGGCCAGCGCCATCGCGATCATCACGCGCTGCCGCAGGCCCCCCGACAGCTGGTGCGGGAAGTCGCCGAGCCGCTCCTTCGGCCGGGGCAGGCCGACCATGGAGAGCACCTCGACGGCCCGCTCCAGCGCCTGGGCCTTGGAGGCGCCGCGGTGCAGCCGGACCGGCTCGGCCACCTGGTAGCCGATGCTCTTGGTCGGGTCCAGCGAGGTCAGCGGATCCTGGAAGACCATCGCCACCTCGTTGCCGCGGATCGCCCGCATCGCGTCGGGCGCCAGGCCGACCAGCTCGCGGCCGTTCAGCTTGATCGACCCGCCGACGATCGACCCCCCGGGCGGGAGCAGGTTCATGATGGACAGGCCGGTCATGGACTTGCCGCAGCCGGACTCGCCGACGATGCCGAGGGTCTCTCCGGCATCGACGTGCATGTCGATGTTGCCGACGGCCTGCACCACGGAGCTGGTCAGCTTGATGTGGGTGGACAGGTCGGTGATCTCAAGGACAGGAGCCATGTTCTGTGTGTTCCTTCAAACTAGCGGCGGCGCAGCCGGACGTCGAGGGAGTCGCGCAGGGCGTCGCCGACGAGGTTGCAGGCCATGACCACGAGGACGATGCAGGCGCCGACCGGGTAGATCTGCCACCAGTAGCCGTCCTGCATGTACTGGACGCCGTTGGACAGCAGGTCCCCCCAGTCCTGGTTGGGGTAGTGCAGGCCGAACCCGAGGTAGCCGAGGGCCGCGATCGCCAGGATCGCGTCCGCCACCTGGAAGGTGACGTTCACGATCATGACGCCGATCGCGTTCGGGATCAGGTGCTTGCCGACCAGCCGCGCCCGGCCCGCCCCCGCCACCCGGGCGGCGGCGACGAAGTCCCGCACCCGCAGGCTGAGCACCTCGCCGCGGACCAGCCGGGCGGGCACCAGCCAGGTGAACCCGCCGATGATCAGCGACAGCGACAGCACGGAGGCGCCGTAGCGGACCGCCACGATCAGCACGATGAACAGGAACGGGATGGACAGGAACATGTCCACCACCCGCATCATCGCGGCGTCGACGATGCCGCCGATCAGGCCGGAGATCGCGCCCCACAGGGTGCCGATGACGATCGCGACGAACGCGGAGAAGAACCCGACCTCCAGCGCGGCCTGGCCGCCCTTCATGATCAGCGCGAGCTCGTCGAAGCCCTGGTCGTTCGTGCCCAGGGGGTTACCCGGCTGCGGCGGCGCGTTCGTGTTCAGCAGGTCGGAGGTGAGGATGTTGCCGTGGTAGACCAGCGGCCCGACGAAGCTGAACAGCACGAAGAACACGAGGATCCCGGTGCCGGTCACGGCCAGCTTGTTCTGCGCGAACTCACGGAGCGCGAGCCGCCACCCGCTCTGGACCGGGCCGACCTCGCCGCCCTCGGCTATTCCCGAGAGGGCGGCGCCGCGCTCGAGGTCGTGCTGCGGGAGTGGGGAGAGATTGGATGTCATGACGGTCTCCAGTCGGGGTCAGGCCAGCCGGATGCGGGGATCGGCGACGGTGAGCGCCACGTCCGCTATCAGGTTGCCGACGACCGTGAGCAGCGCGCCCAGGAGGGTGTAGGCGAGCAGCACGTTGTAGTCCACGTTGCCCAGGCTGGTGAAGAACAGCAGCCCCAGGCCCTGGAAGTTGAACAGCGTCTCGGTGAGCAGGTTCCCGGCCAGCAGGCTCGGGATGGACAGCCCGATCAGCGTGACCATCGGCAGGCTCGCGTTGCGGAGCAGGTGGCGCAGCAGCACCAGCCGTTCCGGCAGGCCCTTGGCCCTGGCCACCTTGATGTAGTCCTGGGCCAGCACGTCCATGGACTGCGAGCGCATGTACCGGGAGAACGAGGCGACCGAGATCAGCGTGAGCGTCGCGATCGGCAGCGCCATGGAGTGCCAGTCCCCTATCACGACCAGGACCGAGTTGGACTGGCTGGCCTCGTAGCTGAACCAGTGCAGGTCGAGCGCGAAGACCTGGATCAGGATGATGCCGAGGAAGAACACCGGCATCGCGTACAGGACGAACGCGGCGCTGGTCACCGCGTAGTCGCCGACGGTGTTCCGCCGCACCGCCTGGTAGATGCCGAGCGGGAGCGCGATGAGCACCGCGAGGACCAGGGAGATGCCCGATAGCCAGGCGCTGCGCGCCCACCGCTCCTGGAATAGGGCGGTGACCGACTGGTTGAGCTTGTAGGAGTAGCCGAAGTTCCCGTGCAGCAGCCTGCCCATGTAGTGCAGGTACTGCACGAACCACGGCTGGTCGAAGCCGTTGGCCTTGTTCCAGGCGGCGATCGCGGCGGTGGTCGCCTTCGAGCCGAGGACATCGACGGCTGGTGATGGATAGACCACGTGCAGCAGGCCGAATGTCAGGAGCGAGACGCCGATCACGACGATCACGGCTATCCCGATACGCCGGGCTATGTACCCGATCAACGTATCCTCCTTCGCGAGCGCCTGGTAAGGCGCTCATTTTCGTGGTGGGCCGGCGGGCGTCGTCGTCGGAATTATTCCACGATCGGGGAATAACACGACGCCGGGTCGTGG
>JAFMRC010000292.1:0-1999 GCA_017354375.1 Nocardiopsaceae bacterium | reverse complement strand
CACGGCGCCGGGGGCACGCGTTACTTCTTGAAGTACCAGAACTCGGGGGCGAGCCAGTACTCGGCGTATTCCTCGAAGGTCGCCGGGGGACCGGAGATCTCCTTGTTGATCGCGAGCAGGCCGCCCTCGCCCGCCCAGTCGGGGTTGGGCATGAACAGGACCGGCAGGTCCTTGGCCAGGTAGGACAGCTCCTTGTTCAGCGCGTTCGGGTTGGTGCTGTTGACCGAGGCGTTGATCAGCTTGTTCGCCGTGGGATCGGAGTACCCGCCGAAGTTCGCCGATCCGGTCTTGTTGAACAGGCCGAACGTGGTCGGGTAGAAGTTGTCGGTCTCCCCGCCGAAGAAGTTCATCGCCCACTTGTTGTCGTTGCTCGGGTTGGAGACGTCGTCCTCGTTCGAGGTGAGGTCGGAGAACGTCTTCACCTGCAGCGTCATCTTGATCCCGACGGACTTCGCGACCGACGCCAGCTCGGTGGACGTGCTCTCGTTGAGCTGGAGGCCCGACGCGTACAGCAGGTTGAAGGCCAGCTTCGTGCCCTTCGGGATCCCCGCCCCGCACTCGTTCGACGCGGTGCCCGGCTTCTGGCAGGTATCGGTGCCGCCGGGGACGATCTTCCAGCCGTGCGACTGGAGCAGGTTCTTCGCGGCCGTCGGACTGTACGGGTACAGGTTGTTCAGGTCATCGGACGCCGTGTACTGGGTGGGCGGGTACTTGCCGACCGTGCCGTAGCCGGCGCCGCCCGCGCCGTGCATGAACGCCGTGATGATGCCCTTCTGGTTCACCAGGTGCTGCATCGCCTGACGGACGTAGAGCTGCTTGATGATGTTGTCGAAGTCGCCGGTCTTGTCCTTGAAGTTGTAGAACGCGCCCTGCCACCCGAAGCCCGGGTACCCGAAGGTGTGGTACGTGGACGACAGCGAGCTGGCGTTGGTGACGTCGTCGCTGGGGACGTACCCCACGTCGAGCGCTCCGGACTTGAGGGCGTTGTACTCCGATTGGTCCGAGGAGTAGGTGGTCACGTCGACCTTGGACATCGGGTTCGCGTGCGGCCCGCCGTAGGCGGGGTTCGGCACGAAGTCGTAGTCGTCGCTGGTGGAGTTGAACGAGGCCAGCTTGTACGGGCCGTCCACCGTCTTCCACAGCGGGTTGGTCGCGTACGTGCTGACCGACTTGGACTGGGCCGACAGGTAGTCGTAGATCTTCTTGGCGTTCGCCGGGTTGGTGAAGTCCATCGGCTTCCCGCCGGTCTTGTCGATCGCCCACTGGGCCGAGGGCATCGGCTGCAGGGTCTCGAGCTGAACCTGCCAGAACCAGTCCGGGTTGACCGGCTTCTTGAGGTTGAAGACGATCGTCGAGGAGCTCGGCGTGCTGACGCTGGACACCTCGTCCGGCAGGCCCTCGCCCGGGGTGTAGATCGACCAGTTCGCCGCGGACTCGGACACGGCGGCCTTGGTCTCGTCGTACCAGAACTCGATGTCCTTGGAGGTGACCGGCTGCCCGTTGGACCACTTGTAGTTCGGCTTGAGCGTGACCGACACCGTCTTGTCGCCGTTGGACCACTTCGGGTCGTTGGCCAGCGACTCCGCCTTGTTCTCGGTGATCTTCGTGCCGTCGCCGAACCAGTACAGCGGCCGGTACATCTGGTAGTCGAAGTTGTAGACGGTGTAGATGCTGTTGGAGGCCACGGTCTGGATCGGCAGGATCCACGGGATGATGCCCTGCGGCTGCCCGAACTTGATCGTCCCGGCGTGCGGGGTGCCGCTCGCCGGGGGCACGGTGCCGTACAGGCCCCCGCCGCTGACCCCGGAGAGGGAGCCACCGCCCTTCACGCCGCAGGCGGTCAGCAGGGCCAGCCCCGCCGCGGTCGCGACGACCGCGGCCTTCCGGACCAGGCTCCTCCTTCCCTTCCTGGGACGCGCCTTCCCGGGATGCGGGATCCCGTCTGTCATTCCTTGGATCATCGGTGGTCGTCCTCCGTATAAAAACTGTTCTGAGGGAT
>JAFMRC010000291.1 GCA_017354375.1 Nocardiopsaceae bacterium | reverse complement strand
TCCTTCGGCGGCGACGGCTCGCGGCGGCCCGCCTCGATGTCGGCGGCGCGCTCGGCGAGCCGCTCGTCGAACCAGTCCAGCCGTATCCGGGCGGTCACGCCACCTCGACGACGATCTCGACCTCGACCGGCGTGTCGCGCGGCAGCACCGCCATGCCGACCGCGCTGCGCGCGTGCTTCCCGGCCTCGCCGAGCACATCGAGGAATAGCCCGCTGGCCCCGTTCGCCACCTCCGCCTGCCCGGTGAAGTCCGGCGCGCTGGACACGAAGCAGACGACCTTCACGACCCGCTTGATCGCGTCGAGGCCGCCCGCCTGCGACGCCGCCGCCGCGAGCGCGTTGAGCGCCGCCGTCCTGGCGAAGCCCGCCGCCTCCTCCACGGTGACCGAGTCACCGACCTTGCCGGTCCCGGCCAGCTTGCCGTCGGCGAACGGCAGCTGGCCGGCGGTGAACACGAAGTTCCCGCTGCGCACGGCGGGCACGTAGGCCCCGGCCGGCGTGGCGACCTCCGGCAGCTTCAGGCCCAGCGCGGCGAGCCGTTCCTCCGCGGTAGTCATTCTTTTGGCCGCTTCATGTAGGCGACGAGCTGCTCCGCGTTCGCCCCGGGCACGACCGAGACGAGCTCGTAACCCTCATCACCCCAGTTGTCGAGGATCTGCTTGGTGGCGTGCACCAGCAGCGGCACCGTTACGTACTCCCACTTCTGCATGGGACGACCCTAGCGCCCCTGGACTATTCCGTGGCTGCCGGGAGTTCCGCCGGGTCCGTGGCGGGCTCGACCTCGGCCGCTGGCAGATCCGCCGGGTCGCCGATCTCCGGGGGGGCCGCCGCCTTCTCGACCCCGGTGGCGGGCGCCTTCCCGATTCCGGGGATGGGCGCCTTCGAGATCGCCGCCTCGGCGGCCGCTACCTCGGCGTCGCCCAGGTCCTCGGGCTCGCTTGCCTCTCCTTCCGATGAGGAGTCAGTGGAGGAGGCGGAGCCGCCCGGCGTCATCTTCTCGAAGAACCGCAGCAGCTCGACCGGGATCGGCATGACCAGCGTGCTGTTCTTCTCCGCGGAAACCTCCACGACCGTCTGCAGCATCCGCAGCTGCAACGCCGCGGGATCCTTGGCCATCTGGTTCGCGGCGGCGGCCAGTCGCTTGGACGCCTGGTACTCGCCGTCGGCGGTGATGATCCGCGCCCGCCGTTCCCGCTCCGCCTCGGCCTGGCGGGACATGGACCGCTTCATGCCCTCGGGCAGCGATACGTCCTTGATCTCGACACGCTCGACGCGGATGCCCCACGGCTCCTCGGTCGGCTCGTCGATGATCCGCCGCAGCTCCCGGTTGACCGTCTCCCGCTCCGCGAGGAGCTGGTCCATCTCGGACTGGCCGATGATCGACCGCAGCGAGGTCTGCGCCTGCTGGGAGATGGCGAACATGTAGTTCTGCACGTTGATCGTGGCCTTGATCGGGTCCACGACGCGGAAGTACACGACGGCGTCCACCCGCACCGACACGTTGTCGCGCGTGATCCCCTCCTGGGCGGGCACCGCCATGGCGACGATTTGCATGTTGACCTTCTGCATCCGGTCCCCGATCGGCCGCAGCAGGGTAAGCCCCGGGCCGCGCACCTCCGGCAGCACCCGCCCGAACCGGTACACGATGCCCTTCTCGAACTGCTGGACGATCCGGACCGACCGCCCGACCGCAATCAGCGCGGCAATCACCACGATCACCAGCACGACGATGACGGCTGCCATCGCGATCGCCTCCTTCATCGCACCGCGGACGCCTCCTCGCGTCGCGGCGGGCTTTTGCGCCAGCCTAGACCGCATTGGCAAGCGGCTGCACGGGTGAGTCGCCACGATCCGTTCGGCATACCGGGTGTTAAAGGTTTGACCAGCACCTGCCGGTCAACAGCACCGGATAACCTCCCAAGGAGCGAGGAAGGAAGCAAACGGCGATGACCGCGAGGGACACTGACTGGGACGGGGTGCGGCTGCACGTCGTGACGGGGAAGGGCGGCACGGGCAAGACCACGGTGGCCGCCGCCCTCGCGCTGGCGCTGGCGCACGGCGGCCGGAAGGTGCTGCTGATCGAGGCCGAGGGCAGGCAGGGCATCGCGCGGCTCTTCGACCGCCCGCCGCTGCCGTACGAGGAGCGGAAGATCGCGATCGGCCCCGGCTCCGGCGGGGGCTCCGGCGGCGGCGGCGACGTGTTCGCGCTGGCCATCGACCCGGAGGGCGCGCTGCTCGACTACCTCCAGATGTTCTACGGGATGCGCAGCGCCGGGCGCGCGCTGACGAGGCTCGGCATGGTGGACTTCGCGACGACGATCGCGCCGGGGCTGTCCGACGTGCTGGTCACCGGCAAGGCGACCGAGGCGACGCGGCGACGGGCGACGCCGTCAAGGACCGATAAATACGTTTATGACGCCGTCGTGATGGATGCTCCGCCTACCGGGCGCATCGCCCGGTTCCTCAATGTTTCCACGGAGGTGTCGGGGCTGGCGAAGGTCGGCCCGATCCGCTCCCACGCCGACAGCGTCGCGAACGTGATCAGGTCCCCGCAGACCGCGGTGCACTTCGTGTCCACGCTGGAGGAGATGCCCGTCCAGGAGACGCTCGACGGCATCGCCGAGCTCAATGAGGTCAAGGGCATGCAGGTCGGCGGCATCATGATCAACATGGCCCGGCCCGCGGTACTGCCCCGCGAGGAGCTGAAGAAGGAACCGGACATCGCCGCGCTCGCCAGTTCCCTCGCCCGGGCCGGGCTGCGCTCCGCCGATTCGCTCGCCGGTGCGCTTGCCGCCGAGCTCGACGAGCACGCGCGCCACGTCGAGCTGACCGACCGGCGGCGCGCGGAGCTGACGGCAGCCGGACAGCCGATGTACGAGCTGCGGCTGTGCACCGGCGGGATCGACCTGGCCGCGCTGCACGGGCTCGCGGCGCAACTGCGCGAGCAGGGGGCCGCATGACTCCGGAGAACCCGCGACTCGACGTGGACCGGATCATCGACGACCGGCGCGCCCGCATCATCGTGTGCTGCGGCTCCGGCGGCGTGGGCAAGACCACCACGGCCGCCGCGATCGGGCTGCGCGCCGCCGAGCGCGGGCGGCAGGTCTGCGTGCTGACCGTGGATCCGGCCAGGCGGCTCGCGCAGTCGATGGGGCTGACGTCGCTGGACAACACGCCGCGACGCGTCGACGGGGTTTCCGTCGAGGCCGGCGGCTCGATGCACGCGATGATGCTGGACATGAAGCGCACGTTCGACGAGGTCGTCGAGGCGCACGCCGACCCGGCGCGGGCCGCGCAGATCCTGGCCAACCCGTTCTACCAGGCGCTGTCCTCCAGCTTCGCCGGCACGCAGGAGTACATGGCGATGGAGAAGCTGGGGCAGCTGCGCACGTCCGGCGAGTGGGACCTGATCGTCGTGGACACGCCGCCGTCCCGGTCGGCGCTCGACTTCCTGGACGCGCCGGAGCGCCTCGGCCGGTTCCTCGACGGGCGGCTGATCAAGCTGCTGCTCACCCCGGCGAAGGCGACCCGGCCGTTCACGAAGGTGCTCAACGCCGGCTTCTCGGTCGTGACCGGCACGCTGACCAAGATCCTCGGCGCGCAGGTGCTGCGCGACGCGCAGACGTTCGTGACGGCGTTCGACACCATGTTCGGCGGGTTCAGGGAGCGCGCCGAGGCGACATACCGGCTGCTGCAGGCACCGGGGACGTCGTTCCTCGTGGTGGCGGCACCGGAACCCGACGCGCTCCGCGAAGCCTCATATTTCGTGGAACGGCTGGACGAAGAGCGCATGCCGCTCGCCGGGCTGGTCCTGAACCGGGTGCACCGGCCGACGGCAACGCGGCTTTCCGCGGCGCGGTCCCTGGCCGCCGCCGAAACCCTGGAGCCCATGCCGAACGGATCTTCGGCGGCTGAGTCATCCCAGCCGCCGTCGCAGCTACCTGAGCCCGCCCCGGCGGACGTCGTCGCGGCAGCCGCGCTGCGGCTGCACGCCGCCCGGATGAACCTCGGCGAGCGTGAACAGCGAGTGGCCGTCACCTTCACGTCGGCCTACCCGGCCGTTCCCATCCTGGAAGTCCCTGCCCTGCCAGAGGACGTGCACGATCTCGCCGGGCTGCGCCGGGTGGGCGAGTTGCTCGCGGATGAGCCCTAGAAAATTACCCGGGGGCTGCGCCGGGGTGCTGGCGCCGTTGCCAGCGGGCACCGACGAGGGTCAGTTGGTGGCTACTAGCTCATCGACCGTGCCCTGGCGCTCGTAGCGGTCACGGGCCCGCTCAAGCAGCTCACGCCACGACGTGACGTCGGGGCGACGGCGGAGAAGCGCCCGCCGCTCGCGCTCGGTCATTCCGCCCCAGACGCCGAATTCGATCCCGTTGTCGAGCGCATCCGCAAGGCACTCGGTGCGGACCGGGCATCCCCGGCAGATGAGCTTGGCGCGATTCTGGGCTGCACCCTGGACAAACAGCTCGTCAGGGTCGGTCCCCTTGCAGGCGGCGCGTGTGGTCCAGTCGGTGATCCACATGTGCCCAACTCCTCTTGATCGCCGGACACGCGGGTGTCCGGACGGTCTGCATTGACGGATTGCTGCCCGTACAGGATGTGCGGCCACCCTGCGACGGTTATCTGTTCGTGACAATGCAACTTACGGAACTTGGGCCATGAATGCCAAGTCCCCGGCGTGCCCATTTCATAGATAGTCCTTATGAGCTATGTACACGTACGAGTTTAGTCACCGTTCGGCGGCGAACATGCCCTCGCCGTCACGAAAATCGCAGGTTGTTGCCATAGGCATCCGGACGGTCGCGGTAGTACTTTTATGAAGCGCGTACTCTATTAGGCGTGCCTGGAGGGGATTTGTTGTCACGGACCGGGGCGCTCGGCCGCCTGGTCATGCTCGCGGCGCTCGGTGGCGTGCTCGCCGCCGCCACCGTGCTGCCCATCGTCGCCGCGACCGGCATCTCCGTCCGGAACGCCGCCAGCAGCTTCACCACCCTGTCGCTGAACGCGTCCAGCCTGCCGCAGCGGTCGGAAATCCTGGATGCCCAGGGCCACCCGATCACGTACGTGTACGGCGTCGACCTCGGCCCCGGCAAGACCTACTCGGGAATCAACCGGCAGCCGGTCGGCTACAACCAGATCTCGCCCGCGATGCGCAAGGCGATCGTCGCGATCGAGGACACCAGGTTCTGGCAACGCGGTGCCATCGACATCAAGGGCACGGTGCGAGCGCTGGTCAACGACCTGGAGCACAAGCCGATCCAGGGCGCGTCCACGATCGAGCAGCAGTACGTGAAGGACGTGCTCGTCCTGCACGGGCTTGGCAGCGCGGCGGCCGAGAGGGCAGCCACCGCCGACACCCTCGGCCGCAAGATGGACCAGCTGCGGATGGCCGTCCAGGTCGCGCACACCATGTCCAAGAAGCAGATCCTGGCCGCCTACCTGAACGACGCGTTCTACGGCAGCGGCGCCTGGGGCATCGAGGCCGCCGCGGAAACCTACTTCCACACCACCGCGGCGAAGCTGTCGGTCACGCAGGCCGCCACGCTGGCGGGCATCGTGGAGGATCCGTCCCGGTACGACCCGCTGGTGAACAAGTCGCAGTCGCGGGAGCGTCGCAACACCGTGCTGGCCCGGATGATGCAGACGAAGCGGCTAAGTCACTCCAGCGAGGCGCGGGCGCTGAAGCAGAAGCTCGGGCTGCACCCCGGCGCCGTGCAGAGCGGCTGCAGCGCGCACACCGCGACCAGGTCCGCGTTCTTCTGCGACTACGTGCTGCACACGATCCTGCTGGACAAGACGTTCGGCGCTACCACCGCCGACCGGGCCAAGGCGCTCGCGACCGGCGGCCTGAAGATCTACACCACCCTCAACCCCACCGACCAGCACGCCGCTACGGAGGCGGTCAACTACGTCCTCCCGGCCCATAGCCAGGCCTACAACCCGGCTGGCAACGCCGGTACCCAGGTGATGATGCAGCCCGGCACCGGCAAGATCATGGCGATCGCCGAGGATCGCCCGTACGGCGGCGGGAACGGCCAGACCGAGATCGACTACGCCGCCCCCGCGCAGTACGGGGGCAGCGCCGTCGGCGTCCAGACCGGCTCCTCGTCTAAGTTGTTCACCCTGATCACCGCCCTTGAGCAGGGCGTCCCGTTCGGCTACACGGCGACCGTGCCCGGGTCCACGACGATCTCCGGGTACCGGAACTGCCAGGGCTCCGAGACCTCGCCGTTCAACGTGACCAACGCGGAAGGACCCGGCTCCAGCACGGACACGCTGTACACCGGCACCACCAACTCGATCAACGTCTTCTACGCCGAACTCGAGAAGAAGGTCGGCTTGTGCAACGTGGTGAAGACCGCGGCGAAGCTCGGGCTCACGACCGCCAGCGGCCAGTCGCTGCTGGCGGCTCACGCCGACTCCTACCCCGCCTTCACCCTCGGCTCCGTGGGCGTGGCGCCGATGTCGATGGCCGCCGCGTACGCCACGGTCGCGTCCGGAGGGATCTATTGCAAGCCGGTCGCGCTCAGCAAGGTGACCGACGCCTCGGGCAAGTCTCTGCCGGTGCCGAAGGCGGGCTGCCACCGGGTGCTGTCCCCCACCGTGGCGAACGCCGCGAATTACATCCTGCAGGGCGTGCTCACCACCGGCACGGGCTCGCCGTCCTCGGGAGGGCCGGGCGGCCTGTCCGGCTACCACGCGGCGGGCAAGACCGGCACTTCCAACGTGGAGAACGGCAGCGGAACGCCGTACGCCGCGTTCGCCGGATATACCACTAACCTCGTCTCCTACACGTCGGTGTTCAACCCGATCTCCCCCACGGGGCACACCATGGCGGGCTCGTCCGCCTGCTACCGGCTTGAGTACGGCGGCGCGTCCTGCCCGTCGGAGATGTTCGGCGCGAACGCCCCGGCGACGATGTGGCACGCGGCGTTCGACCACGCCGACCTGAAGGGGGCGGGAGCGTTCCCCTCGGTGCCCCGGTCCAGCGAGCTGTGGAGCAAGGGCAACGGCCAGTCGGCTCCCCGCCCGCCTGCGAAGCACGGCGGGGGCGGCGGCCACCCCGGTGGCGGCCCGCCC
>JAFMRC010000525.1 GCA_017354375.1 Nocardiopsaceae bacterium | reverse complement strand
TGGCCACGGCCGAGGGCCGCGAGGACAAGGCCGCCGAGGCCCGCAACGACCTGCTGCTCCCCATCCTCAAGGGCGTCGGCTCCGAGCGGTCGTATGAGATGCTCACGCACTCGCTGCAGACCCTGGGCGGCTCCGGCTTCCTGCAGGACTACCCGATCGAGCAGTACATCCGGGACGCCAAGATCGACAGCCTCTACGAGGGCACCACGGCGATCCAGAGCATGGACCTGTTCTTCCGGAAGATGGTCCGTGACCAGGGCGCCGCGGCCAACGCGCTCATCGCGGAGATCTCCGAGTTCGCCGCCTCCGAGGCCGGCAACGGCCGGCTGAAGACCGAGCGCGAGGCCATCGCCGACGGGGTGACCCAGGTCCAGGCGATCATCGCCAGGCTGACCGAGTACACCCTGTCGTCGCTGGAGAAGCCGGAGGAGATCTACAAGGTCGGCCAGAACTCCGTCCGCCTGCTCTACGCGTTCGGCGACCTGGTCATCGCCTGGCTGCTCGGCCGCCAGGCCGAGGTCGCGATCGCCGCCCTCGACAAGGGCGACCTGCCCGAGTCCGAGAGCGACTTCTACACCGGCAAGATCGCGGCGGCGAAGTTCTTCGCCGCCAACGTCCTGCCCCGCCTGGAGTCCGAGCGCAAGATCGTCGACGCCACCACCAACGACCTGATGGACATCCCCGAGGGCGCCTTCTAAACCCTTCCACCCGGCCTTAAGTTCGCAGTTCCTGCTGCTCAGAGACCCTGTTGGCTTATTACCTCAAGGTCGTTGGCAGGTAGAACACAACTGTAGATCCCAGGATCCCCTGGTGCCGAAGCCCCGGTGCCGGGGGATCTTGCGTGCGGTGTCTGGTGATGTGCGTCATGCTGGGGGCGCGGCCGGTGTTTTCCTTCCGCTGCTTCCGGCCGGGAGACGGGGGTCATCATGTCGGTGCGGCCGGGAGAGTGGCCGGAGGTCCCTGAGGAGACGGCGCGCATGGCGCGGGCGTCGTTCCCGAAGGGGTCGCTGGCGATGCGGGTCCGGGACGAGCTGGGGTCATGGTGCGAGGACGCTGATTTCGGGGGCCTGTACGGCGCGCGGGGCAGGCCGGGGCTGTCGCCGGCGCAGCTGATGACGGTGACGGTGCTGCAGTTCACCGAGAACCTGACCGACCGGCAGGCTGCCGACGCGGTGCGGGGCCGGATCGACTGGAAGTACTGCCTCGGGCTGGAGATGACCGACCCGGGATTCGACTTCTCGGTCCTGAGCGAGTTCAGGGCCCGGCTGGCCGAGGGGGACGCGGGCAGGCGGCGCCCGCTGGACCTGCTGCTGCGCAGGCTGAAGGAGGCCGGCCTGGTGAAGGCCGGGACGCGGCAGCGGACCGACTCCACCCACGTCCTGGCCCGGGTCCGGGACCTGAACCGGCTGGAGCTGGCCGGGGAGTCCGTCCGCGCCGCGGTCGAGGCCCTCGCCGCGGCGGAGCCGGCCTGGCTGGCCGGGATCATCGACACGTCCTGGCAGAAAGCCTACGGGCAGAAGATCTGCCAGATGCGGCTGCCCGGCAGCGCCGCGGCCCGGGAGCGGCTCGCCGTGCAGTACGCCCGCGACGGCTACTTCCTGCTGGAACAGGTCTCCGGGCCGGGCGCGCCGCCGGCCGCGGGGGACCTGCCCGCGGTGCGGGCCCTGCGGGTCGTCCTCCTCCAGCAGTTCTACCGCGAGTCCGGGCCCGGCGGGGGGAAGGTGACATGGCGGGACGGCTCCGAGCAGGGCCTCCCGCCCGGCAGAGACCGGATCGTGTCCCCCTATGACCCCGACGCCCGCTACGGGGAGAAGCGCGATACCCGCTGGCTCGGGTACAAGGCGCACTTCAGCGAGACCGTCAGCGACCCGGGCCGCGACGATCCCGCCGCCGGCACGCCGGAGTTCCCGAACCTGGTCACCTGCACCGCGACCACGCATGCCTCCGTGCCCGACATGGTGATGACCCAGGTCATCCACGACCTGCAGGAACAGGCCGGGCTGGCGCCCTGCGAGCACCTCGCCGACTCCGGCTACGCCAGCGCGGCCCACCTCATCGCCTCCCGGGACCGCGGCATCACCCTGACCGGGCCGCTGAAAGACGGCGTCAGCTGGCAGGAGCGCACCGGGGGCTACACGACGCCCATGTTCGCGATCAACTGGGAAGACCGGCAGGTCACCTGCCCCGAGGGCAGGACCAGCACCAGCTGGAACCCCTCCGTGAAAAACGGGGCCGAGGCCATCGTCGTGAAGTTCTCCCCCGTGACCTGCCGCGACTGCCCCGTCCGGGACAAGTGCACCCGGTCCGCCCGCAGCGGGCGACAGCTCACCCTCCGGCCCCGCGAGGTCCACGAAGCCGTCGCCGCCGCCCGCGCCGAGCAGGGCACCCGGGAGTGGCAGGCGCGCTACGGCGCCCGCGCCGGAGTGGAAGGCCTGATGAGACAGGCCTCCCACGTCACCGGCATCCGCCGCGCCCGCTACCTCGGACTGGCCAGGACCAGCCTCGAGCACTCCATCGCCGCTGCCGCCCTCAACCTCATCCGCCTCGATGACTGGTGGACAGGCAGCCCGCCCGACCGAGGCCATGTCAGCCATCTACAAGAACTCGATCTCGCAGCCTGAAACTAATAAGCCAACAGGGTC
>JAFMRC010000290.1 GCA_017354375.1 Nocardiopsaceae bacterium | reverse complement strand
CTATAGCCACATCGATTGCGCAATCGAGCGGGCCGGGGAGAAGGGGAACGCACGCCGCGGGCATCCCCGGAGATGCTTCTGTGGCTGGTGGGGCCAATAGGGTAAGTGGTATTGACATATAATGCAAAAAAACTCCACGCCATGCCCGATGCCGCGTGATCGTGTCGGTGGGGCACTCTGCAGAATGGGCATATGCCTCTTATTGCACACCGGAGAGCGACCGCCTATCCGTGCGGTCAGTAAGTCCAAGAAGCGCATGACCGCCAAGTTATCTGGCACGCGACCGTCGTCCGGTTCCGGAAACCCAGCGCCCTCGGCGCGACTCGAACGCGCGACCTACTGCTTAGGAGGCAGTTGCTCTATCCGCTGAGCTACGAGGGCTACACGGCACCTAGCTTACCCGCGCTCAATCACCTCTGCTTCAGGAAAGGCTCGCGCGGAGCGAGGTGATCCGGTTCACCGCGGCGCCGAAGTTGGACTGGCCGAGCGTGCCGTTCGCGAGAGCGGTGGCCAGGCCGCTGACCACGTCCTGGCCCTGGGTCGCGTCCTGAGAGGAGGCCAGTATCAGGTCCATGCCCGCCTGCGCCGCCTTGACCGCGAGTTCCCCTGTCGTGCCCAGGGCGCTGATCGCCCCGGCCTCCAGCGCGTCGGTGATGGTCACTCCGGTAAAGCCGTTCCGGCCGCGCAGCTCTTGCTGAACGATCGTCGGGGACAGTCCCGCCGGGTTGTTGGGGTCGAGGGCGGGGTAGACGGCCCAGCTGACCATGACCAGCTTGACTCCGGCGCTGACTGCGGCCGGGTACGGTGCCTCGTCGATGCTGTGCAGGTCGGACAGGGAGACGTTGAGGGTAACGGGTCCCTCGTCGGTGTTCTGGCTGGCGGTCGCCGCCCCGAGCCCGGGGAAGTGCTTGGCGGTGGCCGCCACGCCTGCCGCCTGCTGGGCGGTGATGAACGCCTTGCCGCACTCGGTCACGACCGACGGGTCCATGCTGTAGGAGCGCTGGTACTGATCCAGGAAATCGCCGGCCTGCCGGTATACGCCCAGCACCGGCGCCAGGTTGACGTTCATGCCGACGCCCGCGAGGTTCTTCCCCGCGCCGGTTCCCGCCTGCGATGCCGCGGAAGCCGGATCGCTCGACTCCCCGATCTCCTTCTCCGACTGCGCCGGGGCGCCGGGCAGGCGGGCCACTTCGCCGCCCTCCTGGTCCGTCATCAGCAGCAGCGGCGCCTTCACCGGGCTGCTGGCGTTCGCCGAGTTGAGCTGCTTGATCACCGACGCGATCTGGCTCTCGCTGCTGATGTTGCCGCCGAAGAAGATGACCCCGGCCGCTTCGCCCGCGCTGATCTGCTGCAGCAGGCTGTCCGGTGGGGTCAGGCCGGAATAGGAGAAGATCACGCGCTGCCCGGCGAGCTGCTGGTTGGTCAGGGCGGTGGGGAAGCCCCTGCCCGGACGAGGCGCACGCGGGCGGGTTAGCGCCTGCGCGGTGGGAACGCCAACCATGCTCGCCGCGGCAACGCCGGCTCCGCCGAGCAATATCCTGCGCCTGTTAACTGGCTTTCCCTGCGCCATGGATCGTCCTCCTGTTCGCTTCCGGGCCAGCTGTTTGCTTCCGGTCCAACCTGTCCGATTGATCCAGCTTGGCCCGCTGCCATGTCACGCACAAGGCCAAAATGAAAATATGTGACAAATATCGGACAGTCGATGTCACATCGTTCCAAGGCGCTTCGCCGTCTCACCAAGCGTTAATCTAGCCCACATGGCGTACGACGACGGCCGCGTGGCGTGCACCGATGAAGCCCTGGTGATCCGGAAGTACTACTTCCCCTTCGGGGACAAGCGCGTCCCGTACCGTGCGATCGAGCGAGTCCGCGTCGTGCCGATGGCCGGGTTGTCAGGCAGGTACCGGCTATGGGGCAGCGGCGACTTCATCCACTGGTACAACTGGGATCCAGGTCGGACGAAGAAGGACCTCCAGCTCGTCATCCAGCTCCACGGTCGTCGCGCGAAGCCAGTGATCACCCCCGACGTCCCCGATGACGTGACGGCCGAGTTCACGACCCGCGGTGTAACCGTCGAGGGCGCCCGCTGACACGGTGCCATTTCCGCCCGCCGCCGGCATCGATACCGCGCCCTCGCCACGCATGAAGGCCACAGGCGTCCGCGTGGAGGATAAGTGCTGCATATCAGCACCTAAGTTCCACGCGAGTGTTCGAACCATGGTACCTAACGGATTTCAGGCGACTCCCCCGGGCGCCCGTCTCCCTCCCGTTTGGCGAGGCCTGGCCGGGATCGCTTCACAGCGCCCGTGGCCTGGGCTAACCTCCGGTCATGGGCGCATACGAAGACGCTTTCCGCCGCAGTCTCGATGATCCAGCGGGCTTCTGGGCGCAGGCCGCCGAAGCCATCGACTGGTATACCGAGCCGGAAACCATCCTGGACGACAGCAACCCGCCCTTCTACCGGTGGTTCGTCGGCGGAACACTCAACACCTGCTACAACGCGGTCGACCGGCACGTCGATGCGGGCCGCGGCGACCAGGACGCCCTGATCTACGACTCCCCCGTCACCGGCACCAAGCGGACCCTTACCTACCGGCAGCTACGGGACGAAACCGCGACGTTTGCCGGAGCGCTGAGGGCGCTCGGCGTCGCTAAGGGCGATCGCGTCGTCATCTACATGCCGATGATCCCCGAGGCGGTTGTCGCCATGCTGGCGTGCGCCCGGCTGGGCGCGATCCACTCCGTCGTGTTCGGCGGGTTCGCCGCCCACGAGCTGGCGGTCCGGATCGACGACGCGCGGCCCAAGCTGATCGTGTCCGCGTCCTGTGGCATCGAGGGCGCCCGGGTTGTCGAGTACAAGCCGATCCTGGACGCGGCCATCGCGGAAGCCGCGCACAAGCCGGATAAGACGATCGTCTTCCAGCGCCGGCAGGCCCCGGCGCGCCTGGGCGGGAACGACCTCGACTGGGCCGATCTGATAACAGCAAGAACTGAAGTGAGGGCGGCTGGAGAAGCGGGGACGACTGGAGAAGCGGGGGCCGGGGTGGAGCCGGCGGAATGCGTGCCGGTGGATGCCACGGACCCGTTGTATGTCCTGTACACGTCGGGTACGACGGGGAAGCCGAAGGGCGTCGTCCGGGACAACGGCGGGCACGCGGTCGCGCTCGCCTGGTCGATGCGGTACATCTACGACACGCACCAGGGCGAGACGTTCTGGGCCGCGTCCGACATCGGCTGGGTGGTCGGGCACTCCTACATCGTGTACGCGCCGCTGCTGGCGGGCTGCACGACGGTCCTGTACGAGGGCAAGCCGGTCGGCACGCCGGACGCGGGCGCGTTCTGGCGGGTGATCTCCGAGCACGGAGTCAAGTCGCTGTTCACCGCGCCTACCGGCTTCCGCGCGATCCGCAAGGAGGATCCGGACGGCGCGCTCAAGGAGGGGCACGACCTCGCGACTCTCAAGTACCTGTTCCTGGCGGGGGAGCGCCTGGATCCCGACACCTACCAGTGGGCGAGGGACCTGCTGGGCGTCCCGGTCGTCGATCACTGGTGGCAGACCGAGACCGGCTGGGCGGTCGCCGCCGATCCGATGGGGCTGGAGCCCCTTCCGGCGAAGCCCGGCTCCCCGACGAAGCCTGTCCCCGGGTACGACGTGAGGATCCTCGACTCCGACGGCACGGAAGCGGAGCCGAACGAGACCGGCGACATCGCCATCAGGCTGCCGCTGCCACCGGGCTGCCTGCCCACCCTGTGGCACGACGACGACGGCTTCAGGAATGCCTACCTGAACAGGTACCCCGGCTATTACGTGACCGGTGACGGCGGCTTCAAGGACGACGATGGCTACCTGTACGTCATGGGCCGTACCGACGACGTCATCAACGTGGCCGGCCACCGGCTGTCCACCGGCGAGATGGAGGAGGTCCTGGCCAGCCACCCCGCGGTCGCCGAGTGCGCCGTGTTCGGCGTCGCTGATGAGCTGAAGGGGGAGATGCCCCGCGGCTTCGTCGTCCTCAAGGCCGACGCGGACGCCGACGTCGGCGCCGTGGGCCGGGAGCTCGCGCAGATGATCAGGGACAGGATCGGCCCCATCGCCACGCTGAAGAGCCTGGACATCGTGCCCGCGCTGCCCAAGACCCGCTCGGGAAAGATCCTCCGCAAGACCATGCGGGGAATCGCGAACGGTAGGGAGGAGCCGATCCCCTCGACTATTGACGATCCTGCCGTCCTTGAGTCCCTGCGGCCCGTGCTCGCTCCCGCAGAGCCTCGGTGAGCCCGCTCGCGGCGGCGAGCTCGGTTACCTCGGCCAGCCTTGCCGCGAGGGCGTCGCGCTCGCGGGTCACCTCCGCTAGTTGTCGCTCAAGCTCGATGATCCGCCGGATGGCAGGCATCGTCATGCCCCGGTCAGCCATGGACGCGACCTGCTGGATGACGCGGATCTCGACGCGCGTGTAACGACGCTGGCCGCCCTGAGACCGTTGCGGGGAGACGACGCGGAGCTCGTCGACACGGCGCAGGAACGCCTGCTTGACCGCCAGCATCTCCGCGACCTGCCCCACCGTGTAGAGCGGGACGTTCTCGTCGTCGAACAGTTCCCGGTTCATGCCACCTCCCCCCGAATGGTAACGGCCGGCGGGTCCAGGACCCGCCGGCCGCTTACCTCCGGGCTAGCGCCGCTCAGCTGGTCAGTTCCTTCTTGTCGCTGACCGTGATCTTGCGCGGCTTGGCCTCTTCGCTGACCGGGATCCGGATCTCCAGGACGCCGTTGACGTTGGATGCCTGGATCTTCTCGGTGTCCAGGTTGTCGGCCAGGCGGATGCTGCGCGTCACGGTGCCCAAGGACCGCTCGCGCACGACGTACTGGTCGCCCTCGGTCGTGGTGTCCTCGCGCGTCGCGCTCACGGTCAGGTACCCGTGATTGACGGTCACGTCGATCTGCTCCGGGTTCACGCCCGGGACGTCGAACCGCAGCACGACCTCCCCGTCGCGCCGGACGGCGTCCATCGCGAACGTTGTGTCCCGTCCGCCGCCGGCAGTGTTACCGGAATTGTTGCTGTCTAGCCAGGGGCCGAACGCCCGGCGGACCATGTGGTCGAACTCGCGGTCGAGAGTCGTCAGGTACATCTCGTTACCTCCCTCGGAGGGACGCCACCCTGGCTTCCCCCTTCACTCCGAAGAAACTTACAACTCCATTTGTATATTTCATCTCCCCCGGTTGTCAAGAAACTTGGTCCGCGATCGTGCCCCGGATGCCGGTGCCCCCGATGCCGCTACCCTTATGACATGGCCATCCGTACGATCCGGCTGTTCGGCGACCCGGTACTGCGCACCGCCGCCGACCCCGTCACCGACTTCGACAAGCAGCTCCGTAACCTCGTCAAGGACCTGACCCAGACGCTCGACGACGCCCAGGGCGCCGGGCTCGCCGCGCCGCAGATCGGCGTCGGGCTGCGCGTGTTCGCCTACGCCGTCGGCGACGAGCGCGGTTACCTGGTGAATCCCGCCCTTGAGTTCCCTGACGAGGTGGAACAGGAGGGCGAAGAGGGCTGCCTGTCGTTCCCCGGGATCTACTACGACGTCAAGCGCCGTCTCAACACGGTGGCCAAGGGCTTCACCGACCGCGGAGACCCGGTGCAGGTGGTGGGCACCGAGACGCTCGCGCGCTGCATGCAGCACGAGACCGACCACCTGGACGGCGTCCTGTTCATCGACCGGATGGACTCCGCGACCCGTAAGCGGGCAATGCGCGCGATCCGCGAGGCCGACTGGAACGGCCCGGTCAAGACCAGCCCGCACCGCATCACGGACCGCATCCTCTAACTACGAGTCGGGTTTCCTAGCGGGATCCGGCCCGATGCGAGCAGAGCGGTCGCGCCGACCGCGAGCAGGGGCAGCAGCGGCACGGCCTCCGCCGCGTTGGCGACGAGAAACCCGGCCAGCACGGCCCCGGCCAGCAGCCCGGCCAGCACGCCCGGCCGGCGCGACCCCGGCCGCTGCCTGCCGGGCCGGGCGACCATGGTGACCAGCCCGGTGAGCGTCCCGGTCAGGTAGGTCGTGGATACGTTGCCCAGTCCCATCTGGTTAACGGCGGCCGACTGGACGCCCATCGCGCACGCCGCGACGACCAGGATGGCGAACCGCGCCGCCCCCGACGGCGCGGAGCCAGTGACCTCCCAGCCGACGAGGACCATGGCGAACAGCGCGAGCTCGGTCAGCAGCGTCAGCGTGATGTGCGGCGGCCAGTCCTCGCCGGCGGCCGCGCCGGCCCGCCGCGTGGCATGATGCCAGGCGATTCTCGCACCCACGGTGACGCCAAGCACGTACCCGGCGAACGCGGTCACGGCGGTCGCCGACAGTAGCACCGAGCCACGCGCCAGCGACAGCCCGAAGATCACCATGTTCCCGGTCATCACGCTGGTGAACACGTTCCCGAGCCGGGTGAAGCTGGCCACGTCCGACGCCCCCGACGCGAACGTCAGCAGCACCGCGATCACGGTCAGCGTCCCCTCCGCGGGCCTGTTCCCTCTCTGACCCGCGGGGTTCTCGTGCGTCATCCTGCCCCCCCATGAGCACCGCACTCGGTGTCCTGCCTTTCAGAGCCCTGCCCCTTGTGAGACGAGCTAGTCCGCCGTCACCCGCACTGAACGGGCCCAGGACGGCGCCTCGGGGGAGTCGGGGCCGAGCAGGCCGGCCACCACCCGCATTCCCCTCGGTGCCTCGCGCGGCCATGGAGTGTAGCCGTCGGTCAGCACCACGCATACCGCGGGGCGGGGCCGCAGCGAGCGCGCGGCGTCGATCCCCGCGCCCATGTTCGTCCCGCCGCCGCCGACCAGCGAAACCTGCCGGGCCGAGGTCACCCGCTGGGCAGGGCTCACCGCGGTGTCGCAGGCCAGCACCCGCAGCCGCCGCCCCAGCCCGAGCCCGCGCAGCAGGCCCTCCACCTCGGCGAGCGCCATCGCGAGTAGTTCCTCGCTCATCGAACCCGACGTGTCACACACCACCGCCAGTTCCGGCACCGGCCGCCGAAGCGCCGGCAGCACCACGGACGGTACCGCGGACGCGCGCCGCGACGGCCGCCGGTAGGAGTAGTCGGCCGCGCCCGCGAC
>JAFMRC010000524.1 GCA_017354375.1 Nocardiopsaceae bacterium | reverse complement strand
GCGCACGCCGACCCGGCCGCCGAGCTTCCCGCGGTCGCCTGCTGCCTGGACGCGTCGATCGCGGTCGCCGGGCCGGCCGGGGGGCGCGACGTGCGCGCCCGGGATTTCTTCCTCGGCTCCCTGACGACGGCACTGGACCCGGACGAGATCGTGACGGCCGTCCGGTTCCCGGTCGCGGCGGCGGGAGAGAGCTTCGGGTTCGCCGAAATCGCCCGCAGGCACGGAGACTTCGCGCTGGCCGGAGTGGTGACGCGGGTCCGGCCGAACGGCGAGGCGACGCTGACCGGCTTCGGCGTGTCGAGCCGGCCGGTGACGCGCGATGTCACCGCCGAGCTGGCCGAGGCGGTCGAGACGCTGGACGCCCGGCCAGGAACGGCGTCGGCCGCCGGGTCGGAGGCGCTGGCCGACGCCCTGTCCGGGCCGCTCACCCCGGTGGCCGATGAGATGACCGACACCGCGGGGGACGCGCACGCATCCCGCGCCTACCGCCGTCGGCTGCTGCGCGTGCTCGCCGCGAGGGAACTCGCCCGCGCATACCACGGGTCGCTGTCGTGAGGCCGGTTAACGCGGGCCCGGAGGACCTGGTCGAGACCCGGATGACGGTCAACGGAACGCCGGCGGTGCTCACGCTGCCCGCCCGGATCACGCTGGCCGACGCCCTGCGCGACCATCTCGGCCTGACCGGGACGCACATCGGCTGCGAACACGGGGTGTGCGGCATGTGCACCGTGCTGCTCGACGGCGAGGCCGTGCGCTCCTGCCTGATGCTCGCGGTGCAGGCCGACGAGGCGGAAATCGTCACCGTCGAGGGACTCGGCAGGCCGGGCGAGCTGCACCCGCTCCAGGAGTCCTTCGGGCGTAACCACGCGGTGCAGTGCGGTTTTTGCACGCCGGGATTCCTGATGTCGAGCTATGACCTGCTCGCGCACTCGCCGTCGGTGCCCGACGAGGAGCTGCCGGCCGCGCTGTCCGGAGTGATCTGCCGGTGCACGGGGTACCGCAACATCCTCACCGCCGTCCGCGAGGTGCGGGATTCCTGCCCCGACGGCCCGCCACCCCCCGGCAACTGCGCGCCTCCCGCGCCCGCGCCGGGCGAGGACAGCGGCGCCCAAGATGGTTGACTAGAGGCATGGCTACCCTGAAGAACCTTGGCGACACCGGCATCGAGATCTACCCGCTCAACCTCGGAGGCAACGTCTTCGGCTGGACCGCCGACCGGGACCAGTCCTTCGCCGTGCTGGACGCCTACACCGAAGCCGGGGGCAACTTCATCGACACCGCGGACGCCTACTCTCGCTGGGCTCCCGGGCACGTCGGCGGGGAGTCCGAGACGGTCATCGGCGAGTGGCTCGCCGCCCGCCGGAACCGGGACAACGTCGTCATCGCCACCAAGGGCGGCCGCCACCCCGAGTTCACCGGACTGAAGGCGGACACGATCGCCAAGGCGGCCGACGCGTCGCTGCGCCGACTTGGCACCGACTACATCGACCTCTACTACACCCATTACGACGACGAGTCGGTACCGGTGGAGGAGATCGTCACCGCACTCGACGGGCTGGTGAAGGCGGGCAAAGTGCGGGCGGTCGCGGCCTCCAATATTTCGCCCGAACGGCTGGAGGCGGCTGTGACGTTCGCCCGGCAGCACGGACTGTCGCGGTACGCCGCCCTGCAGCCGCACTACAACCTGGTCTCCCGTGACACCTACGAGGGAGGGTTGCGGGAGGTCGCCGAACGTTACGGCCTCGCGGTATTCCCGTACTACGGCCTCGGCGGCGGCTTCCTGACCGGGAAGTACCGGCCCGGCTCCGCGAGCGTGGACAGCGGGCGGGCCGGCACGACGCTCGACCCCGGCAAGTACCTCGCCAGCGAGCGAGGGCCGAAGGTTCTCGCCGCGCTCGATGAGGTCGCCCACGCCCACGGCGCCGAGATCGCCACCGTGGCGCTGGCCTGGCTCGCCGCCCAGCCGACCGTCACCGCTCCGATCGCCAGCGCCCGCACCCCCGCCCAGCTCCCCGCCCTCCTCGCCGCCGTAGAACTCCAGCTCACCGCCCCCGACCTGGCCAAGCTGAACGAAGCCTCCGCCTGACCGGGTCTTAGCGGCGCGGCAGCGGGATGAAAGTGCCGTTGCTACGGCCAGGGCCGTAGCAACGCGCCGTTGATGCCCGGGGCGCGCTCAGCGGCGCGGCGCGTACATGATGACGGCGACGCCGGCCAGGCAGATCAGGGCGCCGATGATGTCGAACCGGTCCGGCCGGTACCCGTCTGCTACGTACCCCCAGGCCAGCGATCCGGCGATGAACACGCCGCCGTAGGCGGCCAGGATCTGGCCGAAGTGCGAGTCCGGCTGCAGCGTCGCCGACACCCCGTACAGCCCCAGCGCGATCACGCCGCCCGCGGCCCACAGCCAGCCCCGATGCTCCCGCAGGCACTGCCACACCAGCCAGCACCCGCCGATCTCCAGCAACGCGGAGACGACGAATACCCCAGCCGAACGCACGATCATGACAGCCACGGTAACGGGACGCTGCGCAGGCGCGACTACCCGTTCGGCCCGAGTGCGCATTTGGGTTTGTTCTAGCCGGCCCGAGTGCGCACTTGGCATCCTGTGCGGCGCGCGCCCGCCCCGCGCGCCCGCCCCGCGCGCCCGCGCCC
>JAFMRC010000289.1 GCA_017354375.1 Nocardiopsaceae bacterium | reverse complement strand
GCGAGCATCCTGCTCGCCGCCTGCGGCAGCAGCACGGCGGGCGCGCCGTCGTCGGGCTCGCCGTCCAAGGCAGGCGCCAGCTCGGCCGCGGCCGGGCACGCGGGCTCGGTGGGCTCGGGCAAGTTCCTCGCCTGCATGGTCACCGACACCGGGGGCATCAACGACAAGTCGTTCAACCAGTCGGCGTGGGAGGGCATGCAGGAGGCCGCCTCGGCCAACTCGAACATCACGTCGAAATACCTGCAGTCCACGACGCAGAGCGACTACGTGCCCAACATCAACTCGTTCCTCGGCGAGAAGTGCGGAATCATCGTCACGGTCGGCTACCTGATGGCCCCGGCCACGCAGGCCGCGGCCAAGAAGAACCCCGGCTCGAAGTTCGCGATCGTGGACTACTCCTACAAGCCGCAGCTCAAGAACGTCGATGCGCTGCTGTTCAACACCGTCCAGGACGGCTTCCTGGGCGGCTACCTGGCCGCGGGCATGTCGAAGACCGGGAAGGTCGCGACGTTCGGCGGGCAGGAGCTCCCCACCGTCACCATCTACATGGACGGCTTCTGGGACGGCGTCCAGTACTACAACTCTCAGCACCACAAGAACGTGCAGGTCATTGGCTGGAATGAGCGGACCCAGAAGGGGACCTTCACCGGTGACTTCACCGACCAGACCAAGGGCCAGACGACCACCCAGACGTTCATCAGCGAGGGCGCGGACATCATCTTCCCGGTCGCCGGCAACGTCGGCCTCGGTGCCGCCAAGGCGGTCCAGCAGGCGGACGCGCAGGGCGGGCACGTGAACATGGAGTGGGTGGACACCGACGGGTGCGTCAGCGCGTCGCAGTACTGCAAGTACTTCATCAGCAGCGTCACCAAGGGCATCCAGACGGCGGTGAAGGACGCGGTACTGTCCGCGGAGAGCAACAAGTTCAAGGGCGGCGACTTCATCGGCACCCTGGCCAACGGCGCGGTGGGGCTCTCGCCGTTCCACCACTTCGCCAGCAAGGTGCCCGCCTCGCTGAAGTCCGAGCTGGCGACGGTCAAGAAGAAGATCGAGAGCGGCGCGATCAAGCCGGCCACCAAGAGCCCGGTCGGCTAGCCGGGGCTCGCACGTGGAACTCGAGCTCAGGGGGATCACCAAGCGGTTCGGTTCCCTGGTAGCCAACGACGGGATCAGTCTCGCGGTGGCACCCGGGAAGGTCCACGCCCTGCTGGGCGAGAACGGGGCGGGCAAGTCCACGCTGATGAACGTCCTGTACGGGCTGCTGCAGCCCGACGAGGGCGAGATCCTCATCAACGGGACCGGGGTCCGGCTCGGCTCGCCGAAGGACGCGATCGCGGCCGGCATCGGCATGGTGCACCAGCACTTCATGCTGGTGCCGACGTTCACGGTCGCGGAAAACGTGACGCTGGGCATAGAGCAAGCCGGATGGGGTGGCCTGCTGGACGCGCGCCGCACCCGGAGCGAGGTCCGGGAACTGTCGCACGACTACGGCCTCGACGTGGATCCCGACGCCCTCGTCGAGGAACTGCCGGTCGGGATCCAGCAACGCGTGGAGATCATCAAGGCGCTGGTGCGCAAGGCCGACGTGCTGATTCTCGACGAGCCGACCGCGGTGCTGACCCCGGCTGAGACCGAAGAGCTGTTCCGCATCATCAGGCAGCTGACCGACCGGGGGACGTCGGTCATCTTCATCTCGCACAAGCTCCGGGAGGTCCAGGCGATCGCCGACACGATCACCGTGCTGCGCCGGGGCGCGGTGGTCGGCGAGCGGGCGCCGGACGCCACCATCGACGACCTGGCCGCGCTGATGGTCGGCCGGGACGTCCAGCTCCGGGTCAGCAAGCCGCCCGCCAGCCCGGGCAGGGTGGTGCTCGACGTGGCCGGCCTCACCGTTGTCGGCACCGACGGCCAGACCTGTGTAGACAGGATGTCGTTCCAGGTCAAGGCCGGGGAGATCCTCGGGATCGCCGGCGTGCAGGGCAACGGGCAGACCGAGTTGTGCGAGGCGCTGATGGGCCTGCGGCCAACCGCGGGCGGGGCCGTCACCGTGGACGGCGAGGACCTGACAACCGCGACGCCGAGGCGCCGCCTGCGATCCGGTGTCGCCTACGTGCCGGAGGACCGGACCGACGATGGGCTCGTCGGCTCCTTCTCCGTCTCCGAGAACCTGATCCTGGACACCTACGACCGGAAGGAGTTCGCGTCTCCCCTGCTTCCCGGGGGGCCACGAAACCTGAGGCTGCCCGAGATCGCGAAGAACGCGGCCGAGCGGATCGCCGAGTTCGACGTGCGCACCGGGTCCGCCAGCACCGCGGCCGGGACGCTGTCCGGCGGCAACCAGCAGAAGGTTATCCTCGCGCGGGAACTCGGCCGTGAGCACCGGGTGCTGATCGCCAGCCAGCCCACCCGGGGCCTGGACGTCGGCTCCATCGAATTCGTCCACCGGCGCATCGTCTCCCAGCGCGACCACGGCGTCGCCGTCCTCATCGTCTCCTCCGAGCTCGACGAGATCTACGCCCTCGCCGACCGGATCGCGGTCATGTACGAGGGCAAGATCACCGGCTTCCGCGACCCGGACGTGGCCGCCGCCGAGGTCGGCCGGCTGATGGCCGGCGGGGCCGACCTGACCCCGGGCCTGACGCCCACGGAGCCGGAACCGGTCGCCACGGAACCGGGTCCGGTCGCCCCGGAACCGGAGGACGCCCCGGAACCGGAGGAGAAACCATGACCGAGCCGGCCGCACCGGCCAGGGAAGAGGCACCGGGAACGGAGCCGAGTCAGCATTATCCGTTCGGGAAAATCTTCTCCGAAGCCCTCGAGGCGAACAACGTGACCGTGACGGTGCTGGCCCTCGTGGCCGCCACCGTGCTCGGCGGGATCCTGTGCGCGTTCACGAATCCCGTGGTGCTGCACGCGCCGGGCGCCGGGGCCATGATCGCGCGGGCGTGGGACGTAGCGTCCGGCACGTACGTGGCCCTGTTCGAGGGGTCGGTGGTCAACCCGCACACGCTGGCGGCCCTGTTCCAGCAGGCGTCGATACCGACCGCGATCCACGACGGGTTCCTCTCGGCCGTGTTCGGGCCGCTGTCGGAGACGGCGGTGGCGGCGACCCCGCTGATCCTCGCCGGGCTCGCGGTCGCGCTGCCGTACCGCGCGGGGTTGTTCAATATCGGCGGGCAGAGCCAGTTCATCGGCGGCGCGATCATGGCGGCGTGGCTGGGCTACGCGGTGAACCTGCCGGTCTTCGTGCACGTGGTCGTCTGCGTGCTCGGCGGGTTCGCGGGCGGCGCGGTGACCGGCTGGGTAGTGGGCGAGGTCAAGGCCCGCACCGGCGCCCACGAGGTAATCGTCACGATCATGCTCAACTACGTCATGCAGTACCTCCTGGCCTACCTGCTGTCCTCGGCGTCGCTGCTGCAGGCACCCGGATCCCCGAACCCGATCACGCCGCCGATCGCCTCCGACGCGCACCTCCCGCTGCTAGCCGGCTCCAACTTGCGGATCAACGCCGGGTTCCTGATCGCGCTGGCCTGCGCGTTCGGCGTCTGGTGGCTGCTGAACCGGACCACCACCGGGTTCGAGTTCCGGGCGGTCGGCGCGAACCCGAACGCGTCCCGTGTCGCGGGCATGAACGTGGAGCGGTCCTGGGCCCTGGCGATGCTGATCGGCGGCGGGCTCGCCGGGCTGGCCGGGGCCGCGGTCATTGGCGGCACCGACTTCACGCTGAACCCGCAGAGCTACGGCACCTACGGCATCGACGCGATCACGGTGGCACTGCTCGGCCGGGGATCGCCGGGCGGCGTGGTGGCGGCCGGGCTGCTGTTCGGCGCGCTGCACGCCGGGTCACCGGGGATGCAGGACGTGACCGGCACTCCGGTGCAGATCGTGCAGGTGCTGCAGGCGCTGATCGTCTTGTTCGTCGCCGCGCCGCCGCTGATCCGGACCCTGTTCCGGCTGCGCGCGACGCGCGCGGCCGCCCGTGGTGCAGGCACCAGCGGGGCCGCGATGTCGAAGGGGTGGAACGCGTGACGACCTCCACTGGTCCTGCTTCCGGTAGCGCCGCTTCCGGTAGCGCCGCTCCCGCGTCGCCTAAGCTCCCGGCGCTGCTGCCCCCGGGCTCGTCCGGTGCCGGATGGGGCGGCCGTTTCGCGGCGCCGGTCACGTTCGCGGTGTTCGGGCTGGCGGACATCGCGCTGTTCGGGATCCACGCGCGCGGGACCGCGACCTTCGCGTTCAACCAGGAGTTCGCGAAGGCCACGGTGCCGAACCTTGCGCTGCCCGCGGCGGCGACCTGCTACGCGTGCGGGGCGCTGACGCTCGTGCTGGCGGCGCTGCGGCTGCTCATCGTCCTCGGGTGGCCCGCCACCGTGGCCACCGCCGTCGGACGGCGCGGGTGGCGGCGGCTGCTCCTCGGGCTCGTGCTGTTCTGCTTCGTGGTCGCGCTGCTGGCCTGGTCCGACGGCGGCCAGGCCATCGCGTTCAACGTGGTGGACCTGCTGTCGGGCACGTTCAGCGATTCCATCCCGCTCATGCTCGGCGCGCTGACCGGCGTGATCTGCTCCCGGACCGGCGTGATCAACATCGCGATCGAGGGGCAGCTGCTGCTCGGCGCGTTCTGCGCGGCGATCGCCACATCCGTGACCGGGTCGCTGTGGCTCGGACTGGTGTGCGGGGCGCTCGCCGGGTCGCTCGTGGCGACGCTGCTGGCGGTGTTCGCGATCGCCTACGCGGTCGACCAGATCGTGCTCGGTGTCGTGCTGAACACGCTGGTGCTCGGCCTCACCGGCTATCTCTACAACGCGATCATGATCCCGTTCGGGAACACGCTGAACAACCCGGCCACGTTCACCCCGGTGAAGATCCCGCTGCTCGGCGACATCCCGATCATCGGCCCGGTGTTCTTCGACGCGACCGTGTTCCTCTACATCACGTACGTGGCGCTGGCAGGAGTGCACATCGGGCTGTTCCGCACCCGGTGGGGCCTGCGGACCCGGGCGGTCGGCGAGCACCCGGTGGCCGCCGATACCGTCGGCATCGGCGTCCTGGCCATGCGGTACCGGAACGTCATCGCCTCCGGCCTGATCGCCGGGATCGGCGGGGCCTACTTCACGATCGGCTCGGTCGGGTCGTTCGGCATCAACATGTCCTCCGGTGAGGGCTACATCGCGCTCGCGGCGATGATCTTCGGGCGGTACACGCCCGTGGGGGCCGTGCTGGCGGCGCTGCTGTTCGGCTTCACGACGCAGCTGCAGTCGATCCTGTCCAGCATCAACGTGCCGATCCAGTCCAACCTGCTGCTGCTCGCCCCGTACGTGGTCACGATCGTCGTGGTGGCGGGCCTAGTCGGCAAGGTTCGCGGTCCGCGCGCCGAGGGCGTGCCCTACGTCAAGTCCTGAAGGCTGTTGCTCCGCTCCCTGGCTCCGCTCCCTGGCCGGGGTTTGGAACGCTTAACCGAACTTCCATCTATATTCACGACATATGATGATCATCCGGCATAACCTTCAGGGGCCTTGTACGCGAATGGGGCAAGCCCGCACGTACTGTCGGCCCGTGCTACTGGCCTGTGCCGCCGGTGAGCGCAAACGCGAACTGTGATCACAATAGTGCAATAAGTGAAGGGATGTGGCATGACCGAGCAGTACCAGGGGGCACACGGAGCCCCCCAGTACGGGGCCGGACAGCAGTACGGCCCTCCGCCGGGTCAGGGAGGCCAGTACGGCCCTCCGCCGGGCCAAGGCGGGCAGTATGGACCCCCGCCAGGCCAGGGAGGCCAGTACGGGCCACCACCAGGCCAGGGAAGCCAGGCTGCGGGTCAGGGAGGCCAGTACGGACCCCCGCCGGGCCAAGGCGGGCAGTACGGGCCACCGCCGGGTCAGGGCGGGCAGTACGGACCCCCGCCAGGCCAGGGAGGCCAGTACGGGCCACCACCAGGCCAAGGTGGACAATATGGACCCCCGCCAGGCCAGGGCGGACAGCAGCCGGGATCGTGGGGTCCTATTCCGGGAGCGCCCGGGGGCGGTCCGCAGTACCAGTCCCCTGGCGGGTCCAGCGGGCGAGGCCAGGGTGTGGGCGGCGCCGTGATGAGTGGCATAGCCAGGGGCGCGATGCAGGGGGCGGCCGACGCCGTGCCGTTTAGCACTCGGCGCCCCGTGGAAGGCCGTCCGTACGGACTCGGCAAGCGCTTGTTCTACGGAATAACGTGGGCGTTCTGGACCATCGTCGCCCTCGCGGGCGGGATCCTGCTCGTTACTTCTGGCGACATGGTCGGCCTGCTCATAATCCTGGTCGGCCTCGGCTTCGGCTACTACGACTACACGATCTGGACCTACCGGGCACGCCGCCTGTGGTTCATCTACTAGGGGTACGGCGTGGAGTCTTTTGACACTTATAGTGCAACAAAACTCCACACCGATGAAATCTGATGATCGATGATGGCCTGCGGGCGCGAATCGAGGCGTGGATAACCGACGACCCGGATGAGCGCGACCGGGCCGAGCTGCGCGCGCTGCTGGATGCCGAGGCCGCCGAGGCCGAGCGAGAGCTGCGGGACCGGTTCGCGGGGCAGCTGGAATTCGGGACGGCGGGGCTCCGCGGGAGGCTAGGCGCCGGGCCGAACCGGATGAACCGCGCGGTCGTCCGGGCCACGACCGCCGCGGTGGCCGGCTGGCTCGCCGACCGAGCCACCGGAGTCGGCGGAGACACCGGATCCGCCGGAGTCGGCGGATCCGACCGGGCCGCCGGGACGCCCTCGGTCGTCGTCGGGTGCGACGCGCGGCACCGGTCGGAGGAGTTCGCGGACGAGGCCGCCGCCGTCCTGGCGGGGGTCGGCGTCCGAGTGCACCTGCTGCCCCGGCCGTGCCCGACGCCACTGCTCGCGTTCGCCGTCCGGCACCTGGCCGCACAGGCCGGCATCATGATCACGGCGAGCCACAACCCGGCGCCCGACAACGGCTACAAGCTGTACCTTGGCGACGGCGCGCAGATCATCCCCCCGGTAGACGCGGAGATCTCCGGCCGCATCGAGCGCCTCGGGCCGCTGGCCGAGGTTCCGACGGCGAGCCTGGCCGGGGCCCCAGCGGCAGGCCCGGCCGGAGTCCCGGCGACGGGCCCGGCC
>JAFMRC010000523.1 GCA_017354375.1 Nocardiopsaceae bacterium | reverse complement strand
GGCAGGGCAAGGTTCTGGATGGCGAAGGGTTCGATGATCCCTTCGGCCTCTAGTGCGTCGGCGATCTCGGGGATCGCGCCGAGCTCACGAAACGTTGTCAGGGCGTTCAGCCTCCATCTGGCGGGGGCCTGCTCTCCCGGTGCGTGGGATTCGGGGTGCCACGCCCGCACGGGAGGGGCCAGCCGGCCGTGATCTGTTCTGTGTGTTCCCATACGATGCCGGCGGACCCGCAACCTTCTCAGTTGCTGGCGCCTCGCCGGCCCCACACGGTTACACTCGGCTGCCAGTGTACCCGATGCGGTGGTCGTACCGCTCGGTACGCTTGTCGCATGACCGATCAAGACGGCGGAACGACCCATCTCACGGGGGTACCGCATTCCGCCGATCCCCTCGATGCCGCGCGTGCCACCCGTGAGCTGCTCGCGGTGCTGGCGTACGCCGAGCTGACCGCGTCGTTCCGGCTCGCGGAGGACGCCTCGGCCGCGCCGGCGCTGCGCGACAAGGCGGCCCTCGGGGCGATGGCCGCGGCTGAGTTCGGCCATTTCCAGAAGCTGAGCGGCCGGCTGGACGAGCTGGGCGCGGACCTGGACGCCGAGACCGGCCCGTTCGCCAAGGCGCTGGACGAATGGCACACCCAGACCGCGCCGAAGGACTGGCTGGAGAGCCTGGTCAAGGCGTACGTCGGGGACGGCATCGCGGCGGACTTCTACCGCGAGGTGGCGGGCGGCCTCGACGAGCCGACCCGCGACCTGGTGATGGAGGTGCTCGCCGACACCGGTCACGCCGACTTCGCGGTGGAGCACGTACGCGCGGCCATCGAGGCGGACCCGACGGTCGCGGGACGGCTGGCTTTGTGGGCGCGGCGGCTCATGGGGGAGGCGCTGGCGCAGGCACAGCGCGTGGCCGCGGACCATCCGGCGCTCGCCGCGCTGGTGATCGGCGGCCCGGCGGCCGGAACCGGTCAGGAGCCCGCCAAGGGCGAAGGCGATCTCGCGGAGATCACCCGCCTGTTCGCCCGCCTCACCGACCGCCACGCGGCCCGCATGAAGCGCCTCGGGTTGTCGACCTGACCGGCGGACCGGCTTCGAATCCGGTCCGGTTCGGATCTACGCCCGGCTCCTTCGCCGCCCCTGGAGATTGCCGACGATCACCACGAGGATCGCGGCGATCACGACGGCCAGGACGTACTTCAGGAAACCGCTGAAGATGAGCCCCCCGACGAGCGCGCCGACCACGCCGAGCACCATGGTCAGCCACCACGGCATCGGGTTGCGGCCCGGGATGACGAAGCGGCCGATCGCGCCGATGATCAGTCCGATGATCAGGAGCCACAGGATGGACAACATTGGCCCACCGCCCTTTCGCTAACGCGGCCTTGTCGCGATAGTACGCGAATCGCGAATCTCGCGATAGTACGTAAGAGGGCGGTGTCCGTACGGGCCGGTCAGAACGAGTTGAACCCGACCCGCCGCGGCTCCGCACCCCCGATCTCGACGTACCCAAGGTGGGCGACGGGCACCATAACGCGCCCGCCCTTGTCGTCCGGGACCTCCAGGAACCCGCCCGAGGACAGCGCGTCGGCCAGCGCCTGGCGTACCTCGTCCGCGGTCAGCTCCGTGTCGACGACGATCTCGCGCGGCACGGACCGCACACCGATCTTGACCTCCATGGGTCCCTTTCATGACGGGCCGGCGCCCCCGTTGGCCCCGGACGGTGGTTCGCGGGTGTCAGGCGGTGGGCTCCGGCGGACGGCGGACGTTCTCCCATCCGCTGATACCCCGCCAGGCCAGCCGGGCCATCATGTCCTCGGCCGTGCCCTGCGGGATGGCGCCGGTGTGGCCCAGCCAGTAGCGGGCGCTGGTCTCGGCCATGCCGACCAGGCCCATGCCCAGCAGGTGCGCGTCCTCGCCGGGAATGTCGGTGTCCTCCTGGATCACCTGGCTGATGGCGTCGGCGCACTGGTGCAGCGTGCTCTCCAGCCGCTGTCGTACGGCCGGCACGTTACGCAAGTCGGACTCGAACAGCAGCCGGAACGCTTCGCCCTCGCCCGAGACGAACTGGAAGAACGCCTTGAACGTGGCCGCGACGCGCAGCTTGTTGTCGTCGGTGGATGCCAGCGCGGCCTGCACCGTGTTCACCAGCTCCTCGGCGTGCTGCTCGAGCAGCGCCAGGTACAGCTCCATCTTGCCGGGGAAGTGCTGGTACAGGACCGGCTTGCTGACCCCGGCACGCTCCGCGATCTCGTCCATCGCGGCCGCGTGGTAGCCCTGCGCCACGAAGACCTCCTGCGCGGCGCCGAGAAGCTGCTTGCGCCGGGCGTTCCGTGGCAGCCGGGTGCCCCGGGGGCGGGCGTCCGGGGTAGTGGTCACCGTGCTCTCCGATTCGTGGTTCCACGACGGGCGCCTCATGCCGGCGCCTGACTTCCGTCGCCCGCCATACTAGGCGGCGTACTCCGCGTAACCGCCGGTGCCACCGGCGGCTCCACAACTGTACTCATCGGTATTCATCGTCATCCAGGTCGACGTCGATGCTCTGCTCGACGGCGTCCGCCTCATTGACGTCATCCGGCGCCGCGCCGGTTCCCAGCGGGGTGTCCTCGGCGCTCTCCTCGGCCTCGTCGGCCCACTCCTCGGCGCGCGGATCGATATCCGACAT
>JAFMRC010000522.1 GCA_017354375.1 Nocardiopsaceae bacterium | reverse complement strand
CTGGCGCGGCGCGGCGTCGTCCTCGCCGCCGGCGGCGAGGCTTCGCCGCCCGTGCTCGCTGTCGCCGAGCCAGTTCCCGCCCAGCGGCGGGCGCGGCAGCGGCACGATCCGCGGCGTGACGGTTAGCGTGCTCACCGACGCGAACGACCGGGCGATCGAGACGAGCCCGAACGAGTCGGCCACCCGCACCTGCAGCGGCCCAGCCGTGTACCTCCCGCGGTCGGTGGTCCGCACCTGGTATCGCAGCGTCTTGCCGCCGCCGCCGCGCAGCCCGTCGAGCACGAACCGCGGCGGGCTGCCGAGCTGGTACGGAAGCACGTCCTCCGCCAGCAGCAGCCCGGTGCGCAGCCGGGCGGTGTTCGACAGCCGCAGGGTCAGCGAGGCCGCCTGGCCGGCCTGCACCCGGGTCGGCTCGGCACGCCGCGTGCAGGCCAGGCGGTAGCGAGCCCGCCGGGCGCCGAACGCGGACAGCAGCGGCAGGACCATGAGCAGGACGCCGATCCGGAGCAGGTCGGGCTCGGGGATCAGCACCCCGCAGCAAGCACCCGCTCCGCCGGCCGCGATGAAGCACCGGCCCCGCGTGGTCAGCGCCCGCAGCAGTCCCGGCATCGCGGGTCCCTAGGACCTGGGCAGTGGCAGCTCCGCGACGAGCCGCGCCACCACCTGCTCGGGCAGCTTTCGCTCGACCATCGCCTCGGCGGTGGGCAGCACCCTGTGCGCCAGTACCGGGACCGCGAGCGACTGGATGTCGTCGGGGATCACGTAGTCCCTGCCGTCGAGGGCGGCCTGGGCGCGGCTGGCCCGCAGCAGCTGCAGCGCGGCGCGCGGGGAGGCGCCGATCCGCAGCTCCGGCGCCGACCGCGTGGCCGCGGCGAGCGCGATGATGTACTCCTTGACCTGCGCGGATACCAGAACTCCCCGCACCGCCAGGATCAGGTTCCGCACGTCGGGGGCGGTGGCGACCGGCTCCAGCTGGTCCAGCGGGGAGGAGGAGCCGTGGGTGTCGAGCATCTGGCGTTCCGCGGCCGCGGTCGGGTACCCGATGGAGATGCGGGCGGTGAACCTGTCCCGCTGCGCCTCCGGGAGCGGGTAGGTGCCCTCCATCTCGATCGGGTTCTGCGTGGCGATCACCATGAACGGGGCCTGGAGCTGGTAGGTGGTCCCGTCCACGGTGACGTGCCGTTCCTCCATGCACTCCAGCAGCGCGGACTGGGCCTTCGGCGATGCCCGGTTGATCTCGTCGCCGACGACGACGTTCGCGAAGACCGGGCCTGGCTTGAACTCGAAGTCGCGGGTTTCCTGGTTGTAGGCACTGACCCCCGTGACATCGCTGGGCAGCAGGTCGGGCGTGAACTGGATCCGCCGCACCGAGCAGTCGATCGACCGTGCCAGCGCCTTCGCCAGCATCGTCTTCCCGACGCCGGGCACGTCCTCGATGAGCAGGTGCCCCTCGGCGAGCAGGACGATGAGGGCCAGCCGGACGGTGTCGGCCTTGCCGTCGATGACGGATTCGACCGCAGTGGCGATCCGGCGGGCAACCGCGACGAGATCATCGAGCTCGCGCCTGCGATCGTGTCCCGTCTCAACAACCAACAGACCCTCCTCGGTAGGCCGTGGCGAGATCCAGTCGCGGTAGACACTACGCCATTTACCGACATTACGTGCCCCGCCCGCGCCCCGATACGCCCGCCCCGCCCGTCGGCCAGCCAGGCGTAGAAGCCGGGCGCGTGCCGGGTCTGCCCAGGGTCTGCCCGGGGAATTCGCTGGCGCTGGACTAGCTGGGAGCTGTTGGATTGGCCTGTGCAGATCGTCCTGGAGACTGAGCGGATGCTGCTGCGGCGTTTCACCGAGGCGGATGCCGGGCTGCTGGCCGCCTTGTACGGCGATCTGCGTGTCATGCGGTTCATTACCTTGCAGCCGCCCTCGCCCGCGGAGGTGGAGTCACGGATCCTGCCGGCCTACCTGCGCGAGTACCGGGAGCTGGCCGATGGCCTTGGCTCCTTCGCGGCTATCGAGAAGGCAACGGGGCAGATGGCCGGGAGGTTTTCCCTCAAGCCAGCCAACAGCTACGGCCTGGCCGGCGGCACGGAACTCGGCTACCGGCTGTATCCGGCGTTCTGGGGACGCGGGCTAGCTACCGAGGGAGCACGCTCCCTGATCGCGTCAGCCTTCGGGCGCCTGCATCTTGACCGGGTCGTCGCGACCACGATGGCCGCCAACGCAGGCTCGTGGCGGGTGCTTGAGAACTGCGGGATGCGCCGCGTCAGGACGTTCTACTACCCGGACGCTGACCTGATGCCTGGTGCCGGACACGGGGACTTCGTCTACGAGCTGACTCGCTGCGACTGGTCCAGGCAGGGCAAGCACAACCCGTCAGGGCACGGGGAGAGCCGAGCCGACTGAGACGGATCCGGTGACCCTGCCGCCTGGGTTAGATCCTGGCGGCCAATTCACGCCAATTCGCGATCTTCGAAATACCCGCCGGGGTATCCGCAGGGCCGCGATCACGCCCGCGTGGAGGATAGGTGCGCTCTGGGACTCGTCGTTTATTTATTTGCGTGTTTCGGGCGTGTCGCGGGTGGTCCGGTTTGCGGGTGTCCTGAACCTTTCCGGCATGGTGTATCGGTTTTCGGGGATGGCGAGGGGGATTCCGGC
>JAFMRC010000086.1:9635-16477 GCA_017354375.1 Nocardiopsaceae bacterium | reverse complement strand
GCGCGTGGCCGCGCCGCCTGGCTGGCCGCCCGCCGCGAGGACGCCGTGTGGGCCAGGCAGTACCTGGTCCCGTGGGTCAACCGTCGCCTGCACGGCACCTCCTCCGGCGACGGCCTGACCGCGAAGCGCCCCGCCCTCCAGCCAGTCACCCCCACCGCTTCCACGTGACTCCCGCGCTTTACCTGAGTCCGTGACTTTACCTGAGTCCGTGACGCTAAATCGGCGATGCAATCGATTGCTAGCGTCACGCGTTCAGGTAAAGACAGAAGTTCAGGTAAAGCGGCCGACCTGTCACCAGGCATGAGATGACGCCCAGCACTTCACGGCTTGCGCGTTGGTGCACTAGATTACATGGGCCAGGTGACGGCGCATTCGCGTCGGCTACGCCTGGTAGCGCGTCAGGTAGCGAAGACGGTGAAGCCCGCGCAGGCGGGTCATTCCGGCGCTGTCCCGCAACTGTGAGGGCCCCTTGTCCGCGGATCCCCGTCCGCGGACGGGTGCCTAAGCCAGGTCGACTCCTGCCGCGCTGGACGATATCGGCCCTCGAGGAAAGGGCGCATCCCCGTGCGCATCAGGTTCTTCACCGCGACCGCTGTCGTAGCGGCGATCGCCGTCTCTGGCTGCTCCTCCGCGAGCAGCGGTTCTTCCCCCAGCGGAGCCAACAGCAGCGCCAGCGGCGGGGCAGCCGCGGCCAGCGAGGCGTTCCCGGTCACCGTGACGGCGGCCAACGGGAAGGTCACGCTCAAGAGCGAGCCGACCCGGATCGTCTCGCTCAGCCCGACCGCCACCGAGGACCTGTACGCGGTCGGCGCGGGCAGCCAGGTCGCCGCCGTGGACGAGACGTCCAACTACCCGGCGGGCGTCCCGAAGACCAGCATGTCCGGCATCAACCCGAACATCGAGGCCATCGCCAGGTACAACCCCGGCCTGGTCATCGACGCCGGGAACTACAACGGGCTGGTCGCCGGGCTGAGGAAGCTGGGCGTGCCGGTGCTCATCGAGCCGACGGCCACCTCGATCGACGACGCCTACGCGCAGATCGACCAGATCGGCCGGGCCACCGGCCACGCCACCCAGGCGAAGCGCGTGACGGACCGGATGAAGCACCAGATCGCCGCCGACGTGGCCAAGGCGGGAGCCGATCATAAGGACCTCTCCTACTACTGGGAGGTCAGCGCCAACCCGTATTACTCGGCCACGTCGAAGACGCTGTTCGGGCAGATCGCCGGGTTGTTCGGGCTAAAGGACATCGCCGACGCCGCGACCGGGGCGTCCAACGGCGGCTACCCGGAACTGTCGGAGGAATACATCGTCGCGGCGAAGCCGCGGCTCATCTTCCTCAGCGATAACGCCCCCGGAGACGGCGGGCAGACCCCGGCCGTGGTCGCGAAGCGCCCCGGCTGGTCCGCGGTCCCCGCGGTGAAGGACCACGAGGTCATCCCGCTGAACGACGACATCGCCTCCCGCTGGGGCCCGCGGCTGCCGCAGCTGGTCGCGGCCATCGCGCAAGCGGTCGAGAATGCTCCTACATCACGATAAATCCGGACAAAAGGTTCCGTGGCGTGGCTGGCTGCGGCGGCGTGACGGGCCGCGGCGGGGCGCCGGGCTACCGCGGGGCGACGGCTCGCGTCGCGTCGTCCTGAACGGTGCGGCGGCCGTCTTCCTGCTCGCCGCGGTCCTGGTGAGCGCCCTGGTCGGCGCGGCCGACCTGAACCCCCTCGACACCATCGCGGCCCTGGCGGACAAGATCCCGTTCGTCCACCTGGACACCGGGCTCACGCGGATAGACCAGGCCGTCCTGTACCAGATCAGGCTGCCGCGCATCGTCGTCGGAGCCCTGGTCGGAGGCCTGCTCGCCGTCGCCGGGGCCGGCTACCAGGGGGTCTTCCGCAACCCCCTGGTCGATTCGGGGATGCTCGGCGCGTCCGCCGGCGGCGGGCTCGGCGCCACGATCGCGATCGTCTACCTCGGCCGCCTAGGGCCGGGCGCCGTCCCGGTGGCCGCGTTCGCCGGGTCGCTCGCGGGCGTCGCGATCGCCGCCCTCGCCGGGGTCGCCGGACGGGCCAGCGGGTACCTCGGCAGCGGCGCCGCCACCCTGCTGCTGGCGGGGGTGGCGGTCAGCATGTTCCTCACCGCGGCGCAGACGCTCATCCTGCAGCGCTCCACCCAGGTGCTGCAGCAGGTCTACAGCTGGCTGCTCGGATCGCTCGCGGGGGCGAGCTGGCAGCAGGTCACGGAGATCCTCCCGTACGCGGCGATCAGCACCCTGGTGCTGCTGCTGCACGGCAGGCACCTGGACGTGCTCTCCGTCGGGGACGAGGAGGCACGGGCGCTGGGGCAGTCGCCCCGATCCGTTCGGGGAATAATCGTGGCGGCGGCCGCACTCGCCGCGGCCTCGGCGGTCGCGGTGAGCGGCCTGATCGGGTTTGTCGGGATCATCATCCCGCACGTGGCGCGGCGGCTCGCCGGGCCGTCGTACCGGGCCGTGCTGCCCCTGTCGCTGCTCGGCGGGGCCGGGTTCCTGGTGCTCGCCGACACCCTCGCGCGGACCGTGCTCGCGCCGTCCGAGCTGCCGATCGGCGTGGTTACCGCGCTGGTCGGCGCGCCCGCGTTCATCTGGGTGCTGCGCGGCACCCGGACGGTGGAGACGTGACCGGCCTCGGGGTGCGCGCGGGTCATGAGGTGCGCACGGGGCTGGAGGTGCGCGAGGTGCGGATAGACCTGGACGGCAGGTCCGTGGTGCGGGAGGTCAGCCTGGTATCGGCGGGCAGCGGGTGGCTCGCCCTTATCGGACCGAACGGATCGGGCAAATCCTCACTTATCCGTGCCTGTGCCGGGTTGCTGGAGTATCAGGGGGAGATCCTGCTCGATGGCACGGACCTGCGATCGCTGCGCGGGCGGGACCGGGCCCGGCTGGTCGGGTACGTTCCGCAGGAGCCGGTGCTGCCGCCGGACATGACGGTGGCCGAGTACGTGCTGCTCGGCCGGACCGCGCATATCGGATATTTCGGTAATGCTGGGGCGCGGGACCGGGCCGTGGCCGCGGAGGCCATGGAGCGCCTCGACGTCGCCGCGTTCGCCGCGCGGCGGCTCGCCCGGATGTCCGGTGGCGAGCGGCAGCGGGTGGTGCTGGCCCGCGCGCTGGCGCAGCGGCCGCGGCTGCTGCTGCTCGACGAGCCCACGTCGATGCTGGACATCGGCCACGAGCAAACGGTGCTCGACCTGGTGGACGGGCTGCGCGCCGACGGGCTGACCGTGCTGTCGGCGCTGCACGACCTCACGCTGGCCGGGCAGTACGCCGACCGGCTGGTCCTGCTCGACGATGGCCGGGTGGCGGCGTCGGGCACCGCGGCCGACGTGCTCACCGCGCCGCTGATCGGGCGGGTCTACGCCGCGCGGGTCACGGTAAGCCCGGGGCCGGGCGGGAAACCTGTCGTGGTGCCGGCACGCGGCGAGTAGTGTCGCGAGCGAGCCCTTGCCAAGAGCCCTAAGAGGTGGCCATGTACCAGCCGTATCCCGGTGGTTCCTCCATGCCGGAGCCATCCCGGAACCAGCCTCCGCCATCCGTCGTCAACGCCGTCAGGGCGATGTACGCCGGGCTGGCGGCGAGCCTGGTCGGCATCGTCGTCAACGTACTGCTGGTCAGCTCCCTCAAGTCCGCTATCCAGCAGCGGTATCCGCACCTGACGGCCACCCAGATCAGCTCGGCCGAGCACCTGCTGTTCGGCGCTTCGATCGCGTCGGGGCTGATCGGCGCCGCGCTGTGGTGGTGGATGGCGCAGTCCTGCCGGGCCGGCAAGCCCTGGGCGCGGACGGTGTCGACGGTGCTGTTCGGCATCTACACGCTCGCGCAGGTTGCCACGGCGGGGACGCCGTCGAGCGGCCTATCGCGGATCTACGGCATCGTGGTGTGGCTGATCGGCCTGGTCGCCGTGGTCCTGCTGTGGCAGCGTCCATCTACGGAGTTTTTCCGCGAGGCCGGCGGTCTCCGCTAGGCCGGGGCTGACCGGATGGGGCGGCCCGGGCGGGCAGCGGTGGCGAGTCGCCCGTCCCGGACGACGAGCGTGCCGTTGACGAGCACGTGCCGGATGCCCGCGGATGGCCGGGTGCTGGCGGCATAGGTTGCCTGGTCGGAGATGACCTCCGGGTCGAACACCACGACGTCGGCGTCGGCGCCCGGGGCGAGCCGCCCCTTCCGGCGCATCGCGGGCACCCGGGATTCCAGCAGCCGCGCGGGGTGCAGGCTGCACTTGGCCAGCGCTTCCGCCAGGCTCAGCTCGCCCCCGTCCCGGGTCAGCATGCGCACCGCCCGGGAGAACGTGCCCGCCGTCCGCGGGTGGCCGAACGCCTCCGGCGGCAGCGGCCAGGCCTCCGGGGCCGGGGCCTCCGGACCCGGGGTACCGCCCTGCGGAGATCCGCCGCCCGGGGCACCGTCGCCGGGGGTGCCGCCGCCCGGGGCGACGCCAGCCCACGTCAACGGCATCGCGTCGCTGGCCACCACGGTGCCGGGGAACAGCAGGTACCGCATGAGCAGCGCGCGGTCACCCGCGTCCGATTCGTCGAGGTTCCGGATGATCGCCAGCCCGCCCGGGTCGGCGGCCCGCAGTTCGGCGAGCCTGGCCGCGTCGGCGACCTGCTCACCCGTGGGGGCGTAGGTCAGGTCGGACGGGACGAGGCCCCGCTCGTGCAGCCGCTCCGGCGCGAGGAACGCGGCGCCGATCCCGGTCATCCCGGCGCCGTACGGGTATGCCTCGGTGGTAACCCGGGCACCGGCGGCCTGCGCCCTTTCCACGAGCCCGAGCACTCGGTCGGCGTGCCGGAGCGTGGTGCTGTTGACGTGGCAGTAATGCATGTGCGCGCCGGTCTCCCCCGCGGCGCGGACGATTTCCTCGGCGCCGTCGACAAGGGTCTGCGGCCGGAACTCGACCAGGTCCCGTGAATGCGTATACGTCGGCACCCCGGCCCGCGCGGCCAGCGCGGCGACGCGAAGGTATTCCTCCGGATCGGCCGTGGGCGCGTACCCGGCCAGCACGCCGATGCCGAGCGCCCCGTCGGCGAGGTCGGCTTCCAGCAAGGAGAGAATCCGCTCCTGCTCGCCGCGGTCGGCGGCCCGCTGCCACTCCGGGCGCGACGAGTTCCTGAAGAACGTCCTGAGCGATCCGTCAAGAGCAACCCCGGTGAGCACGGACATCCTGGCCATCGCCCAGGACGCGGCGAACCCGTAGTTGACCGGCCGGCCGGCCGCGGCGGCGCCCGCGTAGGCGGAGCTGGCCGGCGTGACGCCGGATTCGAGCTCGAGCGCGGTGGTGACCCCGTCCATCGCCTGCAACCGCAGCCCGCCGGTGTCGTAACAGTGGCTGTGGATATCGACGAACCCCGCGGTCACCACCTGGCCGCTGACGTCGAGCTCTACCCGTCCCCGCCCAAGCCGCCCTCCGTAACCCGTGATGCCCCCGTTGCCCGCGATGGTGTTGTTTCCCGTGATGCTCCCGTCGCCCGTGGTGCCCCGGTCGGTCGCGGTGCCGCCGCCCGTGCCCCCGTGGCCTGTGGTGCCACCGACGCCCGACGCGAGGGCGATCGCCGCGATCCGGTCGCCGACGATGGCGACGTCTCCGACCGCGTCGAGCCCCGATTCGGGGTCGATGATCCGCCCGCCCCGCAGCACGATGTCCCATTCACCCACAAGCGCCCCTTTCCCTCTCCTGCATCGTTCCCCTTCGGGGGTTCCTCTAGCTTGTGGAAACACTCCCGTGGAACATTGGTGCTGTTATACGTCACATATCCTCCACGCGAACGCTATGCTTGGGGCATGGGCGCAGCTATCCCTGGCGAGCTTCGGCGAGTAGCTCGCTATCAGCATGGCGTCGTTTCGCGTACGCAGGCGATCGATTCGGGAATGCCTTACAGCAGGATCAGGTCCAAGGTGGATTCGGGCCGATGGCAACGGATTCATCGCGGTGTCTACGCGACGTTCACCGGACCGGTGAGCCGCGACGCGCAGCTCTGGGCCGCGGTGCTCTGCGTCGGTCCGGGAGCGATGCTGAGTCATGAGACCGCGGCGGAGGTGGACGGTCTCGCTGACCGCCCGTCCATGGCCATCCACGTCATGATCCCGAGCGGCCGCCGGGTGGATCCGGTGCCCGGTCTCATCGTTCACCGGACTCGCAACTTCCGTGACCTGCGCTTTCCGCCGGGGGAGCTGCCGCGGACGTGGGCGGAGGACACGGTTCTCGATCTGGCGGAGACCAAGAGTGACCTCGATGATGTCTGCTCCCTGGTGACCGCCGCATTCGGGCGGCATATGGTCGCCGCGGGCACGATGCGTACCGTGCTCGCCGAGCGTAGGTCCCATCGGTGGCGGCGCGAGATCAGCGAGCTGATCACCGCGGCGGCCGACGGCGCCCACTCGGTACTGGAGTTCCGCTATGACCGGGACGTTGAGCGGGCGCATGGCCTGCCCCGGTCCCGGCACCAGGTGCCTTTCCGGAAGAAGGACGGCAGCAGGGGATTCCGCGACCGGGTGTACGAGCCATATGGCGTCATCGTCGAGCTGGACGGGAAGCAGGCGCATCCCGGTGACAGGCAGTGGGAGGACAAGGAACGGGACAACGCTGCGGCCGCGGACACGGGGCAATCGCTCCGGTACGGCTGGCGCCACGTCCGGTGGGATCCGTGCGGCACGGCGACGCAGGTCGCGAAGGTGCTGCAAGGCCATGGCTGGAAAGGGCAGCCGGTGCCGTGCTCGAAGTCCTGTCCTATGGCGGCTGCGCCGTCGACAGCGGGGCGGCTCGGGTGAAGTCGGCAAGGGCAGGGACAGCGGCGGGGGGGGGGGGGGGGGGGGG
>JAFMRC010000086.1:0-9625 GCA_017354375.1 Nocardiopsaceae bacterium | reverse complement strand
CCCCCCCGCGCCCCGTTATTCGAGAGGCTGGCGAGACACGTTGGCCGGATCGCGGCCGGCGATCAGCCAGCCGATGACCACGGCGGCCAGCGGCATGCCGACCCCGATGGCCAGCAGGTTGCTCACCGGGATGGCCGACAGCGAGGACAGGCCGTCGAGTGAGTTGCTCCGGAAGAAGCCGATCGCCGCCAGGTAGCCGCCGGCGATGCCGATCACCGCCCCGGTGAAGGCGAGCGCTCCGGCGGTGGCTGCGGTGATGGTGCGCCGGGTCCTGGGTGCCGCGCCGGTGGCGGTCAGCGTCCGCAGGTCGCGGGCCGCCTCGCTGCGAACCAGGCCGACGCTCATGCCGAGGATGCTGAGCGCCAGGAGGATCCCGAAGATCGTCGCCACGTCGATGATCTGGGCCAGCGACGGGATGCTGTTGCGGGTCTCGACGCTCATCCCGGGCGCCCCGGCCGCGAGCTGCCTGGCCTTGGCGATCTGCGCGGTGGTGAGATCCTTGGGCAGGGTGATGAGCCAGCCGGAGGTGGTGACCGAGTTCTGCAGGTGCAGGGTGCTGATCGCGCGCTCGGTGATCACGGTATTCGGCGCCGAGGTGCCGGACGGCAGCTGGCCGATCTCCTGTATCGGCGGGTTCGCGACGCAGGAGACCGTCGGGCAGGAGGCGTAACCGGACGGGGGGCTGGTGGTGGGCCTGCCGTACGCGAGCTTCATCAGGCTCATCGTGGACATGCCGGGTCGCATCGTGAGGATGTCGGCATCCGGGTTGATCTGCGACTGCTTGATGCCGAACGCGTTCAGCAACTGCGGCGTGGCCACGAAGATCGGGCCGGACCAGTTCCGGCCCGGCGCGGCACGGATCAGGGTCGCGCTGGTCGATTCCAGCGTGAGCATGCTAGCCGGGCTCGTGCCCAGGGCGGCGGCGATCTTGTCCGCGACCCGGTGCGCCTGTGCCGTGCTGACCGGCGGTGGCCCAGACTGCACCTGGCCGTCCGGGCCACCGCCCTTCGGGCCGCTGCCCTTCGGATTACCGCTGGCCGGGACGTCCTTGGACGCTTCAGCCATGCCCGCGTACGGGCCGGCCGGGGTCCAGACAGCGAGCTGGCTGGAGGCGAGGTTCGGGCCGGCGTAGTCCAGGTCGTTGCTGAACCGGGCCGCGCTGGCCACGCAGATGATCACCGCGATCAGCGTGCTGAGGGCGATCGCCGCCAGCGCGGGGCCGGACCTCGCCCGGTACCGGGCGAGGTCGCGCAGGGCGAGCCGCACCGAGATGGGGGACCGCCGTCCGGCTGCGGCGACCACCGAGAGGCAGGCCGGGGCCAGCAGCACGATGGCGACGGCGAGAACGACGAAGCCCAGCACCAGCGGTCCCATGCTGCCCCCGCCTCCGTCCCCGCCGATCCCGGCGCCGGCCGCACCGAGCAGCAGGAATGCCGCGACGCCGAAGCCAATGCCGATCGGGATGGCCAGGTGGCGGGTCTTCTTCGGCTCCGGCGGACGCCCGGACAGCGCCTGGGTGACCGGCACCCGGGCGATCGCCTTCGCGGGCCGCGAGGCGGCGAAGTAGGCCGCGACGACCGCGAGGGCCATGGAGATGACGATGACCGTCCACGGCATCTGGAACACGCCCATCAGGTGATGCGCGCTGGTCTCCGCGTGCGGCCGGTAGGCGAGCCAGGCCAGGAAGCCCAGCGCGAACCCGGCCACCGCGCCGACGACGCCCGTGGCGAGGCCGTTCGCGCGCACCACGAGCCGGATGTGGCGCTCCGTCGCGCCCTGGGCGGCGAGCATGCCGATCGCCCGCAGCCTGCGCTGCGCCAGGACCGTGAAGCCGCCGACGCCGACCAGCGCGATCAGCAGCATGCCGAGGACGGCGGCCGCGATCGAGATCGTCTCCGGGTTGATCGGGTTGGTGTTCGCCACCGCCTGCGCGGTGGTGACGGTCAGGCCGGTCGCCTTCTGGATGCTCGCGGCGCTCTGGCGGGAGTCGAACAGCACCGTGACGCTGCTCGGGTTCGTGACCTGGCCCGGAAGCACCAGGGCGAACTCATCCAGCAGGCTTTCCGGGTTCTGGACGATGCCGGTTACCTTCCGGGCCTTGCCGGCGACGGTCCAGGTGCTGCCGGCCGACAGGTGGAAGTCGGTCGCCACCCCGCTAGTCACCGCGACCTGTCCCGCCGTCGCCGGGTACTTCCCGCTGATCAGGGACAGCATCGGCCCGCCGAACGGCCCGTGCGGATTCTGGGCGCGCAGGTAGAACGTGTTGACGGTGCCGGGAACCGGGACGCTTTCGTTCTCGATGACGTCGGTCTTGCCGTAAAGGCCCTGGATCTTGGCTATCTCGCTGTTCACCTTGGCCGACGGGCCAGAAAGCGACGCGGCGTCAGAAGCGGTGCCGAGCACACCGGCTATCGGGGCCGGGGTGTCGGTCGCCACGGTCGATGCGACGACGGTGGCGCCGACCGCCGCCGTGATCAGCGCGAGGATGAGGACCTGCTGCCGCCACTCACGGCGCAGCATCCGCAGCGCCCACCGGATGACGGCGCGGCGAGCGGGCACGCCGCCGCCTCCGACGCGGTCGGCGGCCGACCCCGGCCGCTCCAGAACGGGAGTGCTCATGTCTCCGCCTCCGGGGTGAGCAGCGACTGCGGGTCCTTCGGCGGGGCGGTCTGGTCGGTGACGTGGCCGTCGCGCAGGAACACCACGCGGTCCGCCCAGGACGCGAGCTGCGCGTCGTGGGTCACCACGACCGCGCCCATCCCCGCCTTCTTGCACGCATCGTGCAGCAGCCGCATCACGGCCTCTCCGTTGACCGAGTCCAGCGCGCCGGATGGCTCGTCGGCGAGTACTAGCTTCCGCTCGCCCACCATCGCGCGGGCGATCGCGACCCGTTGCCGCTCGCCGCCGGACATCGTGTCCGGGTAGTGCGACGCGCGCTCGCCGAGGCCGAACCTCTCCAGCGTCCGCAGCGCGGCGAGCCGGGCCTTGCGGCCGGACGTCCCGTCCAGCTCCAGCGGCAGCGCGACGTTCTCCGCCGCGGTCAGTCCGGGCAGCAGGTTGAAGTCCTGGAAGACGTAGCCGATCGTGCGGCGGCGCAGCCGCGCCTTCGCGCCGCGGGACATCGCGCTGACCGGCTGCCCGCCGACGCGGACCTCCCCGCTTGTCGGCTCCTCCAGGGTGCCGGCGATGGACAGCAGCGTGCTCTTGCCCGAGCCGCTCGGCCCCATGACCGCGACCATCGCGCCCTCATCGACCGACAGGCTGACCTCCTGCAACGCGTTTACCGAAGCGCTGCCCTCGCCGTATGACCTGGAAACGCCGCGTAGCTCTAGCAGGCTCATCGTGGTGTTCTCGCTTCCCGCCGGTGCCGTGGCAGCGGCGCTCGTGCCTGATCCGGATGGTCCGTCGAGCCGGGAGCCCCCGCCCTTGCTATGCGGGCCTCGGCCGCGTCCAGCCACCGGACGACCGAGTCGAGCCGGAACAACTCGGCGTCAACGGCCAGCGACATGCTCAGGTCGCTGGCGTCGTCTTCCCTGATCCGCGTCCACTGCTGCATGAGCTCGACCAGGTACCGGCGGTGCGCCTGGATGACCTCGCGCACGTCGGTGCCCGGAACCCGCATCGCGACCAGTACCTTCATGACGAGCTCGTCGCGCGGCGGCGAGCTCAGGTCCGGAGGCGTGCGCAGCCACCGGGCCAGCTCCGAGGAGCCGTCATCCGTTAGGTGATAGGCCTTGTGCGCGCCGTCGTCGCCACCGTCGTTCCCGCGGTCGCCCTCCGGGACGGTCGCGACCAGGCCGTCCCGCTCCAGCCGCTGCAGCGTGGTGTACACCTGGCCGACGTTCAGCGGCCAGACGTCCCCGGTGCGGGCCTCGAACTCCTCGCGGAGCCGCAGCCCGTATTTCGGTCCCTCGGACAGCAGGGCGAGCATCGCGTGCCGGACGCTCATGACCTGCTCCTACTCGTTATCATGCCAAGTATTATACTGAGTATTGTACGTGGTCGCATGGGTGAGAACCCTGGATTCGCATGGGTGATGACCCTGAGTCGGGGTCGGCGCGAGCGTCGCCACCGGCAAGCTCAACGAGGTGGTTTAGCTCCGATCCGTACAAGCGCGTTCGCGGGCGAGTTGGCATGCTGGGGGCATGGAAGCTGACACGCGGCCTTCGCTGTATGAGTTCGCGGGCGGGGGCGAGGCGTTCGGCCGGCTGGCCGCCGCGCACCATGCGCGGTGCCTGGCGGATCCCGAGCTGAACCACCCGTTCTCGCATCCGGGCCAGAACCCGAAGCACGTCGAGCGGCTCGCCGCCTACTGGGCCGAGGTGATGGGGGGTCCGCCGTCGTACACCGGGCGCTGGGGAGGGGACGAGTCATCACTTGTCGCCATGCATGCTGATATGGGCGACATGTCGGATCTGGGGCGGCGGTTCGTGGAGTGCTTCGCCCGCGCAGCGGACGACGCGGGGCTGCCGGAGGACAAGGAGTTCCGCGCCGCGCTGCGCGCCTACATGGAATGGGCGGTCGGCGACATCGCGCTGTCCCACCCGCACGACACCGACGTCCCGGCGGGCCTGCCGGTCCCGCGATGGTCCTGGGATGGCCTGGTCACCGGCCAGTCGACCGGAGACTAGCCGCCTAGGGAACCGTACGGATAGATGTCGATGCTATCGGTTCATGTGCAGCTGGCCTGGTGCCTTCGGGGAGGGATGGACGATGGCTGGGCCGTCGATGCTGGGGGTATGCGGGCCGGGGGCGGAGTGCATGTCCGGTTCTGCGGGGGTATGCCCGGGGCGCGGGGGTGTTCGGGACGGGCCGTGCCGCGGCTACAGGAGATCCGCGTGGAGGATATGTGAGGGTGGAGAGCACGTATCCTCCACGCGGGCGTGATCGTGGCCTGGGCGGATACCCCAGAGGGTATTTCGAGGATCGTGAATTGGCCAACAGGCATGGATGCGTGGCCGGACGGCCCGCAGCAGGCGCCCGAGTTCTTACTCGACCTCCTTGAGGATTCGCTGGAGCTGGTCCAGCTGATCCCTCAGCTCATCGACCCGGACGGACAGGTCGGTGAGGCGCAAGTCCACGTGCTCGTTCGCGGTTATCGCCATGTCGGAAAGCCGCCGGTACTCGTTCGCGAGGGCCTGGTATTCCTTGCTGGCGGTCAGGGCCTGCCTTGGCTGCCTGGCCCTGGCCAGGAAGAAGTATCGCACCGACACCAAGAGCACTACCGCTACGCAAAGGAACAGCAGGCCGTAATCCGCCCCGCTCATGGCTGCATCATCTCCTCGCCGGCGCGCAGTGTGGGGGCCGCGTCCGCGATGGCCTCCGGCGTGAGCAGCACCGCGAACGGCGTTACCTCGTAGAACTTCATTGCCTTCCCGTCCTCTGATACCTCGATGCTGGCGGTTACCAGCCGGGCCGCCTCCAGCTTCCGCAGGTGCACCTGGAGCAGCGCGCGGCTGATGTTCAGCTCGCGGGCGAGCTGGCTGACGTAGTTGCGCTCGCGGGCAAGGGCGGCCACGACCCGCAGCCGGTGCGGATTGGCCAGGGTGGCGAGCACGCGTAGCAGGCCGTCGCCCGTCAGATCCTGCATCTAATTTCCTCTTGCATATGCAAAAGAAAGTTAGCATATGCAAGAGGCATGATCAACGATCCGCGGCCATGGCACAAAATCCGGTGCCGTAGTGCTGTGGCTGCCACGTGTTGACACCCGTGATGCGGCGGTTTACAAACCCCACAAGGGCTAACCCGGACAAAGGCGGCGGTGCGATGGCGCACTCAGCGGGACTTCGGCATCGGACCACGACGGCGGCGGGCGCGGCCGCCTGCTTCGTGCTGGGGGTCGCCGCCCTCGCGGCGTGCAGCTCAGGCCCCGCCTCAGGATCGGGAAGCGGGTCGGGAAGCGGGCCCGGAAGCGCCTCGATGAGCGGCAGCGCCCCGCCGTCGGCCGGCGTCGGCGACGTCACCAACTACCCGCAGTACGTCGGCACCCCCGGCAACGCCCCCAAGGCGGCCAACCCCAAGCTGTCCCCGGTGACGATCGGGTGGGTCAACGAGCAGGGCGGCCCGCCCAGCCAGACGTTCCCCGAGGCGACCCGCGCCGCCCAGGCCACCGTGAAGTACATCAACAGCGAGCTGGGCGGCATCCACGGCCATCCGGTCAGGCTCGCCACCTGCTTCGTCGCCACGTCCGAGGCGCAGGGCACCACGTGCGGGCAGCAGATGACCAACACCAAGGGCGTCGACGTGGTCGCGGAGGGGATCGCGGCCATCGGCAACGCCTCCATGTACGGCGTCCTGAACGGTGCTATCCCGACGCTGGTCGGCGTGTCCGCCGACCCGGCCGACGACACCGGCAAGAACGTCTTCGAGCTTGAGGGCAGCGGCACGAGCGCCACGGTCGCGTTCGGCCCGTTCCTGCGCAAGGAGTTCCCCAGCGCCCACACCGTCGCCATCGCCTACCAGAACATCCCCGGAGCGGTGCCGATCAGCCAGGCGATCCAGAAGTCGGCCCAGCACAGCGGGTTCTCGGTCACGATGATCCCCTACTCCTCGACCGCGACCGACCTCATCGGCCCCGCGACGGAGATGGAGCAGGCGGACATCGCCGTCCCGGATTGCGGATTCGAGGATTGCCCGCTGATGGCGAAGGCGATCAGCGAGATTCACGGCACCAAGCCGGCGCTGTCGGTGCCGCTGTGGACCGACCTGCCGGGATCGTCCTACCCGGGCGGTGACCTGCCGCACTGGATCGTCGGCGAGGCGACCGCCAACCTCGCCTACACGACCGATCCGGGCGTGGCCGCCTACTTCAAGAAGATCGGGCAGTACGGCCTGTCGAAGGCCGACGCGATCAGCCCGTTCTCCGGCATCGCCTTCGGCAACCTGCTGTTCGCCGTCAAGATCATGAACGAGATCCCGTTCAGCCAGCTCTCCCCGGGTGCGGTCACCGCGAAGATCAAGTCCTACACCGGCCCGATCCCGCTCGGGCCGACCTCGATCAACTGCACCGGCAAGCTGTACCCGGCCGACACCAACGCGTGCAGCGACTACGACCAGTTCTTCTCCTACCAGGGCAAGGGGCAGTGGAAGAAGCTCCAGGGCTGGATCAACTGAGGGAGAGATCCCGTGCAGATCACCCTGCTGTTCGCGGCGCTCGGCCTGGGCGAGGGCGCGCTGATCGCGGCCCTGGCCATCTGCCTGGTCGTCTTCTACCGGGGCTCGGGCACGGTCAACCTGTCGATGGGCGCCGTCGCCATGGTGGCGGGCTACCTGTATTACAGCATCAGCGCCGGCGCCCTCGGCTTCCGCCCGGCGTGGTGGCTCGCGCTGGTCCTCACCCTGGTCCTCGTCGCGGCCGGGGGCGCGGTCATCGAGCTGGCCTTGTTCTGGCCGCTGCGGACGAGCTCGGCCCTGGGCAGGCTGGCGGCCTCGCTCGGCCTGCTGCTGCTCGCGCAGTCGCTGATCGCGATCGTCTACGGGAACAGCACGCTGTCGCCGAAGTCCGTCCTCCCGAGCTCGACGGTGCAGCTGTCCGGCAGCGTCATCCCCGTCGACCGGCTCATCCTCGCCGGGATCGTGATCGCCCTCGCCGCGGTCCTGTGGGCGGTGTACCGGTTCAGCCAGTTCGGCCTGGCGACGAGGGCCGCGGCGGAGAGCGAGCCGCACGCCATGTACGCGGGCCTGTCGCCGAGAACGCTCAGCCTGGCCAACTCCGTGGGCGCCAGCGTCATCGCGGGCGCGTTCGGCATCCTCGTCGCGCCGCTGATCACGCTCAACACCACCACGCTGCCGCTGGAGATCGTCCCCGCGCTCGGCGCGGCGCTGTTCGCCTCCTTCAGCTCCCTCGGCGTCGCCTGCTTCTCCGGCCTGGTCATGGGGGCGGCGGCGTCGCTGCTGACCTACTGGTCCTCGCAGAGCTGGTTTCCCCAGGTCCAGGGGAACCCGCTGAACGGCCTCCCCGAGCTGCTGTTCTTCGTCCTGGTCGCGGTCGCCATGTTCTGGCGCGGCTCGAAGGTGCCCGCTCGCGGCGAGCTGGCCGAGAAGCGCATGCCGCTGGCCCCGCGGCCCGGGAACCTCGTGAGGACCTCGGTGATCGCCCTGGTCGTCGGCGTCGCCGCGCTGATCGTCCTCCCGTACGACTTCCGGCAGGCGATGGTCAATTCGATGCTCGGCGCCATGGTCTGCCTGTCGCTGGTCGTGGTGGTCGGGTACGTCGGCCAGATCTCCGTGGTCCAGGTCGCCCTCGCGGGCGTGGCCGGCTACGCGATGTCGCACATGCTGACCAGCGTGGGCGGGTTCTGGGGCTCGTTCCCGGTCGCGCCGCTGGCCGGGGTGGGCGCCGCGCTGGTCGTCGGCTTCGTCACCGCGGTCGCCGCCCTGAGGGTGCGCGGCGTGTCCCTGGCGGTCGTGACGCTGGCCGGCGCGGTGGCGATCGAGCAGTTCGGCTTCGGCAACTCGGCCTGGGGCGCGCAGTCGACCGGGTCGCCGGTCAGCCCGCTGCACGCCGGTGGGCTCAACCTGTCCCCGGAGGCGCCGTTCCGCGGCATCGACGGCGAGGTGCCGAGCCCGGTCTTCGGCGTCGTCGTGCTGGTGGTGCTGATAGCGCTCTGCCTGCTGGTGGCGGGCATCAGGAGGGGTCCTTCCGGCCAGCGGATGCTCGCCGTCCGCTCCAACGAGCGGGCGGCCGCCGCGGCGGGCATCGACGTGCGGCGGGTCAAGCTGACCGCCTTCATGACCAGCGCGCTCATCGCCGGCATCGCGGGTGCCCTGTACGCCTACAACTTCGAGACGGTCAGCTCGGACCTGTTCGGCTCGGTGAACGCGCTGGTCGTGATCGCCTACACGTACTTCGGCGGCATCACGATGATCAGCGGGGCACTGCTGGCCGGCCTCGGCGCGACCGAGGGCCTCATCCCGCACGCGCTCGACCGCTGGTTCGGCCTGAGCGGCAACTGGGCGCTGCTGATCGGCGCGGTCGGCCTGCTGGTCACGCTGGTCGCGAACCCGGACGGCATCGCGGGCACGGCACAGGCCCGGCGACGGGCACGGCTGCGCGCGGGTACAACCCCTTCCATACCGAACGGATCATCGCGACTGCCCCAGCCGCCGGCTCCTGTGCCCCCTGAGGCCCCCGTGTCTCCAGAAGACCCCGTGTCTCCAGAAGATCCCGTGTCCTCCGAAGGAGAGCGCCAGTGAAGCCCCCGCCCGCCTTCCGCGCCCGCGGCGTGTCGGTCAGCTTCGGCGGCGTGCGCGCGGTCGACGACGTCGACCTGGAGGTGGACCGGGGCCAGGTCACCGGCCTCATCGGCCCGAACGGCGCGGGCAAGACCACCTTCATCGACGCCGTCACCGGGTTCGTGCCCTACGCGGGGACGGTGGAGCTGGACGGTGGTCGGCTGGACGGGCTCCCCCCGCACGCCCGCGCCCGCCGCGGCCTGGCTCGCACCTGGCAGACCGTGGAGCTCTTCGACGACCTGAACGTCCGGGAGAACCTCACCGTGGCCGCCTCCCGCACCGGGGCCGCCTCCCGCGCCGCCGACGAGGTGCTGACGCTGCTGGGGCTGGACGCGGTGGCCGACGCGATGCCGCCCGAGCTGTCGGCGGCCGAGCGCAAGCGCGCCGGGAT
>JAFMRC010000085.1 GCA_017354375.1 Nocardiopsaceae bacterium | reverse complement strand
CGCCAGCTCCGCCCGCGCCGCGCCTGGCTCCTGGCCGCCGTCACCGACACGGGCCGGGCCAGAGCCGAGCGAGGACCCGCCACCGTTGGCACCGGCCGGCCCGGTGCCAGGCGCGGACTCGCCACCGTCGGCGCCACCCCCGGGCGCCGCGCCATCCAGCCAGGCACCCGCCGGGTGATACGTGAACGTTCCGGACGACCAGCCGCCGCGCGGCCGCCCGCGCACGATGCGCCCCTCGGCCGACAGCAGCATCAGCACCCGCGACGTGATGTTCGCGGGCCCGCCGTAGCTCTTGCCCGGCGCGTAGACAAGCTGGGTTCGCAGCCGCGGCTCGTCCGCCGCCAGTTCGGATCCGGTCGCCGAGCCCCGCGCGGACAGCGCGGAGAGCACCCCGTCCCCGGCATCCCGCAGCCACCCGTCCGGATCGGCGCCACCGATGCCCGCCTTCGCCAGGTCACCCGCGAGTTGCCGCCGCAGCCGGGCCGCCACGTCGTCGGTGCAGGCCCGCTGGACTACAGGTAGGTGCGCGGCTGGCACCACCCACATGGTGCGACGCATTCCGAGCGCCCTAACGAGCCGTCGCGACTCATACAGCTCCCCTTCCACGTCCGTCGTGGCGCACCCGGTGCGCGCCCACGCGGACAGGTACACGGTGACCGGATCGGTGGCGTGCAGCGCGATCATCGCCTCCGCGGCCTCCGTCACCGACATAGCCGAAGTGGCCGGGGCAGTCGGCGAGGTGACCGCCGACCCCGGCCGAGCGGCCAGGAGGTGCCGCGTCATGAGCCGCGTCCGCCGCCACGCGACGGGAACCTTGAGGGTCATCACGCCAGCATGGCAAGAGATTCCATCTCCCGCGAACGCGACCACCACCCTGGTGACCATGCCTGACCGAGTGAATCGTCACGCCAGAGGCCTGTGTGACAGCAGAGGCAGATTCTCTCGCGAACGCGACCACCCTCCTGGGGAGACGATGGCTTTGTATGCGGGATGGTTGCTAAATCACGTGATGAAACGTTCCAATCCAACCGTTCGCCATACAAAGCCTCCCGGTGGCTGAAGTAGGTTATTTACTGCTCAGATAGTGATCGTGGCCGTAGCGGCCCAGCGTAAGCTGCTGCACAGCCGTGATCCTGCCGACGATGTGTCCCAAGTCGATGGGCGGGGTCCCGACCGCGGCAGGCGGGCATCACGCCAGCGTGGCACTGACGACAGCTGATCCGTAGTCGTCGCACTGGTGCACGGCGGGTTCCAGCCCGGCGGCGACCATGACGTCCGCCATCGCCTCGGCCTGCCGTCCGCTCGTCTCCACGAGCAGGTGGCCGCCGGGCGCGAGCCACCCCGGCGCACCGGACGCGGCCCGGCGCAGCACCGCTAGCCCGTCGTCGCCGCCGTCGAGCGCGACGCGGTGCTCGTAGTCCCGCGCCTCGGCGGGAAGCAGGGCAATCTCCCCAGTCGGCACGTACGGCGCGTTGCACAGCAACGTCGTCACCCGACCGCGCAGCGTTTGCGGGAGCGGAGCGAACAGATCGCCGGAGTAGACGTGCCCCGGACTACGCCCGGGGCCGACCCGCAGTGCTTCCCCGGGGGACACCCCCGGACCCCGAACTACGTCCGGGGTCGGACCGCAGCGCTCCCCGGGGGACACCCCCGGACCCCCGAGGGTCTCGACATTCCGCCGCGCACAGGCCACGGCGGCCGGATCGACGTCCGCCGCGTGCAGCTCGCCCCCATCCAGCTTGCTCGCGACCGCGACCCCGAGCGCCCCGCTCCCGCAGCACAGGTCGACGATGACGGGGGAGTGGCCCGCAGCGAGCGTGACGGCCGTCTCGACCAGGAACTCGCTGCGCCGCCGTGGCACGAACACTCCCGGCTCGACGTGGATCCGCAGACCGCAGAACTCCGCCCACCCCACGACTTGCTCCAGCGGCAGCCCCGCCACGCGCTGCCCGATCATGGATTCCAGTTCGTCCAGAGTCTGGGCGGCTTCCTGGAGCAGTCCGGCCTCTTCCTCGGCGAACACGCACCCTGCGGCTCGGAGCCTGGCGACAACCGCCGGATCCTCACTCATAGGATCACCAAGCTATCCCGCCCGAGGCTGCCGACTCATCTTCTTTTCGGCTGGGGGAAAGCAGGATCTCGACCTTCAGGGCTGCTCCTCTCGAGACTGCGGGCTATCGTCGCAGCATGCAGCAGTGGCGGGCGATCCGCGTCGCGATCGGCGGCGTCGTGGCAGTCGGCTTCTTGGACGAGGACCGGATCATCGTTGGCTCTCACAGCGGCGTTGGCGTGTTCGACGTTCACACAGGCGAAAGAACCGAGCGGGCGCACGACGAGGACTACAACTGGTACCAAGGCGACCCGCCCTTCATCAGGCGTCCGTCCGCTGACGGAGTGCGGCTCATTCCCGCCGCCGGGCTGTGGGGCGGAGACCTGGACCAGGTGACCGCGGATGGCTGGACCTGCCATCGGGTCAACGGAGGAGCGGTGCTCAGCGCGGATGGCCAGCCAGACTTCAGGATCGAGGACTCGGAAGAGTACCGCGCGCAGGGATTCTCACCGGGAGGCGGCGCCTTCGTGTACGCGACATCGCCAACCGTCTACCTCGTGACCCGGCGAGCATGAGGGTGGTCCTGCTTCCAGCTGGAACGAGGTCAGGTCCGGAGCGTCCTCGGTCATGAGGCCACCGCCTCGGAGTGATCCCGTATCAGCGGGTTCCATGCTGCCCGGAGTTTCCGGGGAAGCACCAGGTCGTCCCACAGGTCCGCCAGCAGCACGCCGTCGACGTAGGCGAGGATGTCGGCGGGGCGTCCTTCCTGCAGGACGATCTCGTACACGCGGGCACGGTCGGCGCGAGAGCGGAGATCGAACACGCGGCCCGGCGATGACCAGTTGAGGTGCAGCGGCAGTTCCACGGCCGCGAGGGCCCACACCGCGTCCAGTCGCGGCAGGCGGTCGGGAACCCAGGTCGGCTTCCCGTGCGGGGCCTGGTGCTGGGTGAACGAGATGCGCGGCTGCGCGGCCAGGTCCAGTCCCGCCTCCGCGAGGATCCGGGCGAAGGTCGCGACCGTCGGAGACTTCCGCCCGTGCTCGTAGGCCGACAGCGTCGGCCTGGACGTTCCCGCGCGGCGTGCCAGTTCATCCTGGGTCAGGCCAGCGTCCACGCGAGCCTGCTCAAGCAGCTTGCCCGGTTCCATCATGCCCCCGATGTATCCGATGGGATAACGTATCTACTTAGATACTACCTCGTCGATACTGAGCCAGTACATCCGAACAACGTTCTCACGGGGCTGCGGGTTCTGTGAGAATGTGCGCGTGGATCTGCCAGTGTTCCGCTATCACCCCGATCCTGTGGCGACCGGATCCGCGGTCGCGACAGATGAGGCTTGCAGCCTGTGCGGCGTGGAGCGCGGAGTTCGCTACGTCGGCCCGGTCTACGGCGACCGGCCTGACATCCTGTGCCTGCACTGCATAGCCTCCGGCGAGGCCGCTAAGCGCCTGGGCGCCCCCGGCGTCATGCCTGCCATGTTCAGCGATGCAATACACGTCCCCGATGACGTTCCCGCTGGCGTAGTGGACGAGGTCACCATGAGGACGCCCGGCTTCTCCAGCTGGCAGCAGGCGGGGTGGCTGTATCACTGCGCTGACGCCGCCGCGTTTCTCGGCAACGCCGGATACGCCGATCTGGCACCGCACCCGGCCGCCGTTGAATCGCTCCGCCAGGACCGGGAGCGCCTGGGCTGGCCTGCCGAGCAGTTCGAGGAGTTCGTGACTTCCCTGGACAAGGACGGCGAGCCGACCGCGTACCTGTTCCGGTGCCTGCACTGCGGTACCTACCTGGCCTCCTGGGACATCGGCTGAGTTGCGTCGTGCTTGCGGGCTGCGGCCAGCTTGCGGTCGCCGAGGGTGGCGGCGAGCAGCGCTACGGCGGCGACGGTGAGCATGACAGCGAGGCGGTGCAGGCCCGCGTCGGTCGCCGCGTGCCCGAAGCTGAGGCTGATCAGGCTGGCCGAGGCGATCGCGCCCAGGTACATGAACGTCCGCAGCATCCCGGCCGCGGTACCGGTTGATTCATCCGGGGCCTGCGCGTACATCGCGGTCTGGTTCGTCACGATGTTCAGCCCGTTCTGCGCGCCGAAGACCACGCTGATCGCCAGCAGTAGCCACAGCGGTGAGTGGCCGCTGAGGAGCAGCAGCCCGGCCGACCCCGCGGCGAGCACGACCGCGCCCGCGACGAGCAGCGGCCAGACCCGTTGGTACCGGGACGCGAACGCGGACACTACGGCGGCCACGGCGAACGAGGGCATCATCAGCAACCCCGCGTCCGCGGCGGACAGCCCGGCGCTCTGCTCCAGCCACGGGGTCCAGCCGTAGATGAACCCGTACGTGATCAGCATGGTGACGCCGTAGCGAACGTAGGTGGTGGTGAGTGCGCGGTTATGGGTAAGCGCTCGCACGTCGAGGAACGGCGCCCGCGCCCGTAGTTCCCACGCGGTCAGCGTCGCCAGCAGGACGGCGGTGACGCCGAGCAGCCACCAGCTGGTGCTGGCCAGCGACATCAGGAACAGCAGCAGGCCGGTCAGCGCGGCGGCGAACAGGACCACGCCGGGCGGATCGATCTGGTGCCACGTGCGGGCGACGCTGACGCGCGCCTCGTCGGCGGGCAGCCAGGCGAGGATGGCAACGATTCCGACGACCGCGAGCGGCAGGTTGATCAGGAACGTCAGCCGCCAGCCGCCGATGGCGATAAGCAGGCCGCCGAGCGGCGGGCCGACGGCCATCGTGACCTGCCCAGCGATTGCCAGCGCGCCGAGCACGCCGCCCGGCGCTTCCCGGTTGAGCCGGCGGGCCTGACGCCTGACCATGGCCATCGCGGCCGGGTACGCCGCCGCGGTGCCGAAGCCGATGACGATGCGCGTGACGATCAGGATGCTGAGTGACCAGCCGAAATAGCCGAGCAGCCCGCTGGCCGCGACGGCGACGGTGCCGAAGAGGTACACGCGCCGCGGGCCGATCAGGTCGGCGAGCTTCCCCATCAGCGGTTGCCCGATCGCCGTCGCCAGGTAAAGCGCGGAGACCAGCCAGGTGGTGGCGGCCGTTGCCACGCTGAACGCGTGCCCGATCGACACCAGCGCGACGGCGATGATCGACGAGTTGATCGGGTTCAGCACCGAGCCGAACGAGGTGGCGGCGACGAACCTCCGGCCGAAGCCGATGGTCTCGGGAGCGGGCCGGGTTCTCACGCTGACGGGATGAATGCTCATGGTTCAACGGTGCCGCGATCACGGTCGCGCAGGAAGACCGCCGTGTTCCTGGCAATGACAGGGCTACGCTGGCGGCGCCGCCCGGTGCCACACTGGATGCATGCCGGGATCAAGCGAACTAGGAGATTTCCTCCGGGCCCGCCGGGCTCGGCTGAGACCTGGCGATGTCGGCCTGCCAGCGGGTTCCGGGACACGGCGGACGCCGGGGCTGCGGCGCGAGGAGATCGCCGCGCTCGCGGGCCTGTCGATCGATTACTACATCCGGCTTGAGCAGGGCAAGGAGTCCAATCCCAGCGGCAGCATCCTGGACGGCCTCGCCAGTGCTCTCCGGCTGAACGAGGAAGAGCAGGCCCACCTGTACACCCTCGCGAACCACGCGGCGGGCCGCACCGCGCCGGCCGTGTCCCGGGCAAGCCGGGCCGTCCGCCCCGGCGTCCGCCAGCTGCTGGAGACGATGCGCCCGTGTCCGGCGTACCTGCTGACCCGCACCAGCGACGTCCTGGACGCCAACCCCGAGGCCCTCGCCCTGTTCGCCGGCCTGGCGGACTGGCCGCCCGAGCGGCGCAACACGATCCGCTACACCTACCTGCACCCGGCGGCCCGGGACCTGTTCGTCGACTGGGACCATTCCGCCGAGACGACCGCCGCCCACCTGCGCTCGCTCATCGCGGAAACTCCCGGCGACGGGGACGTGAAGGCGCTGATCGCGGAGCTGCTCGACGCGAGCCCCGACTTCGCCCGCGTGTGGGAGCGGCACGACGTGCGCCAGCGCCGCGGGGAACCGAAGCGGTTCCGCCACCCGCAGGTTGGCGAGTTCACCCTGACCTACGAGGTGCTCTACCTGGCCGACGGCCAGCGAATGAGCGTCTACCAGGCCGAACCCGGCACCCGCGATAGCGACGCCCTCACCCTGCTGTCCATGATCGCCAGCGGCGACGAGCCAGCGGAAAGGACTACCTAGCCGAAGAACGCCCAGACGACGTCTCCGACCCCATCGAACGCGAGATCAGGCGAGTGCGTCGAGGGCGGCCAGGATGTCGGCGGGTTCGGCCCGGTGGGTGTAGTCGGTGTCGATGAAGGCCCAGCGGATGACGCCGTCCTTGTCGATGACGTAGGTAGCGGGCAGCGGCAGGGTGCGGGCGTGCCCGGCGTTGACGCGCTGCAGGTCGAATCCCCAGCGGTCGTACAGCGCGGCCAGCTCGTCGGACAGGTCGAAGGCGATGCCGTACTGCTTGGCGACATCGGAGCCGATGTCGCTGAGGACATCGAAGGGCAGGTCGTGCTTCTCGATGAGCGAGAGGGACTCGTCGGGAACCTGCGGGGAGACCGCCACCAGGCGGGCGCCCCGTTCGCGGATGGCATCGTGGTGCCGCTGCAGGGCCCGCAGGGCGAGATTGCAGTACGGGCACCAGGCGCCGCGGTAGAACGTCAGCACCACGGGCCCTTCGGCCACCAGCGCGTCCAGCGTGACCTCGTCGCCGACGGCCGAACGGAGGGCGAACCGCGGCCCCTGGGCGCCGGCGCCCAGGGCATGCTCGGCCAGCCCAGTGGCGGCCAGGTCGTCGGCATTCCGCTTCATGATGTCGCGGGCATCCGCGGGCGCCCGCAGCTGACTGTTTTCGTACAAGGTGCGTAGCTCGTCGCGCAGGTTCATGTCGTGTCGCTTTCCTCGCATCGAAATCTTGGAACGGTCGTTTCAAGTTAACAAGATGGGCCGGCGGGAGGCAAGGGCTATCTTGGAATTATCGTTCCAAGTACATCGGAGTTAGCCTTGCCCGACATCAAGCACTTCGACCCGGACACAGCCCTCGTGCAGGTCGAGGAGCTGTTCTGGCGGGATAGCGCGGACGCCACGTCGATCCAGGCCGTCGCCGCCGCGACCGGGTTGAACCGGTCCAGCCTCTACGCCACGTTCGGCGGCAAGCGGGATCTCTATCTCGCCGCCCTGCGTCGCTACCTGCGCGCGCGCGCCGAACCTGCCCTGCGCCAACTCGCCGACGACGACCGCGGGCTGCCCGCCATCCGGGAGTTCTTCGCCGAGCTGATCACGATCCGCTGCACCGGGGCCTACAGCGGCTGGGGATGCATGATCGTCAACGCCCACGTCGGCGGCGAGCGGGAAGATACCGAGGTCCGGGCGCTGCTGAACCAGCACCACCGGCACCTGCGCGACGCGCTGCAGGCCGCGCTCGATACCGCTCGCCGCCATGGGCAACTGGCCGACGGCACCGCCACCGACGCCGCCGCTGACGTGCTCACTCTGCTCGCCTACGGCGTTAACCTCCGGTCCCGCGCCGGAGAGGATGCCGCCGCGCTCCGCCAAACCGTCGCCGCCGCACTCGCGCAATTGGAGCCGCCGAGGGACGGGGACGCTGGATCTGGGCCACGCCGGTGATGGGGAGAATGGCAGAGCCGTTCTGGCGGCGCGGATGGCGTAGCTTATGAGGCGTGCCATGGTTCCGCCGCGCTTCGCCGTCACCAGAGGACCAGTTCGCGCGAGAGGTTATCGCCTTGGCGCGGGAGATCGGTGGGCCGAAGGTCAGGCGGCTCGACGGCTTCGCCCTGCGGATCGAGTGGCCCGGCGGCGGGCCGGTCACCATGAACCTGCAGAACATCTACGCAGAGGCCCGGCAGCTTGACGGCGACGAGCGAGCCGAGTACCTGCGCCGGGCCGTGCTCGGGATGGCTCCCCATGACCGACCGGCTGAGTGGAATGTGGCGGCGCCGCTGCTGCTGCCCGCCGTCCGCTCGGTGAGCTGGTCGAACGCGGCCAGTGTCGGCGCGGAACCCGGCGCCTCGGCACCGATCCCGTTCGGCAAGCCGCTGGCGCCGTTCATCAAGGTGGCGTGCGCGATCGACTTCGAGCACTCGATGACCTTCGCGACCCCCGAAGACCTCGCCGCGTGGGGGGTGACCGATGATGAGGCGCTGCGAACCGCAACGGCTAACCTGGCGCGGATGCCGATGGAGGTGAGCCGCGCCGGGCCGACGGCCATGGTCCGGGGCCCGGATGGCTACGCCTCGTCGTGGCTGGCGGTGCCCGCCATGCTAAGCAGGATCCCCGGGGGATTCGGCGGCAGCGTGATCGCCCTCGCCCCGACCCGTGATCTCCTCGTCCTTGCCGATACCGACGATTCCGAGGCCACTGTCCGGGTACTCGACCTGGCCCTTGAGGGATACCAGGAGGCTCCTCGGCAGCTGTCGCCCGTCCCGTACCTGATCAGCGAGACGGGCATCGAGCCGTGGGCGCCTCCGCCGGGCCACCCGGCCCGGTCGGCCGCCGCCCGGGCCGCCCGCGACCTGGCAGCGGCCGAATACGGCCAGCAGACGGCCATGCTCGGTGAGCTTTTCGCGAAGACGGGCGAGGATGTCCACGTGGCCAATTACATGCTGATGCACGAGGAAGACGGCTCTTCCTGGTCCTGGGCGGCATGGAACAGGCAGGTGGCCAACGGCCTGCTTCCCCGGGCCGACATGCTCATAATCGGCGACAATGACGACCCCGACGCCATGATCACCGTCAGGTGGGAGGACGCACTTCGCGCCGCGGGCCACGTCCTGCGAGAGGAACCCGCCTACGACCCGCCGCGCTGGCGTTATCGGGGCGGTCTGGATGGCGACACGCTGGCCTCGCTGAGGGCTCATGCCGTCCCCCTTCGCCGGCTCGGCTGATCCCGTGATGCCCGTTGAGACCGAGGGAGGACGGCGTGGAGGCATCGGAAGTTCGCCGTGCGGTTCAGGCAGGGTGGTCGACCGCTTCCGAGCTGGGCCTTCAGGTCGATGATGTGGTCGTCGTGCACAACTCGGACCGCGTCGCGTTGCGCCTGGTCCCGTGCGATGTCCTTGTCCGGGTCGCGCCTGCGGCGCATCAGGCTGGCTCCGAGTTCGAAGTAGAGGTTGCCCGCCGACTCGCCGAAGCCGACGGCCCAGTGGCCGAGCTTGAGCCCCGGAGCGGATACCGTGCCTATTCGCGGGATGGCTTCGCCGTCTCGCTGTGGAAGTACTACGAGCCCACGGGATCAGAGATCGCGCCAGCCGAGTACGCGGACGCGCTCGTGCGGCTGCATGCCGCCCTGCGCCGGGCCGACCTGGAGGCGCCGCACGTCACCGATCGGGTCGCCGATGCGCAGAAAGAGGTTGGAAACCGGGCGCGGACGCCGGCGCTGTCCGGCCCGGATCGGGAATTCCTCAGCGATGCGCTCGGCAGGCTGAGTAGCTCGATCAGCCGCGGGGGCGCTGGGGAGCAGCTGCTGCATGGCGAGCCGCATCCGGGCAACGTGCTCAGTACGCGGAGAGGGCCCCTCTTCGTAGACCTCGGGACGTGCTGCCGCGGGCCGATCGAGTTCGATATCGCCCATGCCCCCGAAGAAGTCGCAGAGCATTATCCCGGCGCGAACCACGACCTGATCCGTCAGTGCCGCGTCCTGTCGCTGGCGTTGTTCACCACGTGGCGCTGGCGCCACGACGACCAGTTGCCCAATGGGCACTACTGGAGGGTGGCGGGGCTCAACCAGGTTAGAGCTGGCCTACGTCGGTGACGTGGAGGACGGCGGTGCCTTCCTCGTCGGAGGCGGCGAGGTCGATGGTGGCGGAGATGCCCCAGTCGTGGTCGCCGGCCGGGTCGTCGAAGATCTGGCGGACCGTCCACTCGTCCTTGCCCTCTTCGATGATCAGCATGGACGGGCCGCGGGCATCCGGGCCGGTGCCGATCTCGTCGTGGGCATCCCAGTACTCCTCGAGCGCTTCCTCCCAGTCGGCGGCGCGCCAGCCGTCGCGGCCGTCGAGTTCCCCCAGCTCGTCGTACTTCTCCAGGGAGCACAGGGTGACACGGCGGAACATGGCGTTGCGGACCAGGACCTTGAACGCGCGGGCGTTGGCCGTCACGCCGGCCGGCCGGACCTGTACTTCTTCCCCGGACTCGGGATCCGGATGGCTGAGGCGTTCCCATTCGTCGATCAGGCTGGAGTCGATCTGGCGGACCAGCTCGCCGAGCCATTCGGTCAAGTCGGCCAGTTCCCCGGTCTTCGCCTCGTCGGGGACGGTCTGGCGCAGCGCCTTGTAGGCGTCGGCGAGGTAGCGCAGCACCAGGCCCTCGGACCTGGACAGGCCGTAGAGGGCGATGAACTCACCGAACGTCAGTGCCCGCTCGAACATGTCGCGGACCACGGACTTGGGCGACACCTCGTAGTCACCCACCCACGGGTGGCCGCGGCGGTAGATGTCGTACGCGGCCTCCAGCACGTCGGCCAGCGGCTTCGGCCATGTCACCTCTTCGAGGAGGTCCATCCGGGTGTCGTAGTCGAGGCCCTCGGCCTTCATGGCCGCGACGGCCTCGCCACGGGCCTGGAATTGCTGGGCCGACAGCACCTGGCGCGGGTCGTCCAGCGTGGACTCGATGACCGACACCACGTCGAGCGGGTAGGCGTCGCTGGCGGAGTCCAGCAGCTCGATCGCGGCCAGCGCGAACGGGGACAGCGGCTGGTTGAGCGCGAAGTCGTACTGCAGGTCGACGGTGACGCGCACGTACCGCCCGTCGGAATCCGGCTCAGGCAGCCGCTCGACGACCCCGCCGGCCAGCAGCGCGCGGTAGATCTCGATCGCGCGGTGGATGTGCTTGCGCTGTTTCGCCCGGTCCTCGTGGTTGTCGGTGAGCAGGTGCTTCATCGCCGCGTACGCGTTGCCGGGACGGTCGATGACGTTCAGCACCATCGCGTGGGTGACCCTGAAGCTGGAGGTCAGCGGCTCGGGTTCCGCCGCCACCAGGCGCTCGAACGTGTTCTGGGTCCAGGAGACGAAGCCCTCCGGCGGCTTCTTCTTGACGACCTTGCGGCGGGCCTTGGGGTCGTCCCCGGCCTTGGCCAGCGCCTTCTCGTTCTCGACCACGTGCTCGGGAGCTTGCACCACCACCCGGCCGGCTGTGTCGTATCCGGCGCGGCCCGCGCGGCCCGCGATCTGGTGGAACTCCCGGGCCTGCAGCAGCCGGGTCCGCCTGCCGTCGTACTTGGACAGGGCCGTGAACACCACCGTGCGGATCGGCACGTTGATGCCGACGCCGAGCGTGTCGGTGCCGCAGATGACCTTCAGCAGCCCGGCCTGGGCGAGCGTCTCCACCAGCCGCCGGTACTTGGGGAGCATCCCGGCGTGGTGGACGCCGATGCCGTGCCGCACGAGCCGGGAGAGGGTCTTGCCGAACCCGGGGGCGAAGCGGAAATCGCCGATGAGCTCCGCGATCTTCTCCTTCTCCTGCTTCGTGCAGACGTTCGTGCTCATCAGGGCCTGCGCCTGCTCCAGGGCCGCCGCCTGGGTGAAGTGCACGACGTAGACGGGCGCCTGGTTGGTGGTGAGCAGCTCCTCCAGGGTTTCGTGCAGCGGCTGGGTGAGGTAGGAGAAGATCAGCGGAACCGGGCGCTCGGCGTTCTTGATCACCGCGGTGTGCCGGCCGGTCCGCCGGGTGAGATCCTTCTCGAACCGCGTGACGTCCCCCAGGGTCGCCGACATCAGGACGAACTGCGCGCGAGGCAGCTCGATCAGCGGCACCTGCCAGGCCCAGCCGCGGTCGGCGTCGGCGTAGTAGTGGAACTCGTCCATGACGACCTGATCGGCGTCGGCGTCCGCGCCGTCGCGCAGCGCGATGGACGCCAGCACCTCGGCGGTGCAGCAGATGATCGGCGCGCGGGAGTTGACGCTCGCGTCGCCGGTCATCATCCCGACGCTGGCCGGGCCGAAGATGTCGCACAGCGCGAAGAACTTCTCCGAGACCAGCGCCTTGATCGGGGCGGTGTAGTAACTTCGCGCCCCCTGCGCGAGGGCGGCGAAGTGCGCCCCCGCCGCGACCAGGCTCTTTCCCGACCCGGTTGGCGTGGACAGGATCACGTTCGCGCCCGTGACGATCTCGATCAGGGACTCTTCCTGATGCGGGTACAGGTCAAGGCCCTGTTCGGCCGCCCAGCCCGCGAAGGCGGTGAAGACGGCGTCGGGGTCGGACTCACCGGTGCCGGGGGAGCGCGGCGGAAGAAGCTCGGTGAGCGGCATGTAACAGCACCGCGCGGACGCGGCGGAGGACCTCGTCGGTGCCGAGGGCGGCGCAGACCTGCTTCAGGTCCGGGCTCTGCTTGCTGCCCGTGATCAGGATCCGGATCACCCCCGACGCCTCCGCGATCGAACCGGGGTAGGCGCCGGGATCCTTCTTGTAGAGCTTCTTGTTCTTCGCGAACCCGAGCGAGGTGGCCAGCGACCGGACCTGATCGAACCAGTCCGCGTCCGCGTCCGGGTCGGCCGAGGGCGGGACGTACCCCTTGGCGAAGCCGTCGGCCAGGGAGCGCACGACGTCCGGGGTCAGCCCGCCGTTCGGGTCCAGGTCGGCGAATCGCTCGTCGGACGGGTCGGTCACCGGCTCGAACACCGACGGGAAGAAGAACCCGTACACCGGACGGAAGTCCGACCACTTGCGCAGGTCCTTGCGGGGGTTTTGCACCAACGGGCCGCGTTCCACGGTGAGGGCGGCAAGCGCCACGCTCCGTTCGGTATCAAGGGTTTTGACCAGATTTTGATCGTAGGTCTGGGCCCAGGCCGAGACCCGCTCGATGATCTCCTCGCCGGACAGCGTCGCGACGTAGTCGGCGCTGATGTCCTCCAGCTTCACCAGGTCGGCCAGCGGGCCCGCCGAGCCGAAGTCCTCGAGCCTGATCGGCGCGGCCAGGGCCTCGGGCAGCGGCAGCTCGGCGAGCCGCCCGTTCGCCAGCCCGCGCAGGTAGTACTGTACGGCCTCGGGCGGGAAGCCCTGCTCGATGTAGTACGCGACGCTGGCCTCGGGATCTTTTCGCTTGGACAGCTTGCGGCGGCTGCCGCCGTCCTGCTTCATCAGCTGCGCGATGTGGGCGTACCTGATCCGCTCGAAGCCGAGCGCGTCGAACAGCTGGTGGTGCAGCGGAACCGAGGAGATCCACTCCTCGCCGCGCACCACGAGCGTGACCCGCATCAGGTGGTCGTCCACCACGTGCGCGAGATGGTAGGTGGGCAGCCGCAGAGCGTTCTCGCTCGACTTCAGGATGACCACGTCGTTGCGGTTGTCGTCGGCGGTCAGCTCGCCGCGGATGGCGTCGGTGTAGCTGACCCGCCGGGCGCCGACGCCGGGGGAGCGGAACCGCACGACGTAGGGGTCGCCGTCCGCGAGCCGGGCCCGGACCTGGTCTTCGGGGGCGTCCCGCCACACCGCCCAGTCGCCGTAGTAGCCGGGCAGCGCGCCGGTGGCCTTCTGCCTGGCCGTGATCTGCGCCAGTTCCTCCCTGGTGGCGAAGCACGGGTAGGCCTTTCCCTGGCGCATCAGCTCCCGCACGTAGGAGGCGTAGATCTGCGCGCGCTCGGACTGGACGTAAGGGCCGTAGTTCCCGGTGGTGATCCCCTCCAGCTCCGACTCGTCGGCCCGGATGCCGAAGTAGCCGAACCCGGCCTCGAACTGCGCCAGCGCGCCTTCTTCGAACCGGGACTGGTCGGTGTCCTCGACGCGCAGCAGGTAGGTTCCGCCGCTCTGCCGGGCGATGGCGAGGTTGACGCTCGCGGTGAAGATGCCGCCGATGTGCAGCCAGCCGGTCGGGCTGGGGGCGAACCGGGTGACCTCGGCGCCCGCGGGCAACCCGCGCGGCGGGTATCGCTCCTCCCAGTGCGCCGGCTCCGGCAAGGCGGGGGGGAACAGCGAGTCGATGAGATCCCTGCTAAGCGGGCTCGCGGCGGCTACGGTCATGACTTACAGAATACCGGGGCACGCGGAGCGCTCTTGGTCACCGGCCGTCCGGCGTTACCCGCTGCTAAATTGGGGAGGTCATGCAGGCTAGGGGGAACCGGGAACGGATTCCGTCGCCGCTGATCCCTTGGCGGTTGCCGTCGGGCCGCGGCGCCACCGAGCAGCCGAACGCGACGGGCGATGGCGACGTGCCGCTGACCCCGCGGTTCTGGGTGCTGGTGGCGCTCACCGGGGTCGCGGCCGGGCTGTTCGCCGATTTGATGATGGCGCTGCTCTCCGCGGTCGAGCACCTGGCCTTCGGCCATGCGCCCGGCGGTTCGTTCGAGTCCGCGGTGCGGCAGTCCGGGGACGTGCGGCGGCTAGCGGCGCTGCTCGCCGCCGGGACCTTCGGCGGTGTTGCGTGGTACCTGCTGCGGCGGTTCACCCCGGGCGAGAAAACCGACCTGGACGACGTGGTGTGGCGGCGCGGTGAGCAGCTATCGTTCCGCCGGTCGTTCCTGTCCGGAACGATCTCCGAGGTTGTCGTCGGGCTCGGCGCCTCGATCGGCCGGGAGAACGCGCCCAAGCTGCTCGGCGGCGCGTCGGCCAGCGCTCTCGCGGGCTGGGGGCGGCTGACGCCCGAGCAGAAGCGGCTGCTGATGGCCTGCGGCGCGGGCGCCGGGTTCGCGGCGGTCTACAACGTGCCGTTCGCCGGGGCGCTGATGGCCGCCGAGGTGATGCTCGGCACGATTTCGCTGCCGGTCATCCTGCCCGCGCTCGCTTGCTCAGGGATCGCGACGGTCACCGCGTGGCTGTACCTGCCCCACCGGGTGACGTACCCTGGCGTCCCCGCGTATCACCTCACCCTGCCGCTAGTGGTGTTCTCCCTGGTGGCAGGCCCGCTAATCGGGGGGATCGCCAGCGGCTACATCCGGCTGATCGGCTGGGTGACGCACTTCCAGCTCACCGGGGTGCGGTCGATCGGCGCCCAGGTGGTCGCGATGGGCGTGCTCGGGGTGATCGGGTTCGGCTTCCCGCAGCTATTCGGGAACGGCAGGGACATGGCCGCCGGGGCGTTCGCGGGCACCGGCGGGTTCTCGGTGCTGCTGGCGCTGTTCCTGCTCAAGCCACTCGTGACCGCGGCATGCCTGGGCAGCGGGGCGTCCGGCGGGCTGTTCACCCCGACCCTGTCCACCGGCGCGGTACTCGGCGCCGCCGCGGGGATCGCCTGGTCGGTGGGCTGGCCCGGCTCGCCCGCGGGGGCGTACGCGCTGGTCGGAGCCGCCGCGATGATGGGCGCCGCGATGCAGGCGCCGCTGACCGCGATCGCGATGATCGTGGAACTGACCAGCGGCGGATCCTCGCTGCTGCTCCCGGTGATCGCCGCTACCGTCACGGCGACGGTGGTGGCCCGTCAGATCGACGGTTACTCGATCTACACGGCGCGTTTGCGCGGCCAGTGACAAAGAGCGTCATCTTACCGGCCGCCCGGCCGCGCAAACGCTCGCACCTCCCGGGGGCCGACCCTTGTGCTCCCCGGGGGACACCCCCGGCTCCCGAGGGGTTAGCATAGAAAGACCAGAAGGGGAGTAGCTCCTAACGCCGGATGCCGACAATCGCGGCGCGGGGTTCTGGCCGTGTCCGCCGGAGGCGGGACCGGCCGGGGCGCCTGGCCCGGTATCCGGGGGGTTCATCGCGCTCGTTGACCGATCGCGCTGGGTCCGAGTGAGACCTTCGGCCGCAGCATTACGACGTGGACTGCCACACGCGGTGCCGATTCAGCTTGTGCTGATCCAGCATCGTGAATGGCCCGCACGCACGCTGCCGGGCCGGAGGTCCGGGGTCACCCGGGGCCGCGAGAGCCCGGCCCGACAGATGGAGCCCGACCCGTATGAGCCTGACCGCAGCGGCGGCGACATTCATCACCATCCTCCCCGCCGAACTGCCGGACAAGACCATTCTGGCGTGCCTCATCCTGAGCAGCAGGTACCGTGCGGGCTACGTGTTCGCCGGGGCGGCTACCGCGTTCGCCGTGCAGGTCGTACTCGCGGTCGCCGTCGGCGGGGCGCTGAGCATACTGCCGCACCGCTGGGTGTACGCCGCGACGGCCGCCGCGTTCGCCGCCGGCGCCGTGCTGCTGTGGCGGCAGCACAAGAGCGAGCAGCGCAAGAGCGAGGAGCCGGAGGACGACGAGGTCGCCAGGCGCGGCACGCGGGACGCGTTCTGGCCGGTGGCGGGGACGGCGTTCGTGGTGGTGTTCCTCGCGGAGTTCGGCGACCTGACGCAGATCACCACCGTCAGCCTGGCGGCCCGGTTCCACGACCCGCTCGCGGTGGGGGCCGGCGCGATCCTGGGGCTCTGGACGGCGGCGGCACTGGCGGTCATCGTCGGCTGGCGGCTGCTCCGGCTGGTCAAGCTCAGCTGGCTCACCAAGATCGCCGCGGTGATCATGCTGGTCCTGGCCGGCACCAGCGCCGTCGCCGCCGCGGCCGTCTTAGCGACATCGTGGGGCTTTTCCATGGCCGGCCATGGAAAAAGCCCCACCAGCGTAAAAGGATGTTGT
>JAFMRC010000084.1 GCA_017354375.1 Nocardiopsaceae bacterium | reverse complement strand
GCGCCGGGCGCTTCCGCGGAAACGCCGCCGCCCCTCCCCGGGACCCACCCGGCGTGGCCGTGGCGCAGCCACGTCGAGGACGGCGGCGCCGTCGATCCCGCCACCTTGCGGATGATCGCCTGCAACGCGGAGATCTCCACCATGCTGCATGACAAGGACGGGAACGTGCTCAACGTGGGGCGGCGCACCCGCAAGCCGCCGGCCGCGCTGCGCCGCGCCGCCCGCGAGCGCGACCGGTACCGCTGCCGGTTCCCCGGCTGCGAGTCCCGGCGGATCGACCTGCACCACATCGTGTTCTGGGCCAACGGCGGCGAGACCAGGCTCGGGAACCTGGTCTGCCTGTGCAAGCGCCACCACCGGCTCGTGCACGAAAGGGGCATCATCATCTCCACCGCGGGCGGCGCGCTCGCTTTCTACGCACCCGACGGGACGCCGATCCCCGCCAGCCCGCCGCTGCCCGGCGGGACCACCGACGGCCTCAAGGCCAGCCACGACGCCAGCCCCGAATGGCACGCCATCATCCCGCCGCACTCCGGCGAGCGCCTCGACCTCCGGATGGCCATCTGGATCTGCTTCCACAACATCAAGGCCCAGGCCCAGCGCCGCGCGCAAGAACGACGCGAGCTTGCCCCCGCCGCGTTATGGCGTGAGCGCGTGGACGGGGGAGTCGCCACGATCCGTTCGGGATAAGGATTGTGGGGTTAACGGGCCCAGCGGAGGATCAGCGGATCCCGGGCGGCGGCGAGCTCGAGCAGGCCGCGGCGGGTTCGGTCCGGGACCGGGGCCAGCGGGGCGCGGGTGCGGTCGGAGGCGACGATGCCGCCCTCGGCCAGGAGGATCTTCTGTGCGCGCAGGCCGCACTGGCGGTTCTCGTAGTGGATCAGCGGCAGCAGGTCTTCCCAGGCGGCTACCGCGCCCTTCCGGTCGCCGGACAGGTAGCCGCGGGCGATCTGGCCGAGCTCGGCCGGGACCATCGAGCTGGGCATGGTGCCCTTGGCCCCGGCGTCCAGGTCCGGGACCAGGGTGACCGACTCCTCCCCGTCGAACGGGCTGAACGGGCCGAACGGGCCGGGAAGGCTGTCGCCGAGGTCGCTGGCTAGCGCACTGATCTTGTCGGCGGCCTGCGGGACCTCGATCTTGGCGTACCGCACCTGGGGCACCTGCCGGACCAGGTCGGCCAGCAGGCTGGCCGGCAGCGGCGTCGCCGACAGGGGCGCGTCCTGCACCATGACCGGGATGTCGATCGCGTCGGCCACCCGCTTGAAGTACTCGATCACCGCGGGGGCTGGCACGGTCATCGTGGCGCCGAAGAACGGGGGCATCAGCATCACCATCGCCGCCCCGAGATCCTGGGCGGCGCGGCTGCGCTCGGCGGCGATCCGGGCGCTGTAGTGGCTGGTCGTGACGATCACCGGCAGCCGGCCGGCGACATGCTCAAGCAGCGTGCGGGTGAGCGTGTCGCGCTCGTCGTCGGTCAGCGAGAACTGCTCGGAGTAGTTGGCGAGCAGGCAAAGCCCGTCGGCCCCGGCATCGACGAGGTAGTCGATGACGCGGGCGGTGCCGTCGGCATCGAGGCTCTCGTCGTCGCGGAAGATCGTCGGCACCACCGGCACCACGCCGGTCAGGGATGCGTCCATTCGCGCAGTATCTCACGAGGACGCGCGCCCGGACGCCGGCCCGGCTTTTACCCCCGCAACCAGTTTGCCCTCCTCAAGTTGTGCAGCGGGCCGTAGCGCGTCCGGCGCGGACGACGGATGATGGACTCGGCACGGGCTGCCCAGTGCGAGGAAGGGGCCGGAAATGAGCATCACCACGCGAGCCGCGGTCTGCCGCGAGCCTGGCCGGCCGTGGGAGATCACCGAGCTCGAACTGGACGACCCGAAGGCGAACGAGGTCCGGGTCAAGTTCTACGCGGCCGGCCTGTGCCACTCCGACGACCACATCCAGAAGGGCGACGCGCCGATGCGGATGCCGGTGGTCGGCGGCCACGAGGGCGCCGGCGTTATCGACGCGGTCGGGCCCGGCGTCACCAGGGTCAGGCCCGGCGACCACGTCACCTGCTCGTTCATCCCCGCCTGCGGCAAGTGCCGGTACTGCGCGAACGGGCAGCAGCAGCTGTGCGACTTCGGCCTGAACGCCGCGGTCGGCGTCTTCCCCGACGGCACCTTCCGGTTCCACCAGGGCGGCGAGGACTTCGGCGGCCTGTGCGTGCTGGGCACGTTCTCCCAGTACGCGGTCGTCCACGAGTACTCCGTCATCAAGATCCCCGAGCACATCGGCTTCGACGTCGCCGCGCTGGTGGCCTGCGGCGTGCCGACCGGCTGGGGCTCGGCGGTGCGCGCGGGCGACGTGCGAGCCGGGCAGACCGTGGTGATCTACGGGGCCGGCGGCGTCGGCAGCAACGCGGTGCAGGGGGCGCGGCTCGCCGGGGCGAAGAACGTGGTCGTGGTGGACCCGGTCGAATTCAAGCGGGAGATGGCCAAGGTGTTCGGGGCCACGCACACGTTCGCCGCCGCCGAGGAGGCCTTCGAGTTCGTGCGCGAGACCACCTGGGGCGAGCTGGCCGACCGGGCGATCATCACGGTCGGCGTCCTGCACGACAAGGTGATCGCCGACGCCATCAACGTCATCGGCAAGTGCGGCCAGGTCACGATCACCGCGGTCGGGGCCGGCAAGTTCGACACCAACTCCGGCATCCTGCTCGGCTACGCGCGCCGGATCCAGGGCTCGATCTACGGCGGGTGCAGCCCCCTCACCGACGTGCCGATGCTGATCGGCCTGTACGAGGCGGGCGACCTCAAGCTGGAGGAGCTGATCACCCGCCGTTACAAGCTAGACGAGGTCAACCAGGGCTATCAGGACATGCTCGACGGCAAGAACGTCCGCGGCGTGATCATCCACGAGCACTAGGAAGGGGAATCGCAGAAGATGCCCATCACCACCCGCGCCGCGATCGCCCGCCCGCCGCAGCCGAAGGCCTGGGAGATCACCGAGCTGGAGCTGGAGGAGCCGAAGGCGCACGAGGTCCGGGTCAAGGTCATGGCCGCCGGCCTGTGCCACTCCGACGATCACATCACCCACGGCGACGCCCCCATCCGGCTGCCCGTCGTCGGCGGTCACGAGGGAGCCGGGGTCGTCGAGTCCGTCGGCCCCGACGTGCAACGCGTCAAGCCCGGCGACAAGGTCGTCCTGTCCTACATTCCCGCCTGCGGCGCCTGCCGGCCCTGCTCGACGGGGCACTCCAGCATGTGCGTCAAGGGCCTCAACGCCGGCACCGGCATGTTCGAGGACGGTACCTGGCGGTTCCACGGAGACCGCGAGGGCGAGACCGACATCGGCGGCTTCTGCACGGTCGGCAGCTTCTCCCAGTACACGGTCGTGTCGGAGTACGCCACCGTCCCGCTGCGCATCGACTTCCAGGACATACCGTGGGAGGTGCTGTGCCTGACCGGCTGCGGCGTGCCGACCGGCTGGGGGTCGTCGGTGTACGCGGCCGGGGTGCGGGCCGGCGACACCGCGGTGATCTTCGGCGCCGGGGGCGTGGGCAGCAACGCGGTGCAGGGCGCCCGGTTCGCCGGGGCGCAGCACGTGGTCGTGGTGGACCCGGTCGAATTCAAGCGGGAGATGGCGGTTAGCGTCTTCGGTGCCACGAAGGCGTTCGCCACCGCCGCCGAGGCGCATGACTACGTCAAGGAGGTCACCTGGGGCCAGCTGGCCGACAAGGTGATCCTGACGCCGGACGCGGTCACCGAGGAGATGCTCAACGCCGCGGTGAACATGACCGGCAAGGGCGGCAAGGTGCAGGTCACCGCGGTCGGCCACTTCGGCGAGAAGAACATGACCTTCCGCGCGGGGCTCTTGATCGGCTACCACCGGCAGGTCCGGGGCGCCCTCGCGGGCGACAGCAACCTGATGCACGACATCCCGAAGCTGCTGTCGCTGTACAAGTCGGGCCAGCTCAAGCTGGACGAGCTGGTCACCCGCAAGTACGCGCTGGACGAGATCAACCGGGCGTATGCCGACATGCACGACGGCAAGAACATCCGCGGCGTGATCATCCACGAGCACTAATGGCGTAATGGCGTGACGCGGCAGGCCGGATGCGGCTAGAACTGAACGATGCCCGCGACCTCGCCAGGGCCGGTCCCCGGCTCCACCACGCTGCCCGCCGGCTTCCCGCATCCGCATGCCTCGGAGGAGGCCCGCGCGATCGCCGAGGAGGGCATGATCCTGCGGGTGCAGGTGGGGTCGGGAGTGCACGGCACCTCGATTGCCGGGCAGGACGACCGCGATGAGATGGGCCTGTGCCTGGAACCGGCGCGGTTCGTCACCGGGCTCGCCCGCGTCCCGAACGGAACCCGCGGGCGAGGGGACTCGGTCCGGTTCGAGCAGTACGAGCGGCACACCGCATGGGACCGGCCAGGCGGGCTGGCGAACAGGTCGGGGGCGGGAGACCTGGACGTCATCATCTACTCCGCGCGCAAGTGGGCACGGCTGGCGCTGGCCGGGAACCCGACCGTACTGCTGGTGCTGTTCGTCCCCGACGATGAGGTCGTCTACCGGAACGAGGCGGGCGCGGAACTCACCGCCAACGCGCACCGGTTCGTGTCCCGGCTGGCCGCCGACCGCTACCTGGGCTACCTGAAGGCCCAGAAGGCCGGGGTCACCGGCCGGGCGGGAGGCCGGGCGGGAGGCCGGGCCGGGACGCACACCAACCGGCCGGAACTGGTGGCCGTCCACGGTTACGACACCAAGTACGCGATGCACGCGCTGCGACTCGGGCTGCAGGGCATCGAGTTGCTCAGCACCGGGCGCATCACGCTGCCCGTCCCCGAACCGCACCGCAGCTACCTGCGCTCCATCCGCCACGGCGAACGGCCCCTGGACGAGGTGCTCGACGCCATCACCGACGCCGAGGACCAGCTGGCCCGGCTGCGCGATAGCTCCGCCATCGCCGACCAGCCCGACCGCTCCTGGGTCGACGACTGGCTGCACCGCAGCTACATGAACTTCTGGGGCCTTAAGCCCCGCTGACGGCCAGGCCCCGCTAGGTAGCAAGTCATCCTATAGTGGTGTAAATCACGCTTGGCGGGAAGACCCGACTCAGCCCCTGGAGGACATCCCAATGTCCGGATCCCCTGCCCCCCGCCATTCCCGGCAGTTCGCCTTGTGCTGGCTCACCGTCCTGCTCGAGGGCTTTGACCTGGTCGCGCTCGGCGCCACCAGCCTGGCCCTGCGGCACGCCCCGCACCTGCAGATGACTTCGCCCCGGCTCACGCTGGTCTCCACCCTGTCCCTGACAGGAGTCGCGATCGGCTCCGCGTTCTTCGCCCCGCTCGGAGACGTGGTCGGGCGCCGCAAGGTGCTCATGGGATCCGTCGCCAGCTTCTCCGTGTTCACCCTCATAGTGCCCCTGTCACCGAATATCGGGGTCTTCGCGGCTCTGCGCCTGCTCGCCGGACTCGGCCTCGGCGCGTGCATGCCCGTCGCGCTGACCAGCATGTCCGAGTGCTGGCCGACCGTCCGGCGCACGAAAGCCAACACCATCACGATGACCGGCTACCACGTCGGCGCGGTCCTGGCGTCCCTGCTCGCCCTGGCCGTCACCAAGGACTGGCAGGTCCTGTTCTACGTCAATGGTGTCGCCGGCCTCATCCTCGTCGCCATCATGCAGTTCAAGCTGGAAGAGACCCGCGTCGGCCCACGCCCGGCCCCGGAGTCCGGCGCCACCGTGCCGGACCTGCTCAAGCCGAGGTACCTGCGCACCACCATCGCGGTCTGGGTGGCCACCTTCATGGGCCTGATCCTCGTCTACGGGCTCAACACGTGGATCCCGACCCTGATGAAGACCGCCGGCTACAGCGTCTCCGCCTCGGTCACCCTGCTGTTCGTCCTCAACGCCGGCGGTATCGCCGGGATGCTGCTGGCCGGGTACGCCGGCGACTCCCGCGGCATCTCCCGCACCGCGTTCGCCTGGTTCGGCGCCGCCGCGGTGCTGCTGGCGGTGCTCAGCATCAAGCTCCACGTGGCCTCGCTCCTGGACGTGCTCATATTCCTCACCGGCGTGTTTGCCTTCTCCGCCCAGGTCGTCGTCTTCACGTACGTGTCCGAGGCCTATCCCGCCCTGGTCCGCGGCTCTGCGCTCGGCCTGGCTTCCGGCGTCGGCCGGATCGGCGCGATCGTCGGCCCCTTCATCACCGGCGTGCTGGTCAGCTCCGGCGTCGCCTACCCGTGGGGCTTCTACTTCTTCGCCGCGGCCGCGCTACTCGGAGTGGCGGCCATGGCGGCAGCACCGCGCGTGACGCGGCCGTCCAACGCCGGCAACGCCGGCAGCCAGCCGACGAACCCCAGCCTGAACGCGCAGGAGACCTAGAATTAACTCCCCAGCATTTCGCTTAAGCCCCGCTGATGGCGAGGGCGGCCTTCACCGCCTCCGGGCTGGCGGGCAGCAGTGGCAGCCGGACCGACGGGCTGGGGATCATGCCCTTGGCGTGCAGCACGCCCTTGATCACGACCGGGTTCGGCTCCGCGAACAGCGCCGCCGCCAGCGCGCTCAGGCTGTGGGTAATCTCGCGAGCGCGCGGGACGTCCCCGGCGTGCCAGGCGTCGATGAGCGCGGCGAACTCGGAGGTGCGCACGTGCGAGCAGGCGAGGATGCCGCCCGTCGCGCCGAGCGCGAGCAGCGGGGACACGAACAGGTCGTCGCCGCCCAGCACCGCGAACCCGCCCGCGGAATCGCCCGCGGAACCGCCCGCGGACCCGCCCGCGGACCCGCCCGCAGAACCGTCCCGGACGCCGGCCAGCAGCGTCATGGTAGCGGCGTCGATGCCGCCGACGGCGTGCTTGACCCCGATGATCCCCGGGACCGCCGCGAGGCGCAGCAGCGTCTCGCCGGACAGGACCCGGCCGGTCCGGTACGGGATGTTGTAGACGATGAGCGGCACCGGGCTCTCGGCGGCGAGCCGGGTGAAGTGCGCGACCACCCCGTCCTCGGACGGCCGCGTGTAGTAGGGCACGACGACCAGGGCCGCCGCGATCTCCGGCCAGTCCGCGAGGTCGCGCAGCGCGGCGGCGCTGCCGGCGGTGTCGTTGGAGCCGGTGCCCGCGATCAGCGGGACCCCGCGCTCTCGGGCGACCCGGGCGCAGGTGCCGAGGACGGCGCGGCGCTCGGCGGCGGTGAGCGTGGCATGCTCCCCCGTGGTGCCGAGGGCCACCAGGCCGGCCGCGCCCGAGTCGATCACGGTGTGCGCGAGCTTCTCCAGAGCGCCGGCGGCGATGTCCCCATTGTCGGTAAAGGGCGTGATCAGCGGCACGTACAGGCCGCGCAGGTGTAGTTCCATACCGTCAGGCTGGCCCGTGCGGCTGTGCAGGTCCAGTTCATATTTCTGCACTGGCTTGTAAGCTGAGCTAATGCCGGGAGGTCGGTCGGGGTTGGTTGGCGGGAGAATGATGGACGTGCGCAGGCTCCGCCTGCTGCTCGAACTCACCAGGCGCGGGACCGTCACCGCGGTGGCGGGCGAGCTCGGCTACACGCCGTCGGCCGTGTCCCAGCAGCTGGCCGCGCTGGAACGCGAGGCCGGGGTGCCACTGCTGACCCACGCGGGCCGGAAGGTGTCCCTCACCCCGGCCGGCACCGTCCTGGCCGGCTACGCCCAGTCCGTGCTCGCCACCCTCGAAGAGGCATCGGCCGCCCTGGCCGCCACCCGCGCGGGCCTGACCGGGACGCTGCGGATCGGCGCGTTCCCGTCCGCGGCCCGCACCATCGTGCCGTCGGTGCTGGTGACGCTCGGCCGCGACCACCCGGACCTGGAACTCATGCTGACCGAGCTCGACCCGGCCGCCGTCCCGGACGCGCTGCGCTCCGGCGCCCTCGATGTCGCGGTCACCGCCAGCTACGACTACGTGCCCGGCGAGCCCGACCCGGCGATCGAGGCCGAGCCGCTGCTGGACGAGACCGTGTACCTGGCCGTCCCCGCGGAGGGAGCGGAGGGAGCGGAGGGAGCGGAGGGAGCGGAGGGAGCGGGGAGGCGCGCTGGCCTGCCGGAAGCCGGGGACGGAGACGCCGGGGACGACAGCATCGCGGGCTGCCGCGACAGCCCGTGGATCGCCGGCACCCCAGGCACCGCGTGCCACGACATGCTGGTCCGCGCCTGCCAGGCGTCCGGGTTCACGCCGCGGATCCGGCACTACGCCGACGACTTCGGCACCGTGCTCGCCCTGGTGGCCGCGGGCCAGGACGTATCCCTGGTGCCGGAACTCGGGGTCACGCACCCCCCGGCGGGCGTCACGCTGATCCCGCTGAGCGCCCGCCGCCGCAGCCGGATCGCCTGCCGGAAGGGCACCCGCTCCCACCCGGCCATCGCCGCCTTCACCGCCGCGCTGCGCGAGAACACCCCGCACCCGGGAGATCCCGGATCCCCCCGCCCGCGGCCCGAGTCCGCCCCGCTCAACCCGTAACCCGCTTATCCCGAACGGATCGAGGTGACTCCCCCGTCCGCCCCGTCCTGCTGACGAGCCCGCGCAAGATGAAGGTTTGCCCTATGAGGCATCGTGCAACGTAAGTATCTTGTGGGCTGCCACATAGGAGTACTGAGAAAATGTTGTTGAGGCTTGGTCGAGCGAGTTGTCAAGCGGAGTTTCCGCTGCCAGGATAAGCACATACCGACCAAAGAGAACAGTTCCGACGCAAGCCGCTTCCGTGAGCCCCGCCGACTTAGAACTAAAATGAGTCGCGAGCGCGTATCCGTCATCTCCGAGCCCCGACACCGTGCTAGAAATATTTTTCAAGGGAGAATATTTGCATGCCATGGCACTGGATACAGTTTCATACGCCTGCCTTGCCGCATCCCGTGACGGAAATGCTTCGATAATTTCAACCAAGAACAAATGGGTTCCTTCCCTGAACTCCCTAGCGTGAGCAGAGGTAGGATGAGCATTGCCTCTGCCGCAGGTAGAAGAGTTCCATAGCGATGAGGCGGGAAGCGTAAAGGTTGACTGCTGTAGGTTGAAATAAAGGCCACCCAGGTCCGACGCGTTAAGAAGCCCCTTCTCCGTCGAAACGCTGGACGGAGGCTTCGTCGTGGACGGTGGTTTCGTCGCAGACGTAGCCGCATGCGCAGGATTGTCGTTCGATCCGGCGAATCGCACTATTAGCACTATCACTATTAGAACAATGACGGCAGCCACAAAGGCAGCGATAATTCTGTGCGGTTTGCCCGGTTTCTTACCCAAATGCCCCTTATCGTCATCCGGCGACGATCCACCAGGATGAACCTCAAAGTGGTACTGGGGACCAGTTGTCTGATAGACGCGCGCATTCCCCTTCACATGGACATCCTGGCGGATGTCCGAAGATGGCTCCCCGGCTGGTGGTCCGGGCGTCGCAGACGTGAGCTCCTCGTCCAGCAATCGGCGCAGCTCTGTCGCAAGATCCGGGAAGTCATCGAGCAGCCTTCCCAGCCTGCCCTCCCATTCCTGGATGACGGCGGCCTCAGCCGTGTCATCCCCCTGGTCCCGCGCGGCCACGATTTTATCGCGGGTATTCTCCAGCTCCGCCTCAAGAGCATCAGCCTTGTCTGGGTAGACCCGACGCCACAGCGACCCCATACCACTCTTTGCCTTACCCCACGCATCAGTGGCAAGAAGCGTCACGATAGTAGACGCTGCCCTCCATGCCAGGTCCCCGAATTCAGCTTCCACGAGTCACCGCCAGATGCCCGCTTATTCGCGGAATACTTGTTGCGGAACAGTGGCGCTAGCTTAGCTAGCCTTGCGCGCCAGGGACGGCGATTTCCGCTGGTTCAGTGTGTGGACCCGGGCGAGTAGGCGCCCCGTCCCCGCCCTTGCGGCAGCCAAGGCGCCGACTCAGGCTAGCGCGGCATCGAAGCGGGTCCGCAGGTCGCCGAGTCGTTCGACCGGCTCGTTGGCGAACACGAGGCGCACGTAGCGCTCGCCGCTGGGTCCCCACCCGGTCATCGGCGTCGCCGCGATCTCGGCACGGATGAACAGTCGCTCAGATGCTTGCGCGGCGGTCATGCCAATGCCGGCGCAGTCGATGAGGAGTGACCACCCTCCGTCCGGGCGGACATAGGGGTAACCCGCGAGCTGATCGAGGATGACGTCGCACCGTTGTTCCCACAAGCGGGTCGCCGCTACCACGTCGTCGGCGGCGTCGGGGTGGTGCAGAGCCGCAGCCACGGCTTGCTGGGCGATGCCGACCTGGCAGACCACGTTGGTCATGCCGACCAGGCCGATGTCCCCCATGATCGGCTGCGGGCCGACGACCCAGCCCACGCGCCAGCCGATCATGCGCAGTTCCTTGGACGCGGAACCCACGGTGATGGTGCGGGAGGCCAGGCCCGGATGCGCGGCCGGGTGCACGGGCCTGCCGCCGGCGAAGACCAGCCGCTCCATCGCGGCGTCCCAGATGACCCAGGCACCGTGACGGTTGACCGGGCCCGCGATGGCGTCGAAGTGCTCGCCGGACAGAACGGCGCCCGTGGGCATGGCCGGGCTCATCAGCAGCACAGCGGCCGTTCGCGGCCCGATGGCCGCGGCCAGTTCATCCGGATCCGTTGCCCAGCCGCGCTCACCCGGCACGCACCGCACGTGCCGGGGAATGCCGCCGGCCAGCCGGATGCGGTTGACCAGCCCGGCATAGATCGGATCGCAGATGACGACTTCCCGTCCAGGCTCCACGGTGGCCAGCAGGACGTTGAGGATGCCGTTGAGCCCGCCGGCCACGCTGACGCATTGCGTTCCGGGGTCGTAGCGGCAACCGGTCATGGCGCCGACGTGATCGGCCGCGGCCTCCCGCAGCCCGCGATGGCCCTGGAACGGGAGGTAGCTGTTCGCGTCGTCGTCTTCGACCGCGGCGTGCGTGATCTCCCGGGCGACCGTGGGCGGCGGGACGTCGGTGTCGAGGTTCTCCAGCCTCAGGAGATCGGGGTTCCCGGAGGCGTCGGCGGCATCGCCGATCTCGTCTACGCCGATTCCCGGGATGTACGCCAGGCGCGAGACGGTCATGGAAATTCCTCCGATCGCGGCGTCAGCGGCGGGTTCGATGTGAGTTCACTATACAGGACGAATTTCCCGGTAAAATGAATAGCATGGCGATCTCAGAGACCGTGGGGCGCGGCCTGCGCCGCCACCGCCGCGCCGCAGGCATGTCACTGGCCGAGCTGGCAACGGCGGCGGGCGTGGGCAAGTCCACCCTGCACGCCCTCGAACTCGGTGACGGCAACCCCACGCTAAGCACGCTGTGGGCGCTGGCGACCGCTCTCGGGATTCCGCTCGGCGAACTGCTGGACGACCGGCCGGCACCGACGGTGGTGGTGCGGGCCGACGAGGGTGCCCGGGTGGATGGCGCCTCCGTGCACGCCAGGCTGCTGCACCGGCTGCCCGCGCCCGGCACCGTCGAGGTTTACGATCTGGCTATCGACGGAAAGCAGCAGTCTTCCGACCCGCACCTGCCTGGCGTCCGGGAATGCCTCGTTGTCACCCGCGGCGGGGTCCGCGCAGGCCCGGCGGCCCGCCCGGACGACCTCGCCGTCGGCGACTCCATTCACCACGACGCCGCCCAGCCGCACGTCTACCAGGGCCTGGCCCCCGAAAACCGCGCCCTGCTCCTGATGCTCTATCCCCGCTGACGCGTGCACGCAATTGCGTGAGGCGTTTCCGCGGAAACGCCATCCTTATGGGCCGGTTGCCTCATGGTGGAAGCGGCGCAGCCGCCCGAGGATGGCGGCAAGGCGGCCGTCGGAGATCGCGCTGGCGATATGGCCGTCACCGAACCGCTCGGCCCGGAAGATCACGGTGGCCATGCGCGCCGCGTCGGCTACCGGCCCCGCCTCGATGGCCTGGGGCGTGGTGTAGCGGCGGGCGCCGTCCCAGTCCCGCCAGGGAAAGGCGACGATGACGTCCAGCTCGTACAGGAGCTGGTGGATCCGGTCAACCGTGTCGCTGTAGACCGGATAGCCGAGCTGGATGGATCCGTCTCCTAGATCCCGTGGCTCCTCCCAGCGCACGTGGCCGGTGCCCGCGGCGAGTTCATCCGCGAGTGCGAACAGCTCTTCCCACCGGCCTCGCGGATGCCGGGTCAGGCCGCGGACGATCTCGGCGTCGGAGGGATCGTCGGCAGTCATCGGGGGCATGGCGTCACCACGGGATGCTCTGGCCGTCGCGGAAGAAACCTCCGGTCGGCCCGTCGTCGGGCAGGTCAGCCGCCCACAGCACGCTGGCCGCGCCGTCTTCCACGGGCCGCCCGCCGGGGCCGCCCATGTCGGTGGCGACCCAGCCGGGGCAGACGGAGTTGACGAGGATCCGGTCGCCGCGCAATTCGGCGGACAGCATCAGGGTCAGCGCGTTGAGTGCCGCCTTGGACGTGCGGTAGGCGGGTACCCCGCCGCCCATGCCGTTCAGCGCCCCGGCCCCGCTGGAGACGTTGACGATCCGGGCGTGCCTGCCGCGGCGCAGCAGTGGCAGCATGGCGAGGGTCAGCCGCCAGGCGCCGAAGAGGTTGGTCTCCATCGCCTCGTGTGCGACGCCGAGGTCGGCGGTGCTGGCGTTCTGCCAGGTGTCGTAGTGGATGGCGGCGTTGTTGACGAGGACATCGAGCCGCCCCGGGCCGACTCCGAGCTGGCGGGCGAGCGCCTCGACGGCGGGCGCGCTGGTCACGTCGAGTTCCGCGGCCCGGACGTCGAGCCCCTCGGCGGCGAGTTCCGCCGCGGCACGCTCGCCGGCCGCCGCGTCCCGCGCCCCGAGGAAGACCGTGCAGCCACGGCGTGCCAGCTGCCGGGCCACCTCGCGCCCGATCCCGCGATTCGCGCCGCTGACCAGCGCGACCCGGCGATCCGCGCGAGTGGGCACGTCAGCGTCCGTCACGAGGCCACCTTACATCGGCGGGGTGAGGCCGGGGACGGACGACGGGGCCACGACGATCAGGATGCCGAGCGCGACGATCGCGAGGGCGAGCGGCACGTCGAGGGCGGCCCTGGGAGGCAGTAGCTTCTGGGCGGTGGCGAGGATGGCGATCACGGCCATCCAGCCGATGCTCATCACGCCCAGCGCTACCAGCATCGCCATCAGCCCGGCGCTGGAGCCGAGGCAGTTCAGCCCGAACCCGAGCCCGGAGCCGGGGGCCTCGCGGCAGCTGTTCCGGAAGCGGCGCTTGAGCGGGGTGAGCTCGTAGGCCCCGGCGGCGATCACCACGGCGCCGGCCACGGCCGTGCCGTGCGGCCGGTCCACCGCGTACACCGCGACGCCCGCCAGGACCCAGAGGCCCAGGTACGACCCGGCGAACACCGGCACGGCCAGCGCGCCGCCGACGGCCCTGCCGTACCTGGCCATGGCCGGGACGGCGCCCGGCAGCATCATCGCGGCCATCATCACCGTCCATGCGGCCATGAAGAACCCGAACGGCCCGAGCCGGGTCGCCACCCCCATGTCCATCCCGGTCATGAGGGACTCCCGAGATCGTCGGAGCGGCCAGCTGCCAGGCGGGAGAACTGGGCGATGGGGCGGTCGTCGGTGCGGTACGGAAGGTCGCCCCACAACCGCGGCCAGCCTGGAGGCGAGTCCTCCCACGGCTCCTGACGGCCGTAGACGGTGAGGTCCATCAGCCCGTAGCTGTTGTCCATCGCCTCGACGCCCCGGCCGTTGGTCCAGTAGGTCTCGAACACCCGGCCGCCGTCCCGCAGGTAGCACACGAGGTGGAACATGCCAGCCTTCCGCCCGATCAGCAGCGTGTCGAGGGAAGGGAGCGCCGAGTACCAGGGCACGTCCCAGCCCATGAAGTCGCGATAGCGAGCGCTCTCGTCGTACGGCCCCTGGCACAGGACCGCGTAGGTGACGTCGCGGGAGTGCAGCATGGTCAGCTCCCTGACCTGCGTGGTGTACCAGGTGCAGCCCTCGCACTGCTCGGGCGCGGGGCGGCCGGGGTTCCACATGAAGTAGTAGGCGATGAGCTGCCGGCGCCCTTCGAACGCATCCAGCAGGGTAACCGGCCCGTCGGGACCGGTCAGCTGGAGGCTAGCGTCCACCTCCACCATGGGCAGTCGACGGCGGGCTGCGGCGATCGCGTCGCCCTCGCGAGTGTGCGCCTTCTCCCGGATCCGCAGCGCGTCCAGCTCGGCCTGGAAAGCGGCGCGATCGGCGATCGCGGGCAGGTGTGCCGATTCGGTTGTCATGACGGTTCTCCTTCTCGCTTTCGCTTCTCGATCTTTTTGTTCTCGGCGTGCGCGGCTTCGGCCAGGCGTTTTATCGCGGCCAGCCGACGGTCCCACTGGGCGGCGACCTCGGTCATGGCCCGGGTGGCCTGGTCGAGGCGGCCGGCCTGGACCCGGTAGAGAACCTCCCGGCCTTCCTTGCGGCGGCTGACCAGGCCGGCGTCTTCGAGCACGGCCAGGTGCTTGGCGACGGCCTGGCGGGAGAACGGCACCCGTCCGGCGAGCCAGCTGGCGCTCGCCTCGCCGCGGCTGACCAGCAGGTCGAGGACCTGGCGGCGGGACGGGTCGCCGATCGCCGACCACAGCTCGTCGTCGGCCCGCGCCGTCATCCCGGCTGGCGCCCCGGCTGACCTATCCCCGGCTGGCCCATCCCCGACTGATACTGCGCGACCACCCCGGCGAGTCGGTCCAGGAACTCGCCCCAGCCATGGAGGTGCTCGTCGGCGTAGCGCCGCTTCTCCGCCTCGGGCCAGTCGCGCAGCTCGTGGCCGCTCTCGGTCACCCGGAGCCGGGTCCGCTCCCCGCCGTCGGGACCCAGGCCCTCCGGGGTCAGCGTGAACTCCACCAGCATCGAGTTGCCCACGACCGGTTCCTCGTCGCGGGGATGGTTCCAGCGGAACGAGAACCTCCGCGGCGGCTCGACGGCCTCCACGACGACGGGGCCGCCCTGGTCCCCGAATCCCATGTAGCCGTGCGCGCCCGGCTCGACGACGAGGTCCACCCGGTCGGCAAACCACTGGGTGATCTGATCGGGCTCGGTGATGGTGCGCCACACCACCTCGGCCGGCGCCTCGATCAGGATCTCCCGCTCGATCCCGAGGCCTGGCCTCTTGTTATCCGCAACCACGGCGTTCCTCCCTTGCGCTCGCCGTTCACCTGCAACCAATAGTTGCACATCAAGGCAGAAAAGTGCAACCAGTGGTTGCATATTTTGAAGGACCCCGCCCACGCAATTGCGTGATGCGTTTCCGCGGTAACGCCGATCGCGGCCCGGAGTAGGCCCGGCGGCTAGCTCATCGGCGTGAAGGCGCGCTGCGCGGCGTCGGCCCGCTCCAGGGCGACAGGCCGGCTGGCATCCTTGGGATCGTCGGCGATGGCCCGGTAGACCGCCGCCTCCAGGCTCACGCCCGGGTCGTCATCGGCCGCCGCCGCCGGGAACGGGCCGTACAGCTCGATGAGGCGGGCGGCCTCGTTCGGCAGGCCCATCCGCAGGAGTCCCCGCACGTCGTGGACGGCCAGGGCGGTATCACCGTCGAACCGCCACCCCTGAGCCTCGCACGCCGACCTGATCGGCGCGTGCCGGAAGTCATCTATGGAGATGGAGCGGCCGGTTCCGAGGGCGATGAGCCGCGGAGCCGAATAGCAGCCCTCGAACAGCGTGTGGCCGGGCAGGATCAGCAGCGTGTCGACATCGCCGCGGGCCAGGGATTCCCGGGGCTTGCCCCACCGGCTGCGCCGGGTGACGATCATGTCGCGGCTTACCTCGAACCGCCCTCCCTGCAACGCCCAGCGCCACGTGATGATGCTGAACACGAAGAAGAGGCCGGCGGCGAAGAGGACTCTGATGTTCGCGCTGAGGAACCAGAAGCCGACGGCGAAAAGCACGAAGATCAGGGTGCATATCCCGGCGAGGACGAAGTACGGCTTGCGTATCCGGTGGACGACGCTCACTGACGGGATCCGTCCGGGGTTGGTGTCCAGCACGGATACAGAGTAGCGGGCACGGGCATGCAACTAATAGTTGCGCCTTTCCGTTAGGCAACCTACAGTTGCATGCATGAAAAGCGCGGAAGGCACTGAAAGCACGCAACCCACCCTTGAGTCCCTCATCGCCCAGGTCCGGGCCGGGTTCGAGTCCGCGCCGCCCCTGGACCGCCTGACGGTCGCCATCGGCCTGGCCAGTCATCTGGAGGAACTCGGCGAGAACCTGGTCGGCTACTTCGTGGACGAGGCGCGCCGGGAGGGCGCGTCGTGGGCCGATATCGGAGTCCGGCTCGGGGTCAGCCGGCAGGCGGTGCAGAAGCGATTCATCCCCAGCGAGGCGACCATCGGCGGGCGCGAGGGGTTCTGGGACCGGGCGGCCAGCGACCTGAAGGAGGCGGTCAGCCGGGCCCGCGAGGCGGCGCAGGCCCGGCGCACGACGTACCTGGGCACCGAGCACCTGCTGCTCGGCCTCACCAGCCAGCAGGACGGAAAGGACGGAAGGGTCGCCCGGGCGCTGACCCGCTGCGGCGCGGACCCGGCCACCGTCCGCGGCGCGGTCGACGGCTGGGTCGGCGCGCCGAGGGGCGAACCGCTGCCGGACGAGACGCCATTCACCCGGCTGGCGCTGCAGTCGCTGCAGCACGCGCTGCGCGAGGCGCTGATGGCGAACCAGACCGTGGTCGGCG
>JAFMRC010000083.1 GCA_017354375.1 Nocardiopsaceae bacterium | reverse complement strand
CACGCACCAGGTCCGCTCGGCCTCGGCCTCCGCCTCGGCCGCCTCGTTGACGTCCGCGGGGCCGGCGCAGGCGCACACCAGCCAGGCGCCCGCGCAGTCTCCCGGCCGGTACTCCCGGGCCAGCCAGGCGATGCGGCCTTCGGCGGCGAGAGCCTCCAGGCTCGGGGTGACCCGCGGCGAGACGAGCAGCACGTCCGCCCCGACGGCGAGCAGCCGCGGAATCCGGCGCGCGGCGACGGCTCCGCCGCCGATCACCGCGACCCGGCGGTCCCGCAACCGCAGGCCGAGAAGGTAAGCCTCGTCCTGTCCTGCCGCCACAGGAATGAACGTACCCGATCAAGTGGGGGTTAGTTCCGTGGCGTGTCCCGCCCGCCTACGGCCGCTACCCGCAGCAACGCCCTGAACGCGGCGACCGCCACGGCGGGGCCGCCCTTCTCCGACACGTTGGACAGGCAGGGGACGCCGCTCGCCCGCAGCGCGTCCTTGGCCGCCGCCGCGCCCTCCAGCCCCGCGGGCACGCCGATGACCAGCGCCGGATGAGTGAACCGGCCGAGGATCTCGCCGATGGCGCCAGGCGCGCTGCCCACCACCCAGACGGCACCCGGCCCCGACTCCGCGAAACCCAGCCGGACGCCCGCCGCGGCCACGCTGATGCCGGCGGTCCGGGCCAGCCGCGAGGCGAGCGGCTCGGCCGCCTTGCATATCACCGGGCAGTCACCGATCCCCGCGGCGACCATCGCCGAGTCCGCGACCACGGACGTTCCGTACCTGAGCGCGGAGACGCCCGCGGCCAGCACGGACTCGTCGCACACCAGGTCCGTTACGTAGTCGAAGTCAGCGGTGGCGCTCACCACCGCCTCGGTGACCGCGCGGGTCAGCGGCGGCAGCACGCTCAGGTCGATCCGGGAACGCAGAACGCGGAACGCCCCGGCCGCCGCCGGGTCCGCGGCGGCGGCCTGGTCACCGTCGTCGGCGCCCGTGACGACAGAAGGACCCTGTGTCATATCTGCTGAGCAAAGCGCATCGACGGCCCGTTGTCCACGACCTAGCGGGCGTGGCGCGGACGCCGCCGTATTCCTCCGGTATTCGTCCATGCCGTGCCGGGAGACCGATACACTAGAGCGCCTGGCCAGAATCGGGCCTCAGTTAAGCCTAACTCAGGCCTGGAACATGCCTGAAACATCCTGGATCCCGCTACGGAGGCATCAGCGTGCAATACGGCAACCCGGCAGACGCCTCGGTCGACGCCAAGGCGCTGGAAACGCTCACCGATGCCTACGGCGAGCGGGCCGCCAAGCTCCCGCCGGTCGCCATCGTGATCGCCGCGTACAACGAGGAGGGCTCCGTCGGCTCCGTCGTCGAGTCGCTCCCCCGCATCGTGTGCGGGCTGAAGGCCGAGGTCATCGTGGTGGCGGACGGATGCGCCGACGCGACCGCCAAGGAGGCCGACGCCGCTGGCGCGGTGGTCTGCGACGTGGACGTCAACCGCGGTCAGGGCGCGGCGCTACGGCTGGGCTACCGGATCGCCCGCGAGGGCGGCGCCCAGTACATCGTCACGACCGACGCCGACGGGCAGTACAACCCGGCGGAGATCGAGTCGATGCTGCGGCCGGTCATCGATGGCACGGCGGACTTCGTCACCGGGTCGCGCCGGATGGGCAGCGAGGAGACCAGGGATCCGATCCGCCGGGCCGGGGTCCGCTTCTTCGCGGCGCTGGTGAGCATGCTGACCGGCCAGCGGATCAGCGACACGACGTTCGGCCAGCGCGTCATGCGGGCCGAGGTGACGGGTGCCGTCCAGCTAGAGCAGCCGCAGTACCAGGCGTCCGAACTGCTGATCGGCGTCATCACGCACGGCTACCGGGTGCTGGAGGTACCGGCCACCATCCACAAGCGGAAGGTCGGCGAGAGCAAGAAGGGCACTAACCCGCTCTACAACCTGCACATCCCGGGCGTGAACAACATCTTCTACGGTTGCCGCTTCATGCGCGTGGTGCTCGGCACCTGGTGGCGCGAGCGGCGCCGCCGGGCCTAGCCGGCCCGCTAGGCGCTAGCCAGCCCGCTACGGGCTAGCCGGCCGCGCGCATCGCCTGGATGGCGACGTCCGGGCGCGGCGGATTACAGGTCGGGCAGCGCGGTCCCTTGCCCGGGATGTTAAGCCAGTAACCATCGACGAGCGACCGGGTAGAGCTCATCGCATCCGCCAGGTGCTGGCTGCTGACGGGCGCGCCCGGGGGATTGCTCGACAGCCCCGCGAGGATCCCGGCCCGCGAGTTCGCCGACCTGACCTGCCCGACCGCGGCCCGGACGAAGTCCGCATAGGTACTCCGATCACGTTCCAGGCTCTGCGCCTGGAGCTCGACGACATCGGCGACCGCGGCGAAGCGGCCAGGCAGCCCCAGGTCGAGGAATTGCTTCCACCGTGGCCCCTTGCCGCCGGGATTCAGCACGGTGACGAGGTTGAGCGCCGGGCTGACCATGAACTTCAGGCCGTGCGCGTGCGCCACGTCCGCCGCCCTGGTGGCCGCGGCCACCGGATCCCGCTGCTCCTCCTTCGGCGTGAACGACCAGGCCTCCGGGTCGTACAGGACGCCGTAGGTCCCGGCCGGGAGCTTGCGGCCTGTCACCGCCTCCGTGAGAGCGCTCGCGGACGAGAACGTGACGACCTGCCGGGTCGTCATGCCCGGCAGCGGCTGCTGCCCCGGTTGCAGGAGCTGGTAGACCGCCGATCGCCGCATCATGTCACCGACGGCCGGGTCGGCGGAGAGAGTCGCCAGCGCCGCACGGGTCACCAGCCAGGCAGGCCCGCCCCCGGCGGGCGCCGGGCTCGCGCTCGAGGGACCCGAAGGACTCGCGCTGCCCGAAGCCGTTCTCCCCGGGGTCGTGCTCGCCGAGGCGGTGCTTCCCGGAGCGCCCGCACTTCCCGGAGTAACCGGCTTGGGAGCCGCATGGCCGGAGGATGTCCCGCCGCCGCGAGATCCCGAGCAGGCGGCGAGGCCGACGGTGAGCGCGGCGAGGGTGAGCACCGCCGCGACCCGGGCGGGTCCCACGGGGTCAGGAGCCACCGAGCTGGACGTCGGCGGCCATGCCGTTCAGCGGCGTGGCGGACGCCCGCTTGGCGACCGTGATCACGACTTGGTACGACGTGCCCTGCGAGGTGGATTCCGGGGTGGGAAGCACCTCCCCGATCCGGCCCGGCAGGTTGCTAAGGCCCGCTGCTGGCACGCTGACGCTGACTTGCTGGCCCGATTTGATCTGCCGGACCGAGGTCTCAGGGACAAGGGCGGTGACCTGCCAGTCCGCGGAGGTGCGCAGGGCGATCACCGGCACCGAGGCATTGCTCGAGGAGGAATTGCCGTTGGCCTGCGGCCCCTCCGGCAGGAGGGAGAACTGGGGAGACTGGTTCGCGGGCGCCTGCTGGGTGTCCGTGGTGCCTCCCTTGATCCCGTCGGAGCCGACCTGCTGGCCGGGCTGGCCGTTGGCGGCGACGACCACTCCCGCCGACGGAGCGATGATCTGCGTGGTGCGGGCCGTCTGCTGGTCCTTCGCCAGCTGGGCCTCGTCGGCGGCCAGCTTGGCCTTAGCGGAGCTGACCGCCGATGAGCTGGCCCCCTGCACCGCCTGGAGGTCGCGGATCTTCGTCTCGTCTGCGGCGATGGCCGCCTTGTCCGCGGAGATGGCCGGGTACACATCCGGAGCGTACTCGTCGGCCAGCACTTCCCCCTTGCGGACCTTCTGGCCCGGGTGGACCTTCATCTTGTTGATCTCACCGGAACTGGCGAAATTCAGCGGGACGACGGCGCTGCTCGTCACCGTGCCGGTTAGCAGCTTATGGTCCGCGTTCACCACTTGCGGCACGTACCACGCCGCGCCGCCGACGACGGCGACCGCGAGCCCCAGGCCGCCCGCCATCTGGAGCCAGGTTCGCTGCTTGCGGATCCAGCGCTGCCCCACCAGCCCCACGCCCCTGCCCCCGTCCAGCTGCGCGGGGGCGGTCTTCGGCAGGACCGCTAGCTCGGTCGTTTCGGCCAACTGGGCATTGTCCGCCTTCTGGGCATTGTCCGGCATCCGTTTGCCCGCCCAGTTCACCGCCGGATCCGGCCGGGCGTGCGCCCAGTTCGCTTCCGCGCCTGGTCGAGAGCTCACTCGATTCATTTCCGTGTCCGGCCAGTTCATTCCCGTTACCTTTCGGCTCCGTGAGCTAGCGGTCGAGTCCTGCCGACGGCGGGGGCGTATCGCGCCGCCGCCGTCTCAGCCTGCGCACAAAAATCGAACACTTATACCCCCGCGTGACACGCCATGCGCCCTCCGTGCGCCGTGCATGTTTACAAGTGTAAGCGAATCTTGCCGGTCACGACGGACTAATTCTAGAATGTCCGTTATGCGAGGATAGACATACCAAATTTATTACACAACAGTTAACAGCTATTAAAACCAAGAGGATATAGTGCGGCTCGGCCGAATTGGTTCGATTGACTGTTAGGGCAGGAGCCCGCGACGCACCGCGGGACGTCCTCATCCTGGAGGTGCGATGGACACGGGGCTGCTTGTCGCGACGATCGCGCTGTTCGCCGTGCTCGTCGCCGCCTGCCTGCTGCCGGCGGTCGCGGACAGCGCCGAGGACGCCGGTGACGGCCTGACGAACGTCGAGATACCGAGGCACACCAAGACGCCGACGTACCGGCCGCGCACCTGGGGGTTCTTCGCCGTGAGCGCGGTGCTCGGATTGTGCTACGTCGGGTTGAAGAGGCCATCGATCCCGAACGCGTACACAGACCTGGTGACCGCCGTCGCGACCGCGGTGACCCGGAACCCGGCGACCGTCAACGGGTACACCGGCCACCAGTATCCCGCGACCCAGTTCCTCGCCGTCGGCTACATGGTCGGGTTCGCCATCGTGTGCCGGGCCAGCCTGGGGCGGCGCCTGGTGATCGCGCTGCACGCCGCGCTGTTCATCGTGATGTCGGTGCTGTTCCAGACGCTGATGATCGTCGCGAGCATCGGCCTGCACTGGATCATCGGCCCATTCGGCATCGTAGCGACGCTGTCGAACCTGCTGATCGGCGGCCTCGTCGTGATACGCCTGACGTTCACGACGTTCGTGCTGCCGAAGGCGACCGCGGTGCCGAATCGCCGGCCCCGCTGGCCGTGGGACACCATCCTGGCCGCCTGCGCGGTCATCACGGCCCTGGCCTGCCTGATCGCCGCCTACGCGTTCGCGTCCGAACCGCGCAACCTGACCTCGATGCTGCAGGTCTTCCTGCCGCTGTACGCGGTGAGCATCCTGGCCACGGCCCTGTTCCTCCCGCTGTGGCTGATGTGGTGGGTCAACAGGAAGTACCCCACGCCGGGTCCCGACCGCCCGCCCCTCGACGTGATCGTCCCGGCCTACAACGAGGCCGAGAACATCGCCAGGCTGCTTCGCTCCGTCGACGTGGCCGCCGGCCGGTACGGCGGGCCGGTGCGGGTGGTGCTGTCCAACGACGGATCGACCGACGAGACCGAGGAGATCGCGCGGGCCGTGTTCCGGCACTACCAGCACGCGCGGGGAGAGGTGCTGAACGGCCCGAACCGGCGCCAGGCGGCCGCGCTCAACCGGGCGCTCGCCGTCACCGACGCGGAGATCGTCATCCGCATCGACGCGGACTGCGTCATGGGGCCGGACGCGCTGGTCTACTCCGTCCCGTGGTTCCGCGACCCCCGCATCGGCTCGGTCGGCGCGGCGGAGGAGCCACGGCGGGACACGGTGACCTGGTTCCACCGGCTGCGGACCCTGGAGACGCTGTACCAGTTCAAGTTCGCGCGGGTCGCCCAGTGCATGGTCGACGGCCTCGTCGTGATCCCCGGCACGTTCACCGCGTTCCGCCGTGCCCCCGCGATGGCCGCGGGCGGCTTCCCCACCGGCATGAACGGCGAGGACGCCGACCTCACCTTGCACATCGCGCGGCTGGGCTACCGGGTGATCAGCGACCCGCGGATCGTCTCCTACGAGGACGTGCCACGCAGCCCCGGTGAGTTCCTTGAGCAGCGCACCCGGTGGTCGCGGGCCGGCATCCACGTCTTCGCCAGGCACTGCCCGTTCCGCGTCGGCTCCGCGGGGCCGCGCATCTGGCTGTGGTCGATGCGCCGCGCCTTCTCCTGGCTCGCGCTGCAGGCCGGCATGGTGGCCCCGGTCTTCATGCTGGAACTCGCCGCGTTCAACGGCTCGTACCGGCGGAACGTCATCACGTTCTTCCTGCTCTACGCCCTCGCGGGCGCGATTCCCCTGCTCATAAGCCTACCGCTGGCCATCAGGTACAGGCGCTGGAAGAGCATCCTGTGGATGCCGACCTGGGTCGCGTACGCCTTCCTGCGACGGCTGGCCACGCTGGAGTCCACGCTGTCGCTGCCCACCCGCCCGGTGCGCCTCGGCGTGGCCACGGCCACGGTCCAGCACCGCCCGGCGCCCGCCGTCCCCCCGGCCCCCGTACTCCACACCTGGAGCCCGGAGACCTAGTCCTCACTCCGCGGAGGAGGGATTCGGGGCCGTGCTCGCGGGGCCGGAGTGCGGGGCCTCGCCGGGACGGGAGCCGCCCTCGGCGTGCCGGTGCGGAACCTGCGGGTGCGGGACATGCGGGTGCGGGGTGCCCGGCGGGACCGCGTCCGGGCCGGTGGCGGCGGCCCGCGCGGCCGTGGTCCGGTCGGTGAACAGCACATAGTGGAAGATCACGAACCGCATGATGAACGTGACGAAGTTGGCCGCCAGGTAGAAGAACTCAACGATCGCGACGTGCTCGAAACTGTGGTTCTGGACACCCATCCAGCCCGCGACGTGGTAGCCGAGCTTCGTCGCCAGGCTGAGGATCACGACTACCAGGGCGGAGATCACCCAGAACGGGATCGTCTCGCGCAGCACGTCCGGCTTGCCCTTGCGCTCCCACGCCCACCGGCTGAGCACGTAGCTGACCACCGCGCCGGTGAACCAGCTCACGATCGCGGCCCACGTGGACGTCATGTTGAACACGCCGTCGCAGACCGACAGCGTGATCATGCTCGTCAGCATGGACACGATCGCGACTCCGGCGAAACGAGTGAGGCGCACGCCGACCTTGGTGCGAAGCCTGCTCCACACGCCTGCCACGAGACGGTTCTGCGCGAGTGCCATGAAGTATCACGGTACCTTGCCTAACCGCCCGCCGGAGCCCCGGCCCTGGCAGTCGCCACGATCCGTTCGGCATCATAATGGGTGGACGGGCCGGAGCGCGGACCGTCAGGATCGGCACTATGAGCACCACCATCCTCCTGGATTGCGATCCCGGCATCGACGACGCGCTGGCGATCGCGTTCGCGGTCGGGCATCGGAGCATCGAGCTGGCCGGCATCACGACCGTGGCCGGCAACGTCGGGGTGGACAAGACGACGGTCAACGCCCTGGCCGTGTCGGAGTTCACCGGCGCCAAGGCGGTGCCGGTGATCCGCGGGTGCGCCGCTCCCCTGCTAGGCGCCACGCGGGACGCTCGCGACGTGCACGGCGACAGCGGACTCGGCGGCGCGGTGCTGCCACCGCCGGCGCGGGAGGCCGAACCCGGGCACGCCGTCGATTACCTCATCCAGACGATCGGCGCCGCGCCCGGCGAGATCACGCTGGTCGCGACCGGGCCGCTGACCAACGTCGCGCTCGCGGTGCGACGCGAGCCGAGGCTGGCCGGCTGGGTCCGCGACTTCGTGATCATGGGCGGTTCCACGGGACGCGGCAACGTCACGCCCGCCGCCGAGTTCAACATATGGGCGGATCCCGAGGCGGCGTCGATCGTGTTCGGCGCGGGCTGGACGGTGCGCATGATCGGGCTCGACGTCACCCTCCAGGCCCTCGCCACCCCGTCGGTGCGCTCGCGGATGCGCGAGTGCGGCGCGCTCGGCTCGGAACTGCTGCTGCCCGCGCTGTCGCAGTACCGTGACTCCGCCGCCAGCGACCCCGCGGTACACGACGTGTGCGCGGTGGCGTCCGTGGCGGAACCGTCGGTGTTCGGCTACGCGCCGGCGCTGGTAGAGGTGGAGACCGCCGGGCGGCTGACGTCGGGCATGACCGTTACGTCCTTCGGCTCCGGCTCCCCCAACGCCTCCGTGGCGACGAGCATCGACTCCGGCGCGTTCTGGGATATCGCGCTGAGCACGTACCGGGAACTCGCCGCGGCCATGGGCTAGACGCAGGCGAGCTGAGGCAAGCTGGCGCCCCCGACCACCGTCTCGTACGCCTCGACGGCCTGCTCGGTCAGCTCGACGAGGTCACCGTAACCCATCCGGTGGCTGGTCGCCCGCGGCGTGCGCAGCCACGCTGCACCGTCGGCGCACCAGAGCGTAATGCCCTTGCACACCGACAGGACGGCCATGTCGGCGGCATGGTCATCCGCGCGCACCAGCGTGCGGCCGAAGCCACGGGAGGCGAGCCCCGCTTCCAGCTCGGCCATCGCCTCGCTCGCGGTTCTTGCGGTCGGTAGCCCCCCGGTTCCGGTTCCCGCGGTTCCGGCATCCGGCGTGGTCACCGGCGTCGCGAACCAGACGGCCTTGCCCCGGGCGTGCCAGCCGCCGAGGCGCGCCCTGGTCAGGTGGTAGCCCCAGTGTCCGCCGGACAACTCGTGCACGACCCCGAGGCCGCGCCCGCTCAGCGCGTCGGGCGGAACGCGGGAGTGCCCGCAGGGCGCCCCGTTCAGCCAGCCGGGATACGCGTCGAAGACCTTGCATACCAATTCCCGGTTCGTGCCGCCGCCCCGCAGGTAAAACCACAGTTCCGGGCCGACCCGCGCGGCCTCGCCAGTGACGTGCAGCGTGTTGGCGGCGAGTTCGCTGACGATCATCACGCCATCGTCGATGAGCTCGTGATCGAGCGATAGGCTGCCCGCTACCCTGCGGTAAGTGCGCCGGGCGATGCCGGCGCACGTCGGATCCCCCGGCAACGGCCACGCCTCGCATCCGCCGTTTCCGACCATCCGCACCCCGTCGTCTTCCATGTTGTGACGCCTCCGACCGTAGCCACATCAGGCCGTCAGAGCCCCCCGCCACGGCTACGCTTGGCCTCTTCACTTCCCGCCTTCGCCGTCGCCGCGGCCGAAGTCCCCTGTCCGGGCTCCGAGTCCAAAATGTGAAGCACAGATTCTGAGTCATGCGCATCATTCACGATACATGCTTGTTCGCAAACTGGGAAGCGAATCCATATCCTAGAAACCTCCCGCTACTAGCACAAAAAGGCCAGATACCGGCATTAGCGGCATGTTATTTTCACGCGCGAGCGATCATCCCGATAGGAGCTTCATGATCATAAGTAGGAATACCGAGATACCTAAATGAATTCTCGCCCGGGTCTCCTCGGGGGCCGATCGCGAGGACTCGCCTCGGGGGCTGGCCCCGGGCCGCGACCGGGATGTACATTCATGATGGCGCGGTCGCGGTAGCGCCCCGCCTGGGCCATGAGACAGGGCTCGCGAAACCAGCAAGAGCCCCCCGGGGAGCAGCCCGGGGGGCTCTTGTCGTTCTCACACCACTACTGCCTATCGGCCGACACTAGCCCTCGGCTAGCTACTCGCACCTCGGCCGGAAGCGTGCGGCTACACCAGGCGGCTAGAGGTCGTAGCGCCCTTGCCGCACGTCCGCGAGGAACACGGCGAACGCCGCCCGCTTTACGACATGCGCTCCCCCTTCAGGACGCTTGCTGTCCCGGACGGCGGTCACCCCGCGGAGGTTCGCCGCGACTTCCACGCAACCGCCGTTGTGCGCGCTGAGGGTTGCCTTCCGCCAGACGGCCTGAGACAGGTCGGTCATCGGTAACTCCATTCTCTTCGCGAGTTTTTCGAGGTACACGGTCGTGTCCTCGGGTTCGAGCGCGGCGTCGCAGGCCCGCTCGAACGACTGGATGTATCCGTCCACGGACTCCGGCTTGCTCACTTCCTCCATCGAGTAGTCGGTCTCCACGAACACGAGGGGCGGCTCATCGCCAGGGAAGCCGAAGATGTTGACCATCGAGCAGATGCTCGTCGGCGGCCCGTCGTCGAACCTCTGAATGCGCAACTCGACGTTGCACCGCTTGCTCAGCTCAGCCAGGTTCGCTATCTGCTCCCTGCGGTCTTCGTGCATCCCCCAGCGGAACAACAGGGACGCCTCCGTGATCACCACGCTGAGCTTCGGCGCGGCCCCACCGGGGCGGTCCAGGATCTCCTGCCGTCGCAGCCGCGCCTCAATCGCCTTCCGCCGCCAGGCCGGGGAACGCGGGCCGACCCTGAAATGCGACTCCATGTAGGCCTGCGTCTGAACCAGGCCGGGCAGCACGATGGGCATGTAGCAGCGGATGCTGTCCGCATCGTTCTCATATCCGGGAAACTCGTTGTCGAAAATCTCCCCATAGTCCCGCCACCAGGGGCGCACCCGGCAGTGGACGGCGAGATCCTCTACCTCGTCGCGTTCCTCGCCCTCCAGCTCGTAGATACGGATAAGATCCCGGATATCGCTCATTTCCGGACGTTTCCACTGATTAGCCTCGAATCGGCCAAGCTTTCCGCGGCCCCAGTTCAGGATGTCGCAGACATGGTTGGCGGTGTATCCGGTCCGGCCGCGGAACTCCGTCAAGCGCCGGGCTAGGCGCCGTTTCGCCACTGTAGCGCCGTAGGCGTCATCGCCCATGCCGTCCCCTTCTTTGCGTTTTCCCCCGCGGGTGGCTTTCTCATGCCCCCCGCCATTTCGGGAAATTTCGGGCATTTAACACCTTGCGCCCGCTCGGGACATTCCGCAAGCGGGCTTGATCTTTTCCTGCGCCCCCGCGCACCCCTACCCCACGTACCTCGTCAAGCTCAGACTAGCCAAATCGCGAATCGCAAATCAAGGTCTTTCACTGATGAACTACGGGGATCCCGAGGCTCTGATCGCCGCTGATCTCGAAGCTCTCGAACGCCGCTGATCCCGAATCTTTCGAATATCGGCATACACGCAATTACCAGAAAACCCGTTTTGCCGCATTCCTCGAACGACGTGACGTAGTCGGGACTCGGCTCGCTATCGCGCCGCGTCGTCGAACTCGCCCTCGCGGACCCCGTCGAGGAAGCATTCCCACTCGTTGCGGTCGAAGACCAGGATCCTGCTCGCGCCGTCCCCCGACACTCGCATGAGTACCCAGTCGCCGCGCGTCCAGCGGGCCGGGTTCTCGGGAAAGGCGACCTCGATGGTCCCGTCCCCCTCCCCGGACCGTTCCCACTGCTGCGCGAAGGGATCGATGCCGAGTTCCCCCGGCGTCGGCTTTTGTTCGGTCGGCGCGGGCTTCCGCCCTGCCGGCGCGCGCTCGCCTCTAACGCCAGCCGGCGCCTTCGTGGCCCCTCCCGCCTCCGGGTCCGGCACGGTTACGGGATCCTGGCCACGCCGCAGTAGAGCCACCGCGATCCCTCGCTGTCCGCGAGCTTCACGTCCTCCGCACCCCAGACGCCGCAGTATGTGACCTCCGGATCGGCCCCGGCATACGGCGGCAAGAGCTCCATGCCGTCGAAGAACGTCGCGACCTCCCGCTTCGAGCGGAAGTGCAGGTGCTCGGTCGCCGTTTCGAACACGGAGCGGCAGCCTTCGACCGCCGCTGGCGGCTTCGCGTCGTCCGTCATGTGGGACAACGCCAGGTAGCTGCCCGGAGCCTGGCGCCTCGCGTAGCGCGCCACCAGTTCGTGCGGCCGGGATTCCTCCGCGACGAACGTCATGACGCCGGTCATTAGCAGGCCCGTCGGCTGATCCGGGTCGATCAGCGCCCGCACGCTCGGATGGTCCAGGATCGTGTCAGGTTCGGCCGGGTCTGCGCAGATCACCCTGACCGTATCGTCGCAGTCGAGGATCTGCTTGCTGTAGAGATCGACCAGCGGGTCGTTGTCCACGTAGACTACGCGCGCGCCTGGCTGCTTCGACTGGACAACCTCATGGGTATTCCCCACGGCCGGCAGCCCCGCGCCAATATCGAGGAACTGCCGTATTCCCTGATCCGCGATCCAGGCGGCCGAGCGCTGGTGGAAACCGCGGTTCGACCAGGCCATGTCCCGTAGTTCCGGTACGATTCCGAGTATCCGTTCGGCTGCTCTCGCGTCGGCATTGTAATAATGCTGTCCCCGCAGCATGTAGTCATATATCCGCGCCGGTGTCGGCCTAGTGGCGTCCAGTCCTCGCGGAAGGTTAAGCGCCCTCGTCATTCGCTTCGCCCCCGGGCAGTTATTGGTCGATTATCAGTGTCGCACACGCGAAAGCCGGAACCGAAACTTGTGATGCAAAATAGGCAGTTATACCTATCGCTAACCGTGACGCGTGAGATAGCAGCAACGTGGGTGGACCTGGCATACCGAGCCCGGCCTACCCACGCATACCGATCGAGAATTGCGTGGTTTATGCCGATTTTTCGTCAATTTTCCGGCGCGCGCGCGTAGGCACCCCGCGTTGACGAGACCGAGACGGAGACCGAGAGAGACAGAGAGAGACAGAGGGAACCAGAGAGAGACCGAGCCCGAGACCGGCCGACCGGCGTCAAGTCGATCTTGGCTCCGCCACCAGAACAGGGCACAATGGGGCAAGAGCCATGACTGACGACGGATACATACCGAAGGTGCTCGCCGTCGATGACGAGCCGAACATTCTTGAACTCGTCCAGGTCGCCCTCAAGTTCCACGGCTGTGCGGTGACGACGAGCGCGACCGGCGCCGATGCCCTGCGCCATGCCGAGACCGACTGCCCCGACCTGATCGTGCTCGACGTGCTGCTCCCCGACATCAGCGGCTTCGATGTATGCCGCCGTCTACGCGCCAGCGGCAACGACGTGCCGGTCATCTTCCTCACCGCCAAGGACACCGCCTCGGACACCGTCACCGGGCTCGCGCTCGGCGGCGACGACTACGTGACGAAGCCGTTCTCGGTCGAGGCACTGGTGGCCCGGGTACGGGCGGTGCTGCGGCGCGCCCGTCGCCAGTCCTGGCAGCCGAACGGCGGCCAGCGTGACGGCGAGAACGGCGACGGCCAGGCTGACGACGCCAACGGCACGCTACGCGTCGGCGACCTGGAGCTGGACGAAGACCACTGGACCGTGCGCCGGGGCGAGGTCCCGGTGGAGCTGTCTCCGACCGAGTTCCGGTTGCTCGCCTACCTGATGCGCAACCAGGGCCGGATGCTCACCCGTAAGCAGCTCCTGGAGAACGTCTGGGGCTGGGAATACGCCGGGCAGTCCCAGGTCCTGGAGACCTACGTGAGCTATCTACGGCGCAAGCTCGATCCGCTTGGACCACCGCTGATCCACACTCAGCGCGGCGTCGGGTACAGCCTCCGCCCGCCATGAGCCCCCCGAAGGTGATCCCCGGGGCCTCAGACCCCCGGGGAGCCTCAGACTCCCCGGTGGCTGACCCCCCGGTGGCGGGATCCCGGACGGGCACGGCCGGGTGGCGACGCTGGGCGTTGTCGCTGCGAGCTCGCCTGCTGGCCGGCCTGATCGCGCTGACCGCGTGCTTCCTCGTCGTGATGGGCCTGGTCAGCTCGCTGGTGCTGAGCCGGCTTGAACACAACCGCTTCGACGCCGAACTGCGGCTGGCCGCCCGGCAGCCGACCGCCAGCATCGCGAAGTCGACCGGGGGCTTCGCCGCCGCGTACCTCTCGCTGGCCACCGGCACGGGCGGTGACATCACGCCCCCCTCGCCGACCGCCGACCAGCTGCGCGGCTTCCTCGCCAGGCTGGCCGGGCATTCACGGTCACAGGTTCTCTCCGCCATGACCATGCGAGCCCACAGGGGCCAGCCCTTTACCCTCTTCCCCGGAACGACCCGCCCCGGAACCATCGGCCCTCCCCAGTCGGCCGACCCCTCCCAGCGGCGTGGTGCCGTCCGGGCTTCTGGCGGCATGCCAGTACGCGCCGCGTGGCGGCTCGCCGACGGCGGCGCCGCGTCCGGCGGAAACCTGCCACCCGGCGAGAACGTGATCCTGATCGGCCGCCCGGAGAGCGCGCTGGGCAGCCAGGTGCACGGCCTGGTCACCGCGGAACTGATCACCGGCGGCACCCTGCTGGCCCTGGTCGCCGCGTGCGGCAGCTGGCTGATCCGCAGCGGCCTCGCGCCGCTGGACCGGATGGCGCGCACAGCCGACCTGATCGCCGGCAGTGGCGACCTGACCGCCCGGATGCCCGGCACCGACAGCCGCCAGGAGACCGGCCGGCTCGCGGCGGCGATCAACACGATGCTGGGCAGGATCCAGCAGCTGTTCCGCGCCCAGCTGGAGTCCGAGCAGAAGGTCCGCCAGTTCGCCGCCGACGCGAGCCACGAGCTGCGCACGCCGCTGACGACGATCCGCGGGTACGCGGAGCTGTACCGCCAGGGCGCGCTCGGACCGGCCGAGCTGCCGAACGCCATGCGCCGCATCGAGGCCGAAGCGGACCGGATGAGCATGCTGGTGGCGGAGCTGCTCGAGCTGGCCCGGCTGGACCGCGGGTCGTCCCTCGACCTCACCGAGACCGACCTGGCCGCGCTGGCCAGGGACGCGGTCGCCGACGCGCGGGCGGTCGAGCAGGACCGCCCGGTCACCGCGGACGTCCCGCCGGAGCTGCTGGTCACCGCCGACGAGTCGCGGATCCGGCAGGTACTCGCGAACCTGCTCGCCAACGTCCGCGCGCACACGCCGCCGGGAACGCCGGCCACGGTACGGATATGCCGCGCCGGCGACAGCGCGGTGCTGGAGGTGGCGGACGAGGGCCCGGGCATGCCGGAACAGGAAGCGGCGATGGCGTTCGACCGGTTCTACCGCGGCACCCACGCGGGTGGCCAGCGGCCGGGCGAGGCGCCGAGCAGCGGCCTCGGGCTCGCGATCGTGCAGGCGATCGCCGATGCGCACGGAGGCTCTGCCCGGCTGAGGTCGGGGCCGGGGCGCGGCACGTGCGTCCAGATCTTGATCCCTTCCGAACGGATCGAGGCGCCTCCCCCAGCGCCCGCTCCATCCGACCGGTGAAGACGGCCGGCGCGCCGGCCATCCCCCTACCGGGAGGCGGTACGGCGGCACGCGACGCTCATGCCGTCGGCGCGGCACCACAGTTCGGCGCCGGCGCGGAAAGCGCCTACCCACGGGTAGCTGCTGTTCAGGCCGTGGCCCGCCACGGGCCGATCGGGGTTCAGCGGGGCGACTGTGATCGACTTCAGCGAGGTCGTGGGGTTGACCACGCTGAACGTCTGCGGACCGGGGGCGGCGGAATGCTCCACCCAGTTCATCAGCGGGGTGAGCAGGTCGCCGGTGACCTGCGGCGTACCGCCGCCGAGGCAGTGATACTGGGCAGGGATCATGTACAGCCGGGAGAACGACTGGCTGGCCGCGTACCCGCCGGCGGCCCGCGCCACCGCCGAGTAGTACGCGACGGTGCCGAACGGCGGGATGGCCGAGTCGGCCCAGCCCTGGTACATGATGATCTTGCCGCCAGCCTTGGCGAAGGCGGACAGGTCGGGGTCGGTCGCGTCGTTCAGCCCGTTCAGGGCGGTCAGCCGCCGGTAGTTGCCGAGGGTGAACTTCCAGTCGGTGAGCGTGAACGAGGCGGGCGGGTTCTTCGCGAACGCCATGTACTTAAGCATGCCGAGCGCGGCCGAGTAGTCGATCGTGTCCTTCGGCCATGCGGTGTCGGAGGCGGGGTCGATGAGCCAGCCTTGCCAGGCGAGCTCGGACCCGTACGGCTCGCCGCCCGGGTAGAGAGACCGATTCCGGAGGTCCCGCGGCCCCCGGTACAGCTTCTCTGCCACGGCCACCTGCGCGGATGTCAGGCAGTTGCTGTTATCAGTTCCCGCGGGGCATTCGAGGGAGGCGGGATCGAAGTCACAGGCGCGGGGATCCGTTAGGTAGCCATCGGTGTTTCCGCATTTTTTGACCACGGCCGCGTGCAGCGCGGGCAACTTGCCCGCCGTGAGGATCTCGTGGCCCCGCGAGTCCATGTTGGCCAGGATGTTCCAGGCCTGGACCTCGCCGTTGAGCTCGGCGGCGATGATCTCGGGCGCGCCGGCCAGGATGCCGTTGAAATCGCGCGGGTACCGCTGCGCCTCGACGAGGGCCTCGCGCCCGCCGTCGGAGCACCCGTCGAAATAGGAATAGGACGGGCCGCGGCCGTAATAGGCGGCGATGATCGCCTTCGCGGCGACCGCGAGGTCATGCTCGGACGTGTAGGCGTAGGAGATCCGCATCCCGGCGTCGTCCGCCGCCCACAGCGCGTCAAAACCGCTGGCGCCGACGTGCCCCTCGTTGTCGGTGGCGAGCGCCAGCTCGTTCCCGGCCACGGCCGGGCAATTCGTGGCGAGCGCGGGCGGCCCCGGGGAAACGGCGCCGCAGTACCCGCCGCAGCCCTCCTGCACGTAACGGCCGGTCCACGTGCTGACCGGCAGCCGCAGGTCGAACTGGAGCTCCGGCGGCTGTTCCCCCTTGACCTCGCAGTATCTGGCACCGCCGATCGTGGTGACCGCCGCCGAGGTGACCGTGGTCGGGGCTCCGGGCAGCTGGCTGAAGTCCTTGTCCCGCAACTGGCCACAGCCGGTGACCGGGGCGATCTTCCGGCCCGGGGTTGTCGCTCCGGGGGCTCGGCTCGGGCGCGGAGCGCTCGCGGCGGCCGGCTCGCCCCCGGCTCGGGC
>JAFMRC010000082.1:15993-16626 GCA_017354375.1 Nocardiopsaceae bacterium | reverse complement strand
CATCCCGGCGTGACCGAGCTGGCGTCCGGCCGGGCGGGGGAGGGGCCGTGGGGCGCGACGCCGCGGGTGTACGCGACGACGCTGAAGGAGTTCGCGGCCGACGCGGCGACGCTGGCGAAGGAACGGTTCGGGCCGGCCGGGATCGTGATCACCTACCCGTCGCCCGACGACCTGCTGCCGGTGCTGGCCGGGCTGCCGGGCAACCTCGTCGGCACCGTGCACGCGGACCCGGCGTCTTCCTCGGACATCGAGCTGGCGCGGCGGGTCATCCCGGTGCTGGAGAAGATCGCCGGCCGGATCGTGTTCAACGGCTGGCCGACCGGCGTCGCGGTGGTGGCCGCGCAGCAGCACGGCGGCCCGTACCCGGCGACGACGGCCCCAGAGCACACATCGGTGGGCACCGCGGCGATCGCCCGCTGGCTCGTCCCCGTCGCCCACCAGAACTTCCCGCCGGACCTCCTCCCATAGGGGCTGCGCTGATCGCGCGCCCGATGGCATAAAACGCCATCGTATCGGGCGCGCGATCAGCTGGTATCGCCCGGGGGGACGACCCCCCGTACCCCCCGGTGCGCTGTCGCGCGCCGCGCGTCCCCACCCCCACCTAATGTGCCAAGTGCGCGCTTGGGCCAGCTA
>JAFMRC010000082.1:4553-15983 GCA_017354375.1 Nocardiopsaceae bacterium | reverse complement strand
GCCCAAGCGCGCACCTGGCACGCTAAAGGAGCGCCACGCTAAGGGAAGCGCTATGCGCTAGGCGCTCTGCTGCTGGCGTTCCTCCATGGCGCGGCGGTACTCGGCGACGACGAGGTCGGTGAGTTCCTGGGCGGAGGTCTCGTCGGCGCGCTTGTCCAGCGTGATCTGACCACCCTGGATCATGTTCACCCGGTCGCAGACGTCGAGGACCTGCCCGTAGTTGTGGGCGATGATGATGATCGAGACGTCGCCCCGCTGCTTGAGCTTCTGCACCAGGTCGAGGATGATCGTGCCCTCCTTGACGCCCATCGCGGCGAGCGGCTCGTCGAGCAGCAGGATCTTCGGGTCAGAGAAGACCGAGCGGGCCACCGCAACCGCCTGCCGCTGCCCGCCGGACAGCTTCGCGACCCGCGCGTTGACGTCGGGAACGCGCACCCCCATCTCGTCCAGCCGCTTCTGGGCCTCCCGCCGCATGGTCCTGGTGCTCAGCAGCGGCCAGCGGATCTTCTCCCGGTTCAGGAACATGTTCTCGCAGACCGTGAGCTGGTTGACCATCGCCAGGTCCTGGTAGACGGCGTCGATGCCGAGCGACCGGGCGTGATTGACCGACTTGAGCTGCACCTCCCTGCCCTCGAGGAAGATGCTCCCGCTGGTCGGAGGCTGGAAGCCGCAGAGGATCTTCAGCAGCGTGGACTTGCCGGCGCCGTTGTCGCCGATGAGCCCGAGAACCTCGCCCTTGCCCAGGCGCAGGTTAATGTCGGTAAGCGCGGTCACCGCGCCGTAGCTCTTGGAGAGGTGCTCGACGCGGAGCACGTCGGTCGCGTTGTCTGATGCTGTCGTGCTCACGTCAGCGACTCCCTCTCTCCCGCAGCCGCGTGAGCTGCACGTTGGCGATCATGGCGACCAGGATCGCGGTTCCGTAGATGATCGGCAGCGGGTTCGCGCTAAAGCCCAGGATGTTGAATCCGTCTTCCACCAGCGCGATCACGAACGAGCCGAAGAACGCGCCGATGATCGTGCCGACGCCGCCCAGCATCGCGGTGCCGCCGATGACCGCGGCCGCGACCGAGTAGAACATCGGGGTGTACTGGCCCGCGGTCGGGTCGATCGAGTTGTTGGCGAACGCGACCTGGATGCCGACCAGCGCGCCGAACAGCCCGGTAAGCATGAAGTTGCCGTACTTGATCCGGTTCACGTGGATGCCGGCCTCGCGCGCAGCCAGCAGGTTCCCGCCGACCGCGACGGTGTGCAGGCCCCACCGGGTCCGGGTCAGCACGAGGTGCATGATGACTGTGAGGGCGACGGCCCAGATGATCGAGTTCCAGTTGGTCGAGCTGACGAGCTGCTCGGTCGAGAAGATCTTGCCGACGCCCATCGTGGACGGGGGGATGGGAACCGGTTCGGCGTGTGACGTGGTATCCACGATGCCCCACAGGATGAACCCGGTGCCGAGCGTCGTGATGAACGACGGCAGGCCCAGGGTGACCGTGAGGAACGCGTTGAGCCAGCCGACCACGATGCCCATGACCAGCCCGAGGATGATCCCCAGCAGCGGCGGCACGTGGTAATACTGCACCGTGAAGTACATGATGTACGGCGCGAGCGTGTAGATGAACCCGACCGACAGGTCGATCTCCCCGCTGATGAGCAGCATTACCTCGCCCAGGGCGATGATAATGATCGGCGCCGCGATGGTGGACAGCAGGTTGATCAGGTTCGTCTGCCCGATGAAGGCCGTGTTCACCTGTCCGCTCGAGAACAGGAAGTACAGGAACAGGGCCACGGCCACCACGAAGACCGTGAGTTCCCGCTGCCGCAGGAGCATGCTGGCTCCGCGCCACAGCGAGGCGGTCGCGCCGCCGGTGCCACCCGGGCCGCCTCCGGGGGAGGTACCCAGCTCGCCTGTGCTCTGCTGAGTCGTCTCGCTCACCCGTTGCTCCGCATGTCGCTTCTCCGCATCTCAGGTCGTGTGGTGCGCGTGCCGCTTGTCGAGACACGGGGCGGGACGACGCCAGGCCATCCCGCCCCGTGGCGCTGCCGCGCCGGGTCAGGTGCTGGTGGTCGCCATCGGCGCGTTGATGGCGCCGGACGCCGGGATGTACTTCGGCGCGGTCGCGGTGCCCTGGTACCGGCTCCCCTCCGCGTACGAGCCGATGCTGTCCTTGGTGATGATCGACAGGCCGGTGTCGGTGTCGGGCGGGTACAGCACGCCGCCCGAGACCTTGTACAGGTACAGGTACAGCACGGGCAGGAAGCCCTGCAGGTACGGATCCTGGTAGATGGTGAAGTCCATCAGGCCGTTCTTGATGTTGGACACCGTGCTGCCGAGGGTGTCGAACCCGCCGGACGGAACCTTGAGCCCGGCCGCCTTGAGCTGGGCCCCGAGCACCTCGGTGGAGCCGGCATCGACGGCGAACGCGCCCTTGATGGACTTGTGCGCGAGCAGGTACGCCTTCTCGGCCGGGTTCTCCTGCGGGACCGTCGCGCCGGTTCCGCTCTCCGTCACCTTGAATTCGCTGCCGAGCACCGATACCGCGCCGTCGTAGCGTGGCTGGATGTTGCCGGTGCCGGGGGTGGCGATGAAGATGACGATCTCGCCGCCGCCGGGAATGAGTTCCTTGATCTTCCGGCCCATCGCCTGGCCGGACACGTACAGCGACTGCCCGACGTAGCACAGGCGGTTGGTGCCGATGACCGGCTTGCCATGGACGTACACGCCGTCGGAGTTGTACGAGACGACCGGGATGCCGCCCTCCATGGCCGACTTGACCGGCGCCGTGAACGCCGTGGCGCTGATGACGGTCGTCGCGATGCCGTCGGCCTTGGCCGCGACCGCCTGCTGGAAGTAGCTCGTCATGTCCGAGATCACGGAGTTGGTCGAGCCGCCCCACTTGGGCGTCGGCAGGCCCAGGAGCTTCGCCGCGTCCGACATGCCGTACTGGGTCGGGGTGAAGAACGGGTTGGTGGTGACGTGGTTGACGAACCAGAACTGCCACGCAGGCGTCTTCGGGAAGACCCCGTCCGCGCCGCCGGACGACGTGGAGGACGAGTTGGCCGGAGCCGTGCACCCGGCGACCAGCGCCGACGCCGCGGCGGTCGCGCTCACCAGGCCAGCCCCGCTTAGCAGTCGACGCCGCGAGGGACCATCCTTCATGTTCAGGGTCTCTATCGCTTCATCGACCACTGGGTCGACTTTTCTCATCAGGACCTCCCTTGGGCCTGCATCCCGGATGTGAACGTTCACATCCACCCGTCGCGGGGTGACATAGCAAGATTTAGAGCATGAACCGCCCATGAGTCAATGATGTGGGAGTGACTCGGAGATGCAGCTAGTTAACGTCTGGGTAACGCTGCGTTCGGGGGTTGTGGTCTGGCGCTCTCCTGCCACGATCTGATGTCGCGCCGCCACGGTCCGACGCTATATGTCATGTTTTGTCACTATATCGCCACCGCCCGCCTCTGTCCATGCCCGCATCCCCGTCCCTCGCGCCCGCACCCCCGTCGTTGGTGCCGCACCTCCTGCCGCACCTCCCCGCTGCGAGCCCGCTGTGACGCGCCTGCCAACGATCGTTGAGACATGAAATCTGTGGTAATTGCAACGAGGGCGACATTCTTTTTATGGGAAATTCTCTTTACAGCGGCGCATGTGGCCTCTGAGGCTTATGTGACTTGGACTTGGACCTCACGCGGATGAGTGCCCGTTGCGGGGACTCCGGGGGCGGAGATGGGTGATGGAGGGGACGTCGGCTCCGGGGTATGCGGGGCCGGGGCGGGGCGGGCAGCGGTTCCCGACTCTTCAGCCTCAGGTGACTCTCCAGTCCTAGCTGACTCCTCAGCGTCGCCGGGGGCGTAGGAGCCCGTTACCCTCGCGCTATGACTACGCTGTCGCTGCCGGAACGGCTGGTGCTCGCCGTCCTCAGCCAGCGGCCCGCGCACGGGTTCGCGGTGGCCCGGCTGACCGCCCCCGGCGGGGAACTGGGGCGGATCTGGCAGATCCGCAAGGCCGTCGTGTACCGCGCGGTCGGCCGGCTGCTGGCCGTCGGCCTGATCGAGCCCGAGAGCGTCGAGCCGGGCCTGGGGCCGCAGCGCACCGTGTACTCCGCGACGCCCGAGGGTCATCGCGCCGCGCGGGAGTGGCTGTGCACCCCGGTGACGCACGTCCGCGACATCCGCTCCCAGCTGCTGCTCAAGCTGGCCTTGCTGGACCGGACCGGGGAGGATCCCGGCGAGTTGCTGCAGCGGCAGCGTGCGGTACTCGAACCGATCGCCAGGGCGATCGAGGCGCGGCAAGAGGGGTGTACCGGATTCGACGCGATCCTGCTGGCCTGGCGCCGGTCCACGGTCCAGGCGGCGCTGGACTTCCTCGACGCGATCACCCCCCGGTAGATCACGGGATGATAGTGCCGTTGCTACGGCCAGGACCGTAGCAACGCGCCGTTGACGCCGGGTCAACAGGGAAAAACTCCACGCCGTTCCCGAGGTCGCGCTATCGCACGGGAGATCGTTGTTACGTAATAGCATTAGCGTGTCGCATGATTATAACTGTGATTCTGCGCTACCGTTCGGCGCATGCGTCGATATGGGGCGGTAGTTGCCCTAGTCACGGTGATTGCGGGATTGGCTGCCGAGGGATGCGGGAGGACGGAGACGGCCGGGTCGTCCGCCGCCAGTTCCAGGTCGCCAGCTGAACGGCCAGCTGCACGGCCGACAGGTCGGCTGGCGCAGAACACGGGGAAGCGGAACACGGGGAATCCGTCGGGAGGACCGGGCCGGGCCATCGCGCACGCGCGGCACGACGTTTCCCGGAAGGAGGCCGCGGAGCGGGATCTTGACGCCGCCGTCGGCCCTACGGCCAGCGCGGACGGCGGCCACGTCTCGGTCGCCGTCGATGACCTGACCACCGGGGTGCAGGCGTCCTACGGCGGCAGGAGGGAATACGTCACCGCGAGCATCGTGAAGGCCGACATCCTCGCCACCCTGCTGTACCTGGGGCAGCGCAGGGGCGACACGACGCTCAACGCCGATGACAGGGAGCAGGCCGCCACGATGATGGAGGACAGCGACAACGACGCCGCCTCCGACCTGTGGTGGCAGGCGGGCAGCGCGGCGGGGGTGGACGCGGCGAACAAGGCGTTCGGGTTGCGGGAAACACGCGGTGGGTCCGGCCAGTACTGGGGGCTGACCACCACCACCACGGATGATCAGCTGCGGTTGCTGAGGGAGTTGCTCACTACCCGTTCGGTATTGTCGGCCTCCGCCCGTGACTACGCGCGCGGGCTGATGAGCTCCGTCGAGCCCGGCCAGCGGTGGGGGGTGCCAGCCGCCGCGGATGCCGGAACCGGGGTCGCGGTCAAGAACGGGTGGCTGCCGGATCCCTCGCTGTGGGTGATCAACAGCATCGGCGAGATCACGCACGATGGCCATCGAATGCTGATTGCGGTGCTGTCGGACGACAACGAGAGCGAGGACGGCGGTATCTCGGTCGTGCAGCGGGTCGCGGGCGAAGCCGCCGACGCCGTAACCGGCGATACGTAATGGTTTCGTGATGTTTTCGCGAACCGGTTGAGCGATCCTTTATCACCCAATAAGTTAACGTGCTGACTGAGCGCTCAACGGAAGCGCACAACAGAAGCACAATGGAAGACAGAGGAGCGTGACTGGGACGTGGGCAGGCTGCGATCCGGGGGCAGCGTGTCGGGGGATAACGGGGGAGCTGGCAAGCCTGGTGCCGGGCGGCGCGGTTGGCCCCGGGGATGGCGTGCCGTCGTGGTCGGGGTCACGCTTCTGTTCGCCGGGGGGATCACCGCTTACAGCGCGAGCGGCGCCGGGGCGGATCCGCAGCCGAGCATCAGCCAGGTGCAGGCCACGGTCAACAAGTTGCAGTCACAGGTCGATCAGGTCGGCACCCAGTACGACCAGGTGACCCAGAAGCTGGACAGCGCGAAGGCGAAGCTGGCGACCGTCAAGCGGCGGGTCGGGAAGGCCGAACGCGAGTACCTTACGGCGCGGAACGAGCTACGGCAGGTCGCCGTCGCATCCTTCGAGGACAGTAATCAGTCGTCGATGGCCGGGCTGCTGTCGTCCAGCAACCCGCAGGACGTGCTGCGCTCGGTGTCGCTGCTGCAGGAGATGGCGAACATCCACAACGCGCAGATCGCCAAGTTCCTGTCCGCCGCCCGGCAGGTGGCCGCGGCGCAGGCGCAGTTCAAGCGCACCACGAAGGGCATCGCGCAGATCCAGTCGCAGCTGGGGGCGAAGAAGAAGCACCTGGACGCGCTGCTGTCCAAGAACCAGGCGACGCTGAACAGCCTTAACGAGCAGCAGCAGGCGCAGATCGCCAGCGTCGGTGGCGGCACGTGCCACGCCTCCGACTTCGAGGGGACGGGCACGCCGGGGCTGAAGGCGGTGGCGTTTGCCTACCAGCAGCTGTGCAAGCCGTACGAGTGGGGCGGGACCGGCCCCGACGCCTACGACTGTTCCGGCCTTACCCAGGCGGCGTGGGCGTACGCCGGGGTGTCGATCCCGCGCGACACCTACGGCCAGTGGGCGGCGCTGGCGCACGTCTCCAAGTCCGAGCTGGAGCCGGGTGATCTCGTGTTCTTCGAGGATTACGGCCACGTCGGCATCTACGTGGGCGACAACCTGATGATCGACGCGCCCGCCACCGGCCAGGTCGTCACGCTGCACTCGCTCAACGAGGCGTGGTACGCCGAGAACTACGACGGCGCCGCCCGCCCGTCCGCCTGAACGGCCTGATACCGGGATGGCCTGATACCGGGATGCCAGATAATGGCGTCATGATCAGCAGCTTGCCGAGGGCCGTGCCCGCGCCGCCGGGGAAGCCGGTGCGGCCGGAGGCGCCTCGCGGGCAGGAACGCGCCCGCCGTCTCGCGCTGAATCCCGGCACCTGGACCGTGGAGGAGGCGGCCGGGATGCGCGCGGACTTCGACCAGGCCGCCGCGAACTGGAGCGAGGACCGCGGCGGGTACCGGCCGCCCGTGCTGGCCGACGCCCTCGCGCGCGGAGGCCCGTTCCGCGGGAGCAGGGCGGTCGAGATCGCTTCCGGCACGGGGCTGCTCACCCCCCTTATCAGGGCCGTGTGGCCGGAGGTGGTGGCGGTGGACCTGTCGCTGCGAATGCTGTCCAGGTCGGCGCAGCCCGGCCGGATCCAGGCGGACGCGTCCCGCCTGCCGCTCGCCGACGGCTGCGCGGACGCCGTCGTGCTCGGCGACGGCCCGCTGTTCGCCGCCGAGGTCGCTCGCGTCCTCGCCGACGGTGGCCCCCTGATCGTGTCGAACGCGCTGGGCGACGGTGCCCCGTTCCGCGTGCCCGCGGAGGAGCTCGTCGAGGCGATGGCCACGGCCACCTCCCGTCCTTGGGACGCGCTGCAGAGCGAGGCCCACTGGGGAATCTGGACGATCCTCCGGCCCGCCTGACCGCCCGGGACTGGGATGGCCTGGGGTGGCGCGATGCGGGAGTTGGGCGTCAAGCTTGTCGCATGGCAGACGCAGAAGTTCTTTCCGGGAAAGCGAAACCGCGAGGAAGATATCCGCACTACAGGCGGGCGGGGGACTATATCTACGTGTCCGGAACCTCGTCGCGTCGCCCGGACAACACGTACGCGGGCGCCGAAGCCGATGAGATGGGCACGGTCACGCTCGACATAAGGGAGCAGACCCGCGCCGTCATCGGGAACATCGCGGACATCCTCGGCGAGGCGGGCGCCAGCCTTAAGGACGTGGTCGGCGTGACGTCTTACCTGGTGAACATGAACGACTTCGGTGGCTATAACGAGGCCTACGGGGAATTCTTCGATGAGACCGGCCCGGCCCGCACCACCGTGGCCGTCCACCAGCTTCCGCACCCGCACATCCTGATCGAGATCCAGGCCATCGCGCACGCCCCCAGGGAGGCCTTCCGTGAGCAGTAACCTTGCCCAGCCGATCGACTTCGCCCGGTGGATCGAGGACAACAAGCACCTCCTCAAGCCACCGGTCGGCAACAAGACGCTGGCGGTCGGCAACGACTTCCTCGTCATGATCGTCGGCGGGCCGAACGCCAGGACCGACTTCCACGTCGACCCCTACGAGGAGTGGTTCTACCAGCTCAAGGGCAACATTCACGTCAACGTCCACGTCGACGGCACGACCCGGCCAATCCATATCAAAGAGGGCGAGACCTGGCTGCTGCCCGGTAACACGCCCCACTCCCCGCAGCGCCCGGAGGCGGGCTCGATCGGCCTGGTCATCGAGCGGATCCGCGAGGAGGGCACGCTCGAGAAGTTCCAGTGGTACTGCGAGAACTGCGACGCGCTCGTGCACGAGGTGGAACTGCAGGTCCGCGACATCGTGACCGACCTGCCCCCGGTCTTCAACGCCTTCTACGCCGACGAGCGGGCCCGCACCTGCGGCCAGTGCGGCACGCTGCACCCGGGCAAGGGCTGACCCACGAATGATAACAGCAAGAAAATGGGAGGGCGGGCGTAATGTCCCGAGATGATAACAGCAAGAACGGGGGCGGGCCGGGCGAGGTGGGCGGGGCCGGGGTCATCGACGTGCACGCCCATTATGTACCTAACGGATGGCCGCGACTCGGACCGGGCACGCCCTGGCTCCGGATTGAGACCGAACGGGACGCGGTCATCATGCTCGGCGATCGCGAGTTCCGGAGGATCCGGTCCGACTGCTGGGACGCCGAGGTGCGCCTCGCCGACATGGACGCGGACGGCGTGCACGCTCAGGTCGTGTCGCCGACGCCGGTGTTCTTCTCCTACGCCGCCGACGTCGCCCAGGCCACGCGCATCGCGACGGTCATGAACGACCTGGCGCTGGAGATCTGCGCGCCCGCCCCCGGCCGGCTGCTGCCGATGTGCCAGGTGCCGCTGCAGGATCCGGACGCCGCCTGCGCCGAGCTCGACCGGTGCATGGCCAGCGGCCACGTCGGAGTGGAGATCGGTAACCACGTCGGCGACCTCGACCTGGACGCCGAGGGCATCGTCACCTTCCTCCAGCACGCCGCTTCGGTCGGCGCGCCCGTGTTCGTGCATCCCTGGGACATGCCGAGCTCGCCGCGACTAGATCGCTGGATGGCGCGGTGGCTGGTGGGGATGCCGGCGGAGACGCACGCATCCGTTCTGGCGATGATCCTGGGCGGGGTTTTCGACCGGGTCCCCGACCGCCTGCGGATCTGCTTCGCGCACGGGGGCGGGTCGTTCGCCTTCTGGCTGGGCCGGATGGAGAACGCCTGGCACAAGCGGCGGGACGTGATCGGCACCTCGCGGTACCCGCCTTCGCATTACCTGGGGCGGTTCTACGTCGACTCGGTCGTGTTCGACGAACGCGCGCTGCGCCTCCTCGTCGATACCGTCGGCGCCGACCGCGTCGTCGTGGGCAGCGACTACCCCTACCCGCTGGGGGAGCGGCCGGCCGGCGGCGTTGCCCGGAAGGCGTCGTTCCTGGACGACGACACCCGGACGAGGATCCTCTCCGGCAACGCGCGGGCCTTCCTCGGGCGGCCCTGATCGCTAGCCCGAGTATAGTTATATTAACTGTACTCGTGCTAGCGGGAGACCGGCCACAGTGGCGAAGCCAGCGGACGTCTTCGACCGGGACGAAGAATGGGCCGATCTCGCGGATTTCGCGGGATCGCCGCTTCCCGGCCTGCGGATCGCGGTTGTCTACGGAAGGCGCAGGCAGGGCAAGTCGTACCTGCTGCGTCGGCTCGCCGACGACGCGGGCGGGCTGTACCACCTGGCAACCGAGCAGGCCGAGCAGGTCTCACTGCGCAGGTTCGGTGACTCGCTGGCCTCCTGGGCGGGGCTGCCGGCCGGGGCGTTCGGGTTCGGCGGCTGGGAGCGGTCGCTGCGGACAGCCATGGAGTTCATGGCGGCGGCGCCCGCGCGCGAGTCGCCTCCGCTGCTGGTCATCGATGAGTTCCCGTACCTGAGCCAGGAGACCCCGGGCCTCCCGTCGATCGTGCAGGGGCTGTATGACCGCCTCGGGCCGGGAGCCGGAGCGCGGAGCGCGCCGCTGCGGCTGATCTTGTGCGGCTCCGCGATCTCCGTGATGGGCGATCTGCTGTCCGGAACGAAGGCGCTGCGAGGGCGTGGCGCGCTGGAGTTGCGGATCCGCCCGTTCGGCTATAGGGAGGCGCGTGCCTACTGGGGGGTGGAGAGCCCATCCGCGGCGTTCGCTCACAACGCGATCGTCGGCGGCACGCCCGGATACCGCGAGCTGGTGCTCAACCCGGCGGTACCCGAGGATCCCGGTCGGCTGGGCACGTGGATGGCCCGGAACCTCCTGCGGCCGGTCATGCCGCTGTTCGACGAATCGCGCCGGATCGTCTACGAGGATCCGCGGATTCGCGACACGGCGACCTACAGTTCGGTCCTGGCGGCGGTGGCGGCGGGAGAATCCTCGCCCGCGAAAATCGGCGGGCTGCTGGGACGGCCCGCCACGTCGCTTGAGCACCAGCTGAGCATGCTGGCGGCTGCCGGGTTCATCGAGCGCCGGCATGACCTGCTTCTTGACCGTCGGCCCGTGGTCACGGTCACCGACCCGCTGATCCGGTTCCACCAGCTGGTCATCGAGCCTTACCGGGCCGACCTGGAGGCGGGGCGTGCCCGGCGGGTGTGGGATGAGGCCAGTCATACCGTGGAGTCGAAGATCTTCGGCCCTCACTTCGAGGCTCTCGCGGCCGAATGGGTCGCCCGCTACGCCTATGACGAGGCGGGGCTGGCGGTCGGCCCGGTCGGGCAGACCGTCGTCGCGTGCCGGGAGCACAAGACTGGTCATGAGGTCGATGTCCTCGCCCTCACGCGGGGATCGCTGCCGAGGACGGCCGCCGTGCCCGTCGCGTTCATCGGCGAGGCCAAGTACCGGGACCGGCAGACCGGCGTGGCCGAGCTTCGCAGGCTTGAGCACATCCGGGATCTGCTGACCGCGGTCGGCCACGACGCGAGAGATGCGGTGCTCGGCCTATTCAGCGGTGCGGGGTTCACCAGGGACTTGGAGGCGGAAGCGGCACGCGCCGACGGCAAGGTCCTGCTCGCCGGCCTCCGCACCCTCTATGCGGCGTAGCTACCCGAGCGCCGTGAAAAGCGTCGGCCGCAGGACTGGATGCCCCGGGTGGCGGGATGCGGGGGCCGCGCGTCAAGCTTGTCGCATGGCCGACGCACTGAACGAGGGGCACGCCAAGGATCTCGACGCCGCCGATTCGTTGCCGACGTGGCGGGCGAAGTTTCACGTTCCGCCGTACGACGGGGGCGAGGCCGCCTACCTCGCGGGCAACTCGCTCGGATTGCAGCCGAGGGGGCTGCGGGAAAGGCTCGGCGAGTTCCTCGACGACTGGGCGCGGCTCGGCGTCGAGGGTCACCTGGAAGCGGAACGGCCCTGGTACTCCTACCACGAGCTGCTCCGCGGCCCGGCCGCG
>JAFMRC010000082.1:0-4543 GCA_017354375.1 Nocardiopsaceae bacterium | reverse complement strand
GGGCGGCGCGCGGCCGGAAGAGGTCGTGGTGATGAACTCGCTGACGGTCAACCTTCACCTGATGATGGTGTCCTTCTACCGGCCGACGCCGGAGCGGCACGCGATCCTCATCGAGGACGGCGCGTTCCCGTCCGACAGCTACGCGGTGCGCAGCCAGGCGGCCTTTCACGGCTACGACCCGGACGAGGCGGTCATCCGGTTGCGGCCACGGCCGGGCGAGGCGGTGCTGCGCACCGGGGACGTCGTCGCCGCGATCGGTGATAACAGCAATAAGATAGCCCTGGTGCTGCTTGGAGCGGTGAATTACTACACCGGGGAGTTCTTCGACATGGAGGCCGTCACGAGGGCGGGGCGCGAGGCCGGCGCGGTCGTCGGCTGGGACCTGGCGCACGCCGCCGGGAACGTGCCGCTGAGCCTGCACGACCTCGGCGCCGACTGGGCCGCGTGGTGCTCGTATAAGTACCTCAACTCCGGTCCGGGATCGCTGTCGGGCGTGTTCGTGCACTCCAGGCACCTCGCCGATCACGAGATCCCCCGGTTCGCCGGATGGTGGTCCACAGACCCCTCGACGCGGTTCGAGATGGCACCATCCGTTCGGTATACGAACTCGGCCGACTCGTGGCAGCTGTCCAACCCGCCGATCCTGTCGATGGCCGCGGTCTTGTTCTCCCTTGAGATGTTCGACCAGGCCGGGATGGTCGCGCTGCGGGCCAAGTCGGTGCGTCTCACGGGGTACCTAGAATCGCTGCTCGACGAGGTGTGCGCGTCCAGGCCGGCCGTCGGCGTGATCACGCCGCGGGATCCGGCTCGGCGCGGTGCCCAGTTGTCGGTGCGGGTCGCCGACCGGGACGTGGGACCGCTGGCGGGGAAGTTGCGGGGCTCGTTCGGCGTGCACGCGGACGCGCGCCGTCCGGACGTGCTGCGGTTCGCGCCCGCGCCGATGTACAACACGTTCCACGACTGCTGGCGCGCGGCTAGCGCGCTCGCGGCGGTGCTGGATGACTGAGCCCGCTGGCGCCGGCTCAGTCGGCCCGGGCACGGATGCCGGCCCGCGCTCGGGCTCCGGCTCCGGCGAGCGGGTGGCCATCGTCGGCTCCGGGCTGGCCGGCTGCCTGCTCGCGACCCTGCTCGCCCGCCGCGGCATCGAGGTCACCGTCTACGAGCGCCGTCCCGATCCCCGGGTCACCGGACCTGAGCGCGGTCGCTCCATCAACCTGGCGATCTCGGCTCGCGGGCTGGAGGCACTGGACCAGGTCGGGCTGCGGGAACTGGCACTGTCCCGTGCGCTGCCGATGCACGGGCGGATGGTGCACTCGGTCACGGGGGAACCCGGGAGGCCGGCCGGGAAACAGAGCTTCCGGCCCTACAGCGCGGATGGCAGCCAGGCGATCAACTCGATCAGCCGGGCCGAGCTTAACCTCGCGTTGCTCGAGGCCGCCGCGTCGACTCCGGGTGTGTGCCTGAAGTTCTCCTCCCGGCTAACCGGCCTGGACACCGATACCGGAACGCTGACGTTCGACGCCGGCTCCGGCCCGGCGGAGGCGAAGGCGGACGTTGTGCTCGCCGCCGACGGATCCTGGAGCGTGGCGCGCCGCTCGGTGACGTTCCGGCCAGGCTTCACGTTCAGCCAGGACTACCTGGAGCACGGCTACAAGGAGCTGACCATCCCCGCGGTCAACGGGGACTTCGCGCTCGACCCGGACGCGCTGCACATCTGGCCGCGCGGTTCGTCGATGATGATCGCGCTGCCGAACCTGGACAGGTCGTTCACCTGCACGCTCTTCTGGACAGGCGAGGAGTTCGCGGCCCTGTCCGCCGAGCCCCCGGCCGCAATAGTCGGACATTTCCGTAATGTCTATCCAGACGTCGTGGACCTGATGCCGACCCTGGCCGAGGACTTCGCGCTCAACCCGGTCGGCTCCCTCGCCACCATCCGGTGCTGGCCCTGGGTGCACCGGGGCGACGGAGCGATCCTGGCGCTGGTCGGGGACGCCGCGCACGCGATCGTCCCGTTCTACGGCCAGGGCGCGAACTGCGCGCTGGAGGACTGCGTCGAGATCGAGCGCTGCCTGTCGTCGGCCGGCGGGTCGTGGACCGAGGCGCTGCCGCTGTACGCCGAGCGCCGCAAGGCCAACTGCGACGCGATCGCCGAGATGGCCCTGGACAACTTCGTCGAGATGCGCGACAAGGTGAACTCCCCCGTGTTCCGGGCGGTGACCGCCGGGCGTCACTTCCTGGAGCGGCGACTGCCGGGCAGGTACGTGTCCCAGTACGAGCTGGTGTCGTTCAGCACGATGCCGTATTCGCGGATCCGGGACAGGATGAGGCGCCAGGACCGGGCCACGGTCCTGGCCGCGGCTGGCGTAGCCGGCCTGGCCGGCTTGCTGGCGGCGGGTGCGCGCGGCGCCAGCGGCGCGCTGCGAAGGAGGACGCGATGACGTCGCCGACGCCGGACGGCGAGCTGACCTACGGGTCGTACCTGCGGCTGGATGACCTGCTGTCGTGCCAGTCCCCGCGGACCGGCGAGCACGACGAGCTGCTGTTCGTGGTCATCCACCAGGTGTACGAGCTGTGGTTCAAGCAGATCCTGCACGAGGCCGAGCTGCTGCAGTCCCGGCTGGAGGCGGGGAACGGCGCCGGGGCGCTGGCGACCGCGCGGCGGATCGCGAAGATCCTCAAGACCGTGGTGGGGCAGCTGGACATCCTGGAGACGATGACGCCGCGGCAGTTCGCGAGCTTCCGCCCGGACCTGGGCGGCTCCAGCGGGTTCCAGTCCTGCCAGTTCCGGTACATCGAGGCGGTCTTCGGGCGCCGCGATTTCTCGCGGTCGCTGATGGACCCGCAACTGGAGGCGATCGTCGCGCGGCGACCAGCGTTCGGGTCGCTGCTGTGCTTCCTGCACGCGTCGGGCTTCCCCGTCCCGGCGGACGTCCTGGACACCGATCCGCGCCAGCCGTGGGCGGGAGACGAGAGAGTGCAGGCGGTGCTCGCCAGCGTGTACGCGGACTCGTCCACGCCTGAGGATGTGTGCGAGGCCCTCATCGACATCGACGAGGGCATCCAGGAGTGGCGTTACCGGCACGTGAAGATGGTCGAGCGGATCATCGGCACCAAGGCGGGCACGGGCGGCTCGACCGGCGCGGACTACCTGCGCGGCACCCTGTTCCGGCCATTCTTCCCCGACCTGTGGGCGATCCGCTCCCGCGCGTAACCCGTCCCCCGCGTGCGCCCGCCCCCCGCGCGTGGTGATCAGCCGTGCCCCGGTGACGCGCTGGAAAGGCTGGCGCGGTTCCGGCGGGAGTACTTCCGCTGCCTGTGGCGGGGCGGGGATTGCCTGTTCGAGCTCACCGACGCGGTGCTCACGGCCCCCGGGCTGGTCGCGTCGCTGCCGTAGCTGAGCCTGGAGCCGGCGTTCCGCCGCAGCCACGGCATGATCTACCAGGCTCTTCGCGAGGGCGGGGTCGATGAGGAGGCGCTGCGGGACCTGCTGGTCGCGGTGCGGGAGCGGGACTGGCCGCCGGTCTTCGCGATCGACGCGTCCGCCTGCCCGCGGCCGTGGGCGGAGACTAGCCCGGGCCGGGAGTTCCATCACCATTCCTGCCCGGGCAGCCATGGCGGCGACGGCGCGGCGGTGAAGGGCTGGGCGTTCCAGTGGCTGTCGCAGGTGTCGTTCGCGCCTGATTCGTGGACCGCGCCGCAGGGCCAGGTCCGCGTCGGTGCCGGGGACGACGCGACCCGGCATGCCGCGGCGCAGATCCTGGCGCACGCGGCGCGGCTGCGCGCGGCCGGGGATGCCGGCGTCCCGCTGCATGAGCTGGACGTCGGCTATGACGAGGCCCCGCTGGCCTGGGACCTGCGCGATCACCTGGACCGGATCCAGGTCCTGGTCCGGCTGCGCAACGACCGGGTGCTCTGCCGCGACCCGCCGCCCCGCGTCCCGGGTACGGCCGGCCCCGCATCCACGGGTCGGGCACGGACCGGTTCGAGTGCAAGGACCCCGCCACCTGGGGTGCCCCTGGCCAGGAGCTGTCGCTGCGGGACGAGAAGTACGGCGATGTCAGCGTGATGTCGTGGTCCGGGCTGCACCCGAAGCTGTCCTGACGCGGCCGGCTCGCCGGGTTCTCCAAGCCGCCCGTGATCAGGTGCCACCTGATCCGGGTCACCGTGACCCGGCTGCCGAACGGCCGGAAGGTCCCCGGGCCGCTGTGGCTGTGGTGGTCAGGGCCGGGGGAACCGGACCTGGACCTGATCTGGCGGTCCTGCCTGCACCGGTTCGACGTCGAGCACGCCTGCCGGTTCGCCAGGCATGCCCTGGGCTGGGACAAGGCCGCGCTCCGCCACCCGGAGCAGGTGACGCGGCGGACCTGGATCATCCTCGCAGCCCTCACCATGCTCCGCCTGGCCCGGCCGCTGGCCGAAGACCACCGGCAGCGTTGGGAGCGCCGCCGCAGCCAGCGGAGCCTCAGCCCTGGCCGGGTCCGCCGGGATTTCGGCCGGCTGGCCGCGCTCGCCGGCACGCCTGCCAGCGCGCCGAAACCCTCCC
>JAFMRC010000081.1 GCA_017354375.1 Nocardiopsaceae bacterium | reverse complement strand
GGCGGGGGCCGCCGCGGCCCCCGCCGTCGGCTGGCCCGACGGCCCCCGGAACGCCAGGAACAAGACGGCGAGCGCTGCCACCACGAGGACGGCGTCGCCGGTTACCCACAGCACGCGGAGCAGGGAATTCCAGTTCCTGCCACGCTGGTCACCGCCGAAGTCGAAGTCGATCCGCACAGGCGGCACCCTACTCGCCAACTACGCGGAATGCCCGCATAAGGACATGCCCGGCGAGTTGCGAAAAATCCGCCCCGCGGCCGGGGATGAGGCGGGACTTCAGTCGCGGAAGATGCCCTCCGCCGTCTCGGCGGTAAGTGCGCGGTCGAACCACGTGTCGAGCGCGGCGAGCCCGGCGGAGGCGGTGACCTGCTCGCGCTGCTTCCCGGTCACGCTGATGCCGCGGGCATCGATCAACTTGAGGAGGTCTTCAGCCTTGGCCTCGGCGAGGCCCGTCTGCCGGCCTTCCTGCCGACCCTCCTCGACGCCTTCGTTCTTGAACTTCTCGATGAAAGGATGGGTTGTCCAGTCGATGGTGCTCATCAGTGGAACTATAAGCCGTGGGTGCTGATGTCTTCCGCGGTCTCGCGGGCGTCGGCGATGACGAAATCGATGAAATCCGCGATGGCCGCCTGGACGGCGCTGGTGCTCGGGTCGCTGAAGCGGGCGGCCCGCTGGTGATGGATGGCCAGGGCGTCGCCGACGAGGGGATGCCATCGGGCGGGAAGGCTCGCGATGGCGTAGGCGCCACCGCCGGGCCTGCTGGTGAGGCGGCCGGTCGCGATCGTGTAGTGCAGCCGGGACGGCCTGAGGACCATCCACGCGGCGTGGCGCGCCTCGTAGGCCGCGGCTGCCCGCGGGGGCATCGCCCGGACCTGGCGGGCGATGCGCCGCCAGAACGTGTCGAGGTTGGCGAGGGTCCAGGCGGCCAGCTCGTCCCGGTCCTGATAGACGCCGAGGGCGGACGGAGCCGGGCCGCGGACCGTGATGCCGCGGCTGGCCAGGATCGCCCACTCGACGGGGTTGACGCGGCTGACCGGGAACCCGGCGATCTCGGCGGCGGCCAGGCGGCCGTCCTGCCAGGCCATCACGGGACCGGCGGCCCGCGGCGGCCCCTGGAGCTGTTCCCGCGTCAGGTACAGTCCCGCCAGCGGCGGGGTCGCGCGCTCCTCCCGCACCCGCTGGTGGGCGGCGTCGCAGGCGGCCAGCTCGGCATCGGACAAGGAGGTCGCGGCCACCGCGACGATATTGAGCCGGTCGTCTCGCACGTCGAATTCACCGAACGCGGCGGGACCGGTCAGGTACAGGCCCTCCACGCGGCCAGGCAGCAGCTCATCGAGCGCCCTCTGGTAGAGGGCGAGCACGGGCCGGCATTCCGCGGGCAGCCTGTTGCCGTCCGCGCCGTCCCGGTCCCTGGCCGCCGCGGGTGGCAGCAGGTGCCGCAGCGCCGCGGTGTATGACTCCCCGGTGCGGCTGGCCCGCTCCCGGACCAGCCGCTTGCGGTTCTTGTGCGCGGTCATGCCCCGCGCTCCGGCCAATCGCCGGAGCGGGACCTCCCCGCCCGGCGGCACTCCTCGATGGCCATGTCCATGAACGCCAGCGCCTCCCCCCGGCGGCGCCAGGGCCGCCGCCTGGGATCGGGCACGGCGAGGGGGCGGGGACGGCATCGCAGGGCCTCGGTGACGACCGGGCGCCAGCCGTCGCCGAACGCTCGGAGCGCGTGCTGTCCCGCGCCGGTCTTGGACGTGATCTGGCCGGTAACGGTCGTGTAGTGCAGCCGGCTGACGCCCAGCACCCCCCACGCCACGCCCCAGTCGGTCAGCGCCGCGAGCGCCGTCCAGTTGGCCAGTCCCCTGCCCCGGGCCACCCACCGGGACCAGTAGCGGTCGAGGTTGTCCAGCGTCCACGCCGTCAGCTCGCCGCGGTCGGTGTGCACGTTCAGGTCCCCGGCGGCCGGGCCGCGGACCGTCACCCCGTGGCGGGCGAGCGTGGTCCACTCGACTGGGGAGCGGCCTCGCGGCCCGGGGCTGAGCTTCCGGCCGTGCATCCTCAGGCCCCCGCCCGATTCCGCCGGGCTGCGGCGCAGCTCGGCGAACGTGGCGTAGATGCCCTCGAAGGCGGGCAGGCCGGGCTCCGCTCTCAGCCTGGCGTGGACGGCGGCCAGCGCCCGCGCGGATTCCTCGTCCGGCGGGGCGGGGCTGACGGCGATGAAGTCCACATCGCTCACACCGGGCCGGAAGTCGTCCAGCGCTACCGACCCGACCAGGTACAGGCCCTCGACCAGGCCAGGCACGGCCTCGTCCGCCAGCTCCAGGTACCGGGCCACGACCCGCTCGACGTCGCCGGGAAGCCCCATTGCGGTCCGTGTCATGATCCTCTCCGCGCCCGCGCACGCGTTCCCCAGCAACGATGCCCGGACGGGCAGAGGCCTTACGGCGACCCGAGGATACGGTCCCCTTTGCCTTCACCAGGCGGTTCTGCTGGGGAGAACCGGAGAAGGTTAGGCGGCGGGTCAACGCCAGCACGAAGTCTACAGGCAGGCACGGTCGTGGTTTTCCATCGGCGTGGAGTTTTTTGACACATATAGTGCAAGAAACTCCACGCCGCAGGTCAGTCGAGGGCGTTCCGCTCCTCGTGGCCGGCCAGCATGCGGGCGTGCAGGGACCTCAGCTCGTGGTCGCCGACGCCGGAGAGGCTGACGCCCAGGGACTCAAGGGCGGCCCGCCAATCGTCGTAGGATGCCAGGTCACGGGTGAACGCCCCGTCGCCTAGTCGCTGATAGCGGATCCCGCGCAGCACGTCGGCGCCCGTGTCGTCGCGGCGCCCCGCTACCAGTACCCGGGTAAAACGGCCATCTGGCGGCATTGATAGCACCCGGTGCGACTCGGCCACCTCGGCGTCGGTCGGGCTGCTGGCGCGCACGTCGAGGGCCGGGAAGGAGCCCGCCGGGTCGTGCCGGAAGGTCCACTCCCCCGCACAGCCCCCCGTAGTCTCGGTGATCTCGTACCTGAAAGGACCCTGGCGGATCTCTCCCGCGACCACCTCGACCGGATCCCGGAGAGCATCGCCGAGGCCGAGGTCCGGCCACCAGCGACGGTCGCCGATGGTGACGAGCAGGGCCAAGTGGTTAAGCGGCGGGATCTCACGGCCCTGGACGTGGCCGAACCGGCGTTCCACCGTGAATCCCAGGGCTCGGAGCACGATCTCGAACGCGCCGTTGTGGTGGAAGCAGTAGCCCGCGTTGCCGCCCGCCGCGATCCTCCCCAGGGTTTCCCCCGGATCCGTAGAGTCGGGCCGGCCGAGCATGATCGCGAGGTTCTCCCATGGCAATGCATCTAGGTGCCGCCGCTGCAATTCGGCCAGGGTCCGCGTCGTCGGCGCGAGGTCTTCCCGAAGCCCGAGCCGGGACAGGTACCCGGCCACAGCCTCCGTCACGGCGGGGCGGTCTGTCATGCCGTCATTCTGCCTGGTGGCCGCCGGGAAGTCCCGTCACAGCCGGTCACGGGCAGGACGGGAACGAGCCAAGGTCCTGTCCGGCCATCCTGGCATAGTGCGGCATGAGGTCCAGCACTTCGGCCAGGTAGTTGACTCCGATGGCGGCATAGGCCGCGTAGGCCGCGACGATCCGCAGGCGAATCCCGTCGGTGAGAGCCTCAACCCACACGCGGCTCCGTGGCCCCAGGCCGGAGGGATCGGCGAGCCTCTCCATTGTCTCGAAGCCCTGGGTGGCTTCTTTGAACTCGATATAGATTCGGGGCATCCGAGCAAGCCCAGCGTTATCGAGTTCGGCGAAATCCCGGCGCAGGACGGGCGCGAATGCGTTGCTCAGCGTCATTTGCTTTCCGTAGTGGTCGCACAGTACCGAATGCCGGGGCAAGCCAGGCCAGGCACCCTCCAGGGCCGCGCGGTGCTCGTCTAGGCCCGCGTCGATGAGCGCGGCGAGCGTTTCGGCGGCGCGCTCGGCGACTATGCCCTTGCCGAGCCGGGCGGACAGCGGCGGATGCCGCTCCGGGAGCAGCGGCGCACGGGGAACCGTTCCGCCAGCGTTGTCCGCCAGGGCAACCAGGCCGCCGTGGAGGTCGATCAGGAGTGACTTCATCTCATCGTGCGGGACGCTGTGCAGCCGGGTGTGGTGATCGCGAAGGACACGCCGCGCGTACTTCACTCGCGCGAGCGCATGGCCGACGTCTCCGGGGTACGAGCCGATGCCCAGGCTCTGGAGAAGCTCTGGGATCCTGTCGCTCCATGCGCCGGTGACCCATGAGAGGACGTCCGATGGGTTGCGGTAGTCCGGGGAAACGATCTCAGCGAAGAGCGCGGCCGCCTCGCGTCGCTTGTCGGCGGGCCGGAGTCCCAGCCGGTCCAGGAACGGGCGCACGGCATCGGCGTAGTCCCGGGCCTGCCGTGCGATGCCAGGTCCGAGTTCCGGCACGGTTTCGCTTATCAGCTCGCGGGCCGCGCCCGGATCGGGCAAGCCCGCGCGACGCGCAGGTGGCATGGAACCTCCCAATGTACGTAACGATCCCATCACGCACACCATGGAGACGCCAACGAGACCAGCGCGCATGCGACCGCACGGCGGCAGGAGCCACCTTTCCGCCCGGGACGCCGACTCATGGGCTAACTTGTAGCGAGCGACGCAGAGGCCGGCTACGCAGTCACGTGGCACCGGCGAATTACCGTACGAGAATGCGAGTCTCATGACGAATGTCCTGCGGCGGGGCACCGCTGCGCTTTCGGGTCGGCTACCTGCGCGGGTACGCACATGGCTGGAGAAAGACTTCGGCAAGCGGCTCTTCCGCTTCGCGCCCGTGGCGGTCATGGCATTCGCCGCCACTCAGCTCACGCTTTTCGTTCTCGTATACCTAGGCGTGAGCGCCGGTCTCGCGGGGCTTAGCGGCGCGGTCGCCGGCGCCATCGTCAGCTATGTCCTCAGCCGCTGGGCGTGGGAGCGCAAGGGCAGGCCATCCCTCCTCAGCGAGACGCTCCCGTTCTGGCTGGTGTCCATCGGCTCGTGGGTCGTCCTCGCGACCGCGGCCCACTACGGGGGTACCTGGGCTCATTCGCTGAACGCCGCTGGCGTCGAGCGGGCCGCGATCGTCAACGGAACGTACTTCGCGGCCAATTGCCTCACGTTCGCGGCCCGGTTCCTGATCTTCCACTACGCGGTCTTCGCATCGCCGCGGTCCAACAGCCCGAGCGCTTAGGGGGATACCGGCAGCCGGGGCTGGGGCGACGCAGACGCCCCCAAAACTGTCCGGTCAGGTATGGACAGCCTTCCCATAACTGTCCTACGGTGCTGGTATGACCTCGATGGTGAATGCCGCGGAGGTCACCCGCCTGTTCGAGCTGCGCGGCGGGCCCCTGCGGGACCTGGCCGAGCGGGCAGGATCCGTCGCGGACGCGTGCCACGCCATGGCGGTCCGGTTCCACCGCGGCGGCAAGCTCGTGACGTTCGGTACCGGCGGCGCTAGCGCGGACGCGCAGCACGTCGCGGTCGAGTTCGTCCATCCCGTGATCGTCGGCAAGCGAGCGCTGCCGGCCATCTCGCTGACCACCGACGTGGCCACCGTGACCGGCATCGCCGAGCGCGACGGGATCGCGGACATCTTCTCCCGGCAGATCCGGTGCGTCGGGCAGCCCGGCGACATCGCGATGGGAATCTCGGCCGACGAGTACAGCCCGAGCGTGCTCGCGGGGCTTCGGGCGGCGAAGGAACTCGGGATGCTCACCGTCGCCCTCACCGGGAGCCGACCGGACGGAGCCCGGGACGGCGAGACGATCGCGACGAGCCCGTTCGTGGACCACGCCCTGGTCGCCGCCTCCGGCGACCCGCGGGCCGTCAAGGAGACCCACGTGACCATGTACCACGTGCTGTGGGAGCTGGTGCACGTCTTCTTCGAGCAGCCGGGAGTGCTGGCATGACCGGTTCAGAGTGCCACGGCGACCACTGCATTACGTGCGGCGACGTGGCCGTGGAGGTCACGGTCCTCCGGCTCCTGCCGGACGAGATGGCCGAGGTGGACACCGGGCAGGGGACCGAGGAGGTCAGCGTCGCCCTGGTGGACGCCGCTCCCGGTGACGCCGTCCTCGCGCACGCCAGCGAGGCGATCGCCGTGGTCCGCCGGGGGGTAAGCGCATCGTGACCAGCAAGCGCAACGACACGGGCAACGACGCGATGGAGTCGCTGTACCCGTTCCTGTACGCGGACTCCAGCAACATCGATGCCGTCCTCGACCAAGTCCGCGCGTCCACGACGGCCAAGGCGGCGGAAATCGACGAGCTCCGGCAGGTGATCGCCAGGCGGGACTCCGAGCGGATCGCCCGGTGCGCCAGTGACATGGCGGAGAGGTTCGCGGCGGGCGGGCGGCTGTTCGCCTTCGGGAACGGCGGCAGCGCCACCGACGCGCAGCAGCTCGCCACCCTGTTCATGCACCCCGACGGATCCGGCAGCGCGCACCCCGACGGCCCCGACGGCGGATTCCCGGCGCTGCCCGCGTTCGGGCTGGCCAACGACACGTCGGTGGTGACGGCGCTGTGCAACGACGTCGGCGTCGAGGTCGTGTTCGCGCGGCAGCTCGCCGCGTTCGGGGGCAAGGACGACATCGCGGTCGGGCTGTCGACCAGCGGAAACTCCGACAACCTGGTGCGCGCCTTCGACGAGGCCACCAGGCGGGGGATGCTCACCGTCGGGCTGGCCGGCTACGAGGGCGGCAAGATGGCCGAGCTCGCCAGTGACGAGGACGGCAAGCCGGCCAGCATCGACTACCTGTTCGTCGCCCCGTCCGCCTCGGTGCACCGCATCCAGGAGGCGCAGACCACGATCTACCAGGTGCTCTGGCAGCTAACCGCGCGGCTGACGGCGGAACTAAGCCCCCGAATCCAGCAGAACACCGTGGAGGTGACGCATGTGCCTCGGCATACCGGGTGAGGTCATCGAGATCCGCGCCGACCAGCCCGACCTCGCCAAGGTCGACGTGAGCGGGGTCAAGCGGCTGATCAACATCGGCCTGCTCTCCGACGACCCGCCGCAGCCTGGCGAGTGGGTGCTGATCCACGTCGGCTTCGCCCTGTCCAGGATCGACGAGGCCGAGGCCGCGGCGGCGATGGAGTTCCTGGAAGGGATCGGGCAAGCCTACGAGGACGAGATCGCGGCGCTGAAAGAGTCAATGATCGATTAACAGGCGCGAAGGGTCGTTAGGGATATGCGATTTGTTGATGAATTTCGCGACGCCGAGCAGGCCCGCGCGCTAGCCGCCAAGATCGCGGCACTGTGCGAGCCCGGCCGCCAGTACAAGTTCATGGAGGTGTGCGGCGGCCACACCCACACCATCTACAAGCACGGCCTGGAGGACTACCTCCCCGAGTCCATCAACCTGGTGCACGGGCCCGGCTGCCCGGTGTGCGTGATCCCGATGGGACGGATCGATGACGCGATGCACCTGGCGGCGCGCGAGGACGTGATCATGACGTCGTTCGGCGACATGCTCCGGGTGCCCGGCAGCAACGGGTCGTTCTTCGACGCGAAGGCGCGCGGCACCGACATCCGCATGGTGTACTCGCCGCTCGACTCCCTCAAGATCGCCCGCCAGAACCCGGACAAGCAGGTCGTGTTCATGGCCATCGGGTTCGAGACGACCGCCCCGTCCACCGCGATGACGATGCTGCGCGCGCGTGCCGAGGGACTGAAGAACTTCTCGGTGTTCTGCAACCACGTCACGATCGTCCCGGCGATCAAGGCGATCCTGGACTCCCCCGACCTGCGGCTCGACGGGTTCCTCGGCCCGGGGCACGTGTCCACGGTCATCGGCTGCCGGCCGTATGAGTTCATCGCCCGCGAATACGGCAAGCCCGTCGTGACCGCCGGGTTCGAGCCGCTGGACATCCTGCGGTCCATCTACATGCTGATGGTGCAGCTGGCCGAGGGCCGGTGCGAGGTGGAGAACCAGTATTCCCGCGTCGTGCCGTGGGACGGGAACCTGGTGGCGCTGAAGGCCATCGGCGAGACGATGGAGCTGCGGCCGTACTTCGAGTGGCGAGGGCTCGGGTTCATCTCGCACTCGGCGATGAAGGTGCGCGAGAAGTACGCGGAGATGGACGCGGAACTGCTCTTCAAGGTGCCGGGCGTGCGGGTCGCCGACCCGAAGGCGTGCCAGTGCGGCGAGGTGCTCAAGGGGGTGCTGAAGCCCTGGGAGTGCAAGGTCTTCGGCACCGCGTGCACGCCGGAGACCCCGATCGGCACGTGCATGGTCTCCCCCGAGGGCGCGTGCGCCGCGTACTACAACTACGGCCGGATGGAACGGCACCGGGTTCCGGTGACGATCGGGGAACGCCCGTGACCGCCGCGCACGCCGGGCCGGAGGCGCACGCCGGATCGGAGGCTCACGCCGGGCAGCGTTCCGGGCAGCCGGAGGCGCGCCAGGGACGGGACGCGTACGCCGGGCGGGACGAGCGCGAGCGGCAGGTGCTGGAGCGGATCGACCGCGCCCGCCGCCGTCGCCCCCGGGTCCGCGAGGAACGGATCACGATGGCGCACGGCGCCGGCGGCAAGGCGTCGCGCACGCTGGTCGAGGCGGTGTTCCTCGACGCGTTCCGCAACCCGCTGCTGGAGCCCCTCGAGGACGCCGCGTCCCTGAGGATCGGCGAACCGGGAGCTGAGGTCCCAGAGGCCAGGGTCCCGGGAGCCGGAGTCCCGGGGGCCGAGGGGACACGGCTGGCGCTCACCACGGACACATATGTCGTGTCGCCGCTGTTCTTCCCCGGCGGCTCCATCGGCGAGCTGGCCGTCAACGGCACGGTCAACGACCTGGCCGTCTCCGGCGCGACGCCGCTGTACCTGACGGCCGGGTTCATCCTGGAGGAGGGCTTCGAGGTCGCCGACCTGGCCCGCGTGGTGGCGTCGATGCGCGAGGCCGCCGACGCGGCGGGGGTCAGCGTGGTGACCGGCGACACCAAGGTCGTGCAGCGGGGCAAGGCCGACGGCTGCTACATCAACACCGCCGGGGTGGGCGCGCTCGCGCCCGGCACCAGCCTCGGCGTGGCCCGCGCGCGGCCCGGCGACGCGATCATCGTCTCCGGCCCGATCGGCGATCACGGGATCACGATCATGCTCGCGCGCGGCGAGCTGGACATCGAGGCCGACATCCAATCAGACACCGCCGCACTGAACGGATTGGCGGCGACTCTCCTGCGCGAGGTTCCCGGTACCCGCGCGATGAGGGACGCCACCCGAGGCGGCGTCGCGACGATCCTGAACGAGATCGCCTCCGACGCCGACGTCGGCGTGCTGGCCACCGAGGACGCGTTCCCGGTCCGCACGGAGGTCCGGGGCGCGTGCGAGCTGCTGGGCATCGACCCGCTGTACGTGGCGTGCGAGGGCCGCCTGGTCGCCGTGGTCCCGGGAGCCGACGCCGACCGGGCGGTGACCGCGCTGCGCGGCCACCCCCTGGGGACCGAGGCCGCGGTCGTCGGGCACGTCACGGACAGCGAGCCGGGGCTGGTGCGGCTGACCACGTCGTTCGGCGGCACCCGGATCGTGGACCTCCTAGTCGGTGACCCCCTCCCCCGCATCTGCTGAGGCCTCGGCTCCAGGGCGCCGCACCCGCTCCTTGTCCTGTGATTTGTCCTAAGCTTAGGACAAATCACAGGACGTGCGAGTCGTGCCGAGGGAGCGGGAGATGCCTGAAGGATCACCGGGGGCGCCGCAGACCCTGCTTCCCCCCGAGATGTTCATGGACATGGACCGCTCCGGGCCAGTCCCGCTGTACTTCCAGGTCGCGAAGAAGATCGAGGATGCCATCGCGGACGGAACGCTTCCGGCGGGCGCGCGGCTGGAGAACGAAGTGGCACTCGGCGGGCGGCTGGGGTTGTCGCGCCCTACCGTGCGCCGGGCGATCCAGGAACTGGTGAGCAAGGGGCTCCTGGTGCGCCAGCGCGGCGTCGGGACTCAGGTGGTCCAGCGCCCGCTGACCCGCAAGGTGGAGCTCACCAGCCTGTACGACGACCTGGAGCGAGGGGCGAGGCTCCCGTCGACCCGGCTGCTGCTGCACGAGGTCACCCGCGCCGATGACCGCGTATCGCAGGCCCTGTCGGTGCCCGAGCAGTCGCCGGTCTTGCACATACGGCGGGTGCGGCTGGCGGACGGCGCGCCGCTGGCGGTGCTGGAGAACTACCTGCCCGGTGAGTTCACCGACGTGCCAGCCGACGACCTTCGCTCCCGGGGCCTGTACCAGGTGCTGCGGGCCCGGGGCACGTACATGAGCGTGGCCCACCAGCTCATCGGCGCCCGCTCCGCCACCGCCGAGGAAAGCGAACTGCTCCAGATCGACGCCCGCGGCCCGGTCCTGACGATGGACCGGACGGCCTTCAACAGCGCCGGCCGGCCGGTGGAGTTCGGGCACCACTGCTACCGGCCCGACCTGTACTCCTTCGAGATGACCCTCGTGAACAAGTGACCGCGTCGGCCGCCCCCCGCCGCCCGGTCGTATTTGTCCTAACATTCTCACTTTTTCTACGCCAAGGGTCTTGTTCCGGCTATGACGGGTTGTTAGGTTGTTCTGCCAAGCGGGCCTCAGCGTCGAGCGTGCGAAAGGCAGATACCCCCCACATGTCAGATACGCAAAGCCAGGCCGGCCCCCAAGGCGAGGCGGCTCACGCCCTTCCGCCGCTGGTACCGGGGGCTCACCGTAAGCGGCTCGGCGTGGTCGCGCTGGTCGCCACGTTCGGCGGGCTGCTGTTCGGCTACGACACCAGCGTGATCAACGGGGCCCTGAACCCGATGAGCGTCGAGCTTCACCTCACGACGTTCACCCAGGGGGTCGTCACCAGCTCGCTGCTGTTCGGTGCCGCGGTCGGCGCGATCACCGGCGGGCGGCTCTCCGACGCGTGGGGACGGCGCAAGACGATCATCCTGCTCGCCGTCCTGTTCTTCATCGGCGCGCTGACCTGCGTCGTCGCACCGAGTTTCGGGGTCATGGTGGCCGGGCGGATCATCCTCGGACTGGCCGTCGGCGCCGCGTCGACGGTGGTACCGGTCTTCCTCGCCGAACTCGCGCCGTTCGAGATCCGCGGTTCGCTGGCCGGGCGCAACGAGATGATGATCGTCGCGGGCCAGCTCGCCGCCTTCATCGTCAACGCGATCATCGGCGACATCTGGGGGGACGGCGGCGGCATCTGGCGCATCATGCTGGCCGTCGAGGCGCTGCCCGCCGTCGCCCTGTTCATCGGCATGCTCAGGATGCCGGAGTCACCGCGCTGGCTCGTGAAGCAGGGGCGGTACGACGACGCGCTGAGCGTCCTGCGGACGCTCCGTCCCGCGGACCGCGCCGAGGCGGAGGCGGCGGACATCAGGGTCGTCGCGAAGGAGGAAGACGAGCAGTACAAGGTGGACTGGCGCGGCATCCTGACGAACAAGTGGCTGCTGCGCATCCTGCTCGTCGGCATCGGGCTGGGCGTGGCGCAGCAGGTCACCGGGATCAACGCCATCATGTACTACGGGCAGACCGTGCTGGACCAGGCAGGCTTCTCGGGTGAGGCCGCGCTCATCGCCAACGTCGCCCCGGGCGTCATCGCGGTCATCGGCGCGTTCATCGCGCTGCGGATGATGGACCACTTCAGCAGGCGGAAGACCTTCATCCTCGGCTTCGCGCTGACGACGATCTGCCACCTGCTCGTCGGTACCTGCTCGATCCTGCTGCCGGCCGGCAACCCGGCGCGCCCGTACCTGCTCCTGTTCCTCATCGTGGCGTTCGTCGGCTCGATGCAGACCTTCCTGAACGTCGCGACCTGGGTGACGCTGTCGGAGATCTTCCCGCTGCGGATGCGCGCCTTCGGCATGGGCGCCTCGGTGCTGATGCTCTGGCTCGCGGACGCGTTCCTCGGGCTGTACTTCCCCACGCTCATCGCCGCCGTGGGCATCACCGGCTCGTTCTTCCTGTTCGCCGCCCTCAACGTCCTCGCCCTGATATTCGTCTGCACCCAGGTACCGGAAACCCGCGGGCGCACCCTCGAAAAGCTCGAGGAAGACGTCATGACCGGAGCGATCTACAAGAAGCTCAGCTACTAGTCGCCTGCGAAGATCTTGGCGTGGAACCAGTACCCCGCTACCGGAAATCCTCCAAGATCTTCCTCGCATCCGGAAGGAGGCCCCGAGGTGAGGCTGGGCATCGGGCTGATCAGCGTCGGCTGGATGGGCCGGGCGCACTCGCGCGCCTACCGCAACGTCGGCGAGCACTACCCCGAGCTGGGCGTCCGCCCCGAGCTCGTCGTCGCGGCCGATATCGCCCCGGCCAGCCGCCACGACGCCACCGAACTGCTCGGCTACCGCGAGGCCGTGGCCGGCTACCGTGACGTGCTCGCGCACCCGGACGTGGACGCGGTGTCGATCTGCGCCCCGAACTTCCTGCATCGCGAGACCGCGCTCGCCGCCGCGGCGGCCGGCAAGCCGTTCTGGATCGAGAAGCCCATGGGCCGCCACCTGGCCGAGAGCGAGGACATCGCCCGCGCCGCCGCCGAGGCCGGCCTGGTCACCGCCGTCGGGTTCAGCTACCGGCACCCGCCCGCCATCGCCAGGGCGCGCGAGATCATCGCCGCCGGGCGCCTCGGCCGGATCACCAACGTGCGGGTCTCCTTCCTCGCCGACTACTCCTCCAGCCCCGACGCACCGCTGACCTGGCGGTTCACCCGGGACCGCGCCGGGTCCGGCGTCTACGGCGACCTGCTCTCCCACGGCTTCGACCTCGCGGCTTACCTGGTCGGCCCGGTGCGGGAGGTCACGGCCGCCCACGACACCTTTATTACCGAACGGAGCGAGCCGGCTGCCCCCGCATCCGCCCACCCCGCCACGGCTGCCGGCCAGCCGGAGCCCGCGCAGAACCCGGCGCCCCCGGGGAACCTGGTGCCCGTGGAGAACGAGGACTACGCGGCCGTCCTCGCCCGGTTCGAGGGCGGTGCGCTCGGCGTGTTCGAGTCCAGCCGCGTCGCCGTGGGGCCGCGCGCCGAGTACGTCATCGACGTGTACGGCACGGACGGGTCGCTGCGCTGGGACTTCCAGCGGATGAACGAGCTGGCCCTGGCCGTCCGCGGCAGCCGGGACTACGGATACGCCACCCTGTACGCCCAGCCCGGCGACGGTGACTTCGCCCGCTTCCAGCCCAGCGGCGGGACACCCATGGGCTTCGACGACCTGAAGACCATCGAGGCCGCGTGCTTCCTCAGGTCGGTCGCCGAGGGCGTCCAGCACGGGCCGTCCGTCGCCGACGGGCGCGCCGCGGCGGCGATCGCGGACGCCGCGGAGCGGTCGGGCCGGACGCGGGAGTGGACGACGGTCAGCTGACCCGGTGACCGGCACGGCACGCGGCCGGGGCGGGCCGCGGAAGCGGCTCAGGCGTAGAACGCCGGCGTCTCCGGCAGCTCCAGCGCGACCGGGCCGCTGGTCGTCAGCGCCCGCACCCCGGCCGCGCAGGCGACCGCGACCTGGTAACCGTCCCACGCGGAGGGACCGGTGGCCTCGCCGGCCCTGGCGGCATCGACCCAGGACTGCACTTCGGCGTCGAAGGCTTCCCTGAAGCGGGTCTTGAAGCTCTGGTGCTCGCCGGTCCGGACGCTGCCGTCCTGCCACAACTGCAGTCCCTCGGGCTGGCCGATCCGGGCGACGCCGCGCTGGAAGACGGCCTCGGCGGCGACCTGGTAGCCGAACTGGGCACTGACGTTCATCTCGACGTCCGCCAGCACGCCGTCGTCGAGCTCGGCGAGGAGGAGGACCGGCTCGCGCAGGCGATCGGGACCCAGCGCGTTGCGCTTGGCGTAGCGCACCTCGAGGGACCTGATCGGCGAGCCGGCCAGCCACGGGATGACGTCGAGCTCGTGGACGAGCGAGTCGGTGATGAGCATCTCCTGGGTGAAGTCGCCGGCCGCCGTGGGGTTGCGGTGCACGCCGTGCAGCAGGAGCAGCTCACCGGCGCTGCCCGAGGCGACGAGCTGCCGCAGCTGCCGGTACTGCGGGTCGAAGCGGCGCATGAAGCCGACCTGGATGAGCCGCTTGCCGGCCTTCTGCTCGGCCTGCAAGACACGCCAGGAGGAGTCGGGGTCCCGGGTCAGCGGCTTCTCGCACAGGATCGGCAGGCCGGCCTCAACCGCCGGCAGCAGGACCGATTCGTGGAACTGGCCGGGAGCGGCGACCAGGATAGCGTCGACGGCGCTGGCCCCCAGGGCGTCCTCGACGCGGCTGAAGGTGACGGCGCCGGGCGCGAGCCCGGCGGCGGCAGCGGCCCGGCCGGCGTCGGGCTCGATGATGGCCGACACGCGCCCGCCGGTGATCGTGGTGGTCAGTCGGGCGACGTGATCGGCGCCCATCTGCCCGGCCCCGGCGACTCCGACGCGCAGCTCGCTGGTGATACTGATGGCTGGCTCCTTCCTAGCGGATGCGCGCCAGCGGCGTGCAGCTGAAGATGTGCTGGCGGGTGCGGGTCGCGATCGGTAGCGGGAGGTCGATGTCCACGCCGGGCATGTCCTGCTCGACGATGGCGAAGATCTCCGGGTCGATAGCCGAGACCGCCTCGATGATGGGCGCGAAGTCGGGGATCCCGGCCGGCGGCTCGACGAAGACGCCGGCCGCGGCGTCGGCGAAGGCCGTGTCGTTCTTGAGCACCTCGAAGATCAGCTCGGGGTCGATCTGCTTGAGGTGCAGGTAGCCGATGCGGTCCGGATGGGCCTTGATGAGCTTGACGTTGTCCCCGCCGTAGTAGGCGAAGTGACCGGTGTCCAGGCACAGGTTCAGGTAGCGGTAGTCGGTGTCCTCCAGCAGGCGCTCGACCTCCCGGTAGGTGCCGACGTGACTGTCGGCGTGGGAGTGGAACTGCTGGCGCACCCCGTAGGTGTCCCGCAGGGCCTTCCCGAGCCGGTTGTGGCCGGCCGAAAGCTCACGCCATTGCCCGGCGGTGAGCGTGCGCGGCTCCAGCGCCTCGCCGGTGGCGTCCGAGCGCCACAGGTCGGGGATGACGACGATGTGCCGGGCACCCAGGGCACTGGCGAGGCCGGCGACCTTGACGGCCTGGTCCCAGGCGCGCTGCCACTGCTCGGCCCCCTTGTGGAAGCCGGTGAAGACCGTTCCGCCGCTCAGCTCGAGGTCGCGCTGGCCCAGCTCGTCCTCGAGCTGGTGCGGATCGGTGGGCAGGTACCCGTACGGGCCGAGCTCGACCCAGTGGTAGCCGGCGGCCTGGACCTCGTCGAGGAAGCGGTGCCACGGGATCTGCCGGGGATGATCCGGGAACCAGACGCCCCAGGAGTCCGGGGCGGTCCCGATCCGCAGGCCCCGGGCGCGGGCCGCGGCGGGATCCCCGCTGGTCGCGGTGGTGGTCATCGTCGTCCTCCTTCGCGGTGACGTGCTTCGGGAAACGGGCGTGCTCAGCCCAGCAGGGGGCGCTGCTTCTTGCGCTGCTCGGAGTAGGCGGCCCGCGCCTGCCTCGTGCTGTCCAGCTCCGAGACCTCCGCGACCGGGACGTCCCACCAGCCCTCGCCGTCGGGCGCGGCGACGAAGGGATCTGACCGCACGTGGATGAGCGTGGCCGCGCCGCCCGCCTTCGCCGCCGCGACCGCCTCGGCCAGCCTCCCGGCCGCGTCGCGGCCCGGCGGGACCTCGATCACGTCGATGCCGTAGCTGCGCGCGTTCGCGGCCAGGTCCACGGCGGTGAGCAGCTCGCCGGACTCGAAGTTGCGCCTGGCCGGGTCCAGGTACCGGTAGCGAGTGCCGAAGCGCTCGGCGCCGACGGCCTCCGACAGGCTGCCGATGGAGGCGAAGCCCTCGTTCTGCACGAGCACGATGATGATCTTGATGCCCTCGGCGACCGCGGTGGCCAGCTCCGAGTGCAGCATCAGGTAGGAGCCGTCGCCGACCAGCACCAGGACGTCCCGGTCGTCGCCGAGCGCCTCCAGGCCCCGCTTCACGCCGAGGCCGCCGGCGATCTCGTAGCCCATCGTGGAGAAGGCGTACTCGACGTGGTAGCCGAGCGGATCGGTGACCCGCCACAGCTTGTGCAGGTCACCGGGCAGGCTTCCGGCCGCCTGCACGAGGACGTCCCGCGGGCCGGCCGCGGCCCGGACGGCGCCGATGATCTCCGGCTGGCCCGGCAGGTCGGCGCCCGTGGGCGCGAGGGCCGCGTCGACGACCGCGTCCCATTCGCGCTTCTCCCGGTCGATGCGCTCCGCGTACCCGGAGCTGACGTGGTACCCGTCCAGCCGGGCACCCAGCGCGTCGAGGGCCTCGCGGGCGTCGGCCACCACCGGCAGCTGCGTGCCGTGCTTGTAGGCGTCGAACGAGGCGATGTTGACGTTGACGAAGGTGACGTCCGGGTGCTGGAACGCGGAGCGGCTGGCGGTGGTGAAGTCGCTGTACCGGGTGCCGATCCCGATCACGGCGTCCGCGTCGGCGGCGATCCGGTTGGCCCCGGTCGTGCCGGTCGCGCCGACCCCGCCGAGGTAGCGCGGGTCGTCCCAGTTCAGGGCGCCGCCGCCGGCCTGGCTGGTGGCGACCGGGATGCCGGTGCGGGTGGCGAGCGCCCGCAGCGACTCCTCCGCGCCCGAGTAGATCACGCCCCCGCCCGCGACGATGAGGGGCCGCCGCGCGGCGCCGATCGC
>JAFMRC010000288.1:5435-7211 GCA_017354375.1 Nocardiopsaceae bacterium | reverse complement strand
CCGCTCGTCCCGCGCGCCTGGCCGGGCGGCACCGCGCGCCGCCAGGTCGGCCTCGGTCAGCAGCGCGAGCTTCAGCGACGGCCAGGTGAACCCCTGCGTGAGCTCGCCGGTCGCCACGTACGGCACGCCCGGCTCGGGCGGCCCGGTGATGTCCCCGAGCCGCGCGCCGAACCCCTCGCCGCCCAGCACCTCCGCGAGCCGCTGCGCCGGCCCGTGCCCCTCGGTGACCAGCACGACCCGCCACCCGTCACGCAACCAGCCGCGCACGTCCGCGAGCATGCGGGAGGTCTCGCCGCGATAGGCGGTCGCGGGCTGGGCCTTGATCGTGCCGAACGGATCATCGCGACTGCCCCAGTCCGCCGCCTCCTCGTCCGCTTCGGTCAGCGGGAACGACGTCCCCGGAACGGTCCGGGGCGCCGCGGCCGGGCCGTCCTCCGGGGAGATGCCAAACGGCGCCAGGGTCCACCAGCCGAGCCCTAGCTCGCGGGACGCGTCGCGGACCTCCTCGACCGGCTTGAAAGCGGATCCGCCGAGGTCGAACGGGGCCGCGCCGCCCGACGCGGCCCCCGCCCACGCGGCGTCGAGGAATTCCTGGCTGGTGGTGACCAGCTCCATCGCCCGGGTGCGGATCCGCTCCGGGTCGCAGGCCAGCACGATCCCGCCGACCGGCACGTAATCGACCAGCAGCTCCATCCGCTCGGCCAGCACCGAGGCGAACGCCTCCATGCCCTCGACCGCGATCCCGTCGCTGATCTTGCCGAGGATCTCCGACACGCTCGGGTGGGAATCGGCCAGTTCCTTGGCCCGGGCCCGCACCGAGCCGGTGAGCAGCAGCTCACGGCAGGGCGGCGCCCACAGGCCGTGGTCGGCCTTGCCGATGCTGCGCTGGTCGGCGACCTTGAAGGTACGGATCTCCTCCACCGTGTCGCCGAAGAACTCGATGCGCACCGGGTGCTCTTCGGTCGGCGGGAACACGTCGAGCAGGCCGCCGCGGACGGCCAGCTCCCCGCGCTTGGTGACCATCTCCGCGCGGGCGTACCCGACGTCCACCAGCCTGGCGATGACGCCGTCCGGGTCGGCCTCGTCGCCCTCGGCCAGCCGTACCGGCTCCAGGTCCCCGAGTCCCGCCACGATCGGCTGCAACACCGAGCGGATCGGCGCCACCACCGCCTTCAGCGGGTTCCCCTCGGGGTGGGCGAGGCGACGCAGCACGGCGATGCGCTGGCCGACCGTGTCCGAGCGCGGCGACAGCCGCTCGTGCGGCAGCGTCTCCCAGCCGGGGAACCCGGCGACGGCATCCGGTGGCAGGAACGACCGCAGCGCCGCGGTCAGGTCGTCCGCCTCCCGCGCGGTGGCGGTCACGGCCAGCACGAACCGTCCGGGGCGGCCTTCGAGCCCGGCCCCGCTGGCGAGCGCGCCGACGATGAACGGCCGCAGCGCGGGCGGGGCCACGAGGTCATGGGTGCCCGCGGGGCCATCAGGCTGGTCCCGGAGCACCTGCGTGAGAAGAGGATCTTCGGCTACGGCGGGGAGTAGTCCGGCGAGGCTCATGCCCGTCCTAATATTCGCGGTTCGGCGGGGGCTTCGCGTGATCCGTGGCGGGCGCATGCCCCCTAGCGGACGGCCCCGGGCATGCGGAACCCCCGTACGCGCCCGGACCAGCTGCTGGCCTGGCCCCGCGAGCCCAGCCCACGGAGCCGCGTCGTCAACGCCCCCATTCTACTTCCCCGTCTCGCCCCGTGCCCTGTTGACCTGGCGTCAACGTGCCGTTGCTAC
>JAFMRC010000288.1:0-5425 GCA_017354375.1 Nocardiopsaceae bacterium | reverse complement strand
GCTACGGTCCTGGCCGTAGCAACGGCACTTTCACCCGGCCACTTAAAAACTGATTGTGATCTATCAGTTACGATTAGCCTATGACGACTGCTGGCAACGGCACACCCGGTCCACGGGGCGCGGCATCCGAGTCGCCTGCCCGGCCCGGCTGGCACCAACGGCGGGAGGGGGATCCGGCGCGGCCCTACGTGCCGCGGCAGCCGGGAGCGGCCAACGGGACGGGCACGCGCCGCGACTGGAACGCCACCGACGAGCTGGGCTACTTCCGCACCGAGCCGTGGCACGACGACGTCAACCCGCTATTCGCCGATCCGCTCGCCGACTACGTCACGCGGAGCGCGCCGAGCCCGGTCAGCGTGCTGCAGGCCGGCTGCCTCGCCCCGCTGCGCGAGCTCGGCCTCGGCAGGCTGACCGGCGCCGGCTTCGGGATATCCGTCACCGTGGCCGACGAGGACACCCCTCTGACCAGGCAGGTCCTCGACGCCACCGGGGACGGGTACGACGACGTGATCACCGGGGACCTGCGCACGGCCGTCATCCCGCCACGCGCCTTCGACATCGTGTACTGCGCCGGCCTGCTGGAGCGCGTCGGCCACGTGGAGCTGGTCCTCGACCACCTCGCCGGCGCTCTCAAGCCGGGCGGCCTGCTGATGGTCCGGATGGGCGACCGCCGGACGGCGTCGGCCCTGCTCGACCGGATCCTGCCCGACCTGGCCCGGCGGCGGCTCTGGCGCGACCTGCACCCGGGCGCCCCCGGGCCGTTCCCCGCCGTGTACGAGAAGCCGGTGTCCGAGCACGGCATCTCCTCCTACGCGCTGATGCGCGGCCTCGTTATCGCGAACCGCGCGGCGGAACCGACGCTCCAGGCGAATCCGGCCCGGCTATCATCGACGGTGCGGGCCGCCTGCACCGTCATCGCCCGGCTTACCCGGGACCGGTTCACCGACAATCATGACGAGCTGCTGTACGTGATCCGCAAGCCGGAGGACCGCTTCGCCCGCGTCCTGTGACGACGCGCGGCCGGGCACAACGGGATACGACGGAGGCACACGTGACGGCTGAGCAGCTGCCCGCCGGACTGGCCGAGTGGCCGGCCTGGACCCCCGATGACGCGCAGCTCGGGGAGCTTGAGCTGCTGCTGTCCGGCGCCTACGCGCCGCTGGACGGCTACCTCGCCGCCGCGGACCTGGCCGCGGTCACCGCCCGCCGCGAGCTGGCCGACGGCACCCCGTGGCCGGTGCCGGTGACGCTCACCGTGCCGACCGAAGCAATTCCCGAGGAGGCGGGCAAGCTCGTCCTGACCGACCCGGAGGGCTCCCCGCTCGCCGTCCTGGATATCACCGAACGGGCCCCCGCCGACTCCGCATCGTCCGCCTTCCGCCTCGCGGGAAAGGTGACCGCGCTGCGGGCGCCCGAGCACGGGCCATTCCGCTCGCTGCGCAAGCCTCCCGCGGAGGTCCGCGCCGCGTTCAACGGCGGGCCGGTGCTGGCCCTCGCCACCAGCCGCCCGCTGACCCGGCGGCACATCGGGCAGCTCAGGCACCTGGCCGGCCAGATCCGCGGCGAGGACCGCGACGGGAATCCGCAGGCCGTCCGCATCCTGCTGCTCCCCCTCGTCGCGGGAACGCCAACGCTGGTAGGCCGGCCCGAGGCGCTCGTGCGCTCGGTGCTCGCGGCGGCCGGGCAACTGCCGGAGTCCACGGTCGTGGTCCCGGTGCCGCTGCCCCCGCGGGGCAATCCCGACGACGACCTCGCGGCCCAGGCCGTGGTGGCCGGCGCCTACGGGGCGAGTCACGTGCTGGCCGATACAGGCGCGAACATCCGTTCGGAGGAATTCAAGGCCTTCGGGGTTCAGGTCGTCGCCGAGCCCGAGTGGGCCTATGACCCGGCATCCGAGGTCTGGCGGCCGCTGTCCCTCATCGAGTCGGGCGCGGAGCGCGGGGAGCTGTCCGACGGCGAGCTGGGAGCGCTGCTCGACTCCGGGAGCCCGGTGCCCGCGTGGCTGGTGCCCGAGCCGGTCGCCACCGAGCTGCGGCGGGCCAGGCCGCCGAGATCGCGGCGCGGGCTCGTGGTGTTCATGACCGGGCTGTCGGGGTCGGGGAAGTCGACGCTGGCGCGGGACCTGCGCGACGCGCTGGCCGAGCGCGGCGACCGGACCGTCTCCCTGCTCGACGGGGACATGGTGCGGCGGCTGCTGTCGGCCGGGCTGTCGTTCTCCCGCGCCGACCGCGACCTGAACATCATGCGGATCGGCTACGTGGCCGCCGAGGTCGCCCGGCATGGCGGGATCGCGATCTGCGCCCCGATCGCGCCGTACGCGGCGGCACGGTCGGCGGTCCGGTCGATGGTGACGGAGGCCGGGGACTTCGTTCTCGTGCACGTCGCGACGCCGCTGGCCGAATGCGAGGCGCGCGACAGGAAGGGACTGTACGCGAAGGCCAGGGCGGGCGTGATCGAGTCGTTCACCGGGATCTCCGACCCCTACGAGGAGCCGACGGACGCCGACCTCACGGTGGACACGTCGACGGTGTCCCGGCACGACGCGGTGGCCGCGGTGCTCGGCCTGCTCACCCGCGGCGGCTGGCTGCCGAAGGAGGGCTGACCGGGCCGGCGTCGCCGGCGTCGTCCGCGTCGTCCTCGGCCGCGGCGCCCTCCTCAAGCCGCTCCCTGAGCTCGGCCGCCTTGTCCGTGGCCTTGCTGGTCGCCTTGCCGATCCGGTTGTTCAGCGCGTCGGCGATCTTCTCGCGCTGGTTCGCCAGCAGGATGTAGGAGGCGATCATGCTGACGAAAAGCGAGAGCGCGGCCGTCAGCAGGAAGCTGCGGACCCCGCACAGGTAGAACACGGCGAACGCGACGACGAACATGCCGATCCGCGCGCCCGTGTAGGCCAGTACCGTTCGCATAGCACTACCGATTGTAGGATAGGGCGAAGGCCAGCAGGGACGGATCGATGTTGCCGCCGGAGACGATGGCGACCAGCGGGGCCGGGCCGTCCTTGCGGATCTTGAGTTCGTCGTCCGTGCGGTTCAGCCCGGCGGCGACGGCGACGGCGCCGCCGGGCTCGGCGACCAGGCGGGCGTCGCGCGCGAGCCTTCCGATGGCCCCGGTGATCTCGTCCTCGGTGACCGTGACGATGTCGCTGACCAGTTCCCGGATGTGGGCGAACGTCAGCTCGCCCACCTGCTCCACCCGCAGCGCGTCGGCCCGGGTGCGGGCCGCGTCGCTGGCCGGCCACCGGACGCGGGCGCCGGAGCGCAGGGACTCGCGGGCGTCGGCGGCCAGTTCCGGCTCCACGCCGATGACCCTGGTGCCCGGGCAGGCCGCCTTGACGGCAACCGCGATACCGGAGATCAGCCCTCCGCCGCTGATGGGGACGAGGACCGCGGCGGGCTCGGTGCCGATCGCCGCGAGGTCTTCGGCGATCTCCAGGCCGATCGTGCCCTGGCCGGCGATCACCAGCGGATCCTCGAACGGCGGGACCTGGACATAGCCGCGGGCCTGTTCGATCCGGTTCGCGCCTTCGAGGCGGGCGTCCATCGTGGGCTCCACCCGGACGAGCTCGGCGCCCGCGCGCTCGATGGCGGCGATCTTGACCTCCGGGGCGTTCTCCGGCACGACGATCGCCGCCCTGACGCCGAGCATGGCCGCCGCGTACGCGACCGCGAAGCCGTGATTACCGCTGGAGTGCGTGACGACGCCGGTCGCGCGCGCCCGCTCGCCGAGCGCGGCGATCGCGTTGTACGCGCCGCGCAGCTTGAACGCGCCGGTCGGCTGCAGCGACTCGGGCTTGACCAGCAGGTTCACCGGGCGGAACGCGGGGACGGGAAGCAGCGGGGTGCGAACGGCGACGCCCTCCAGGCGGCGAGCGGCGGCGCGGACCTCCTCGACCGGGACCAGATCTACCACGGCGTCACTGTAGACGGTGTCACTTTAAGTGCGTGACAGTACCCATCGTCAGCGCGCGGCAGTACACCACGGCGCACAAGACCGTACTCTGCGTCACACCAATAAGCACAGCTGTCCTTGCGGTTACCTTAAGCTTTATCTAAGCTCCAATCGCTAGCACTGTCCCATCAGCCTCTCCCACCACCCCCCATCAACGTGCCAAGTGCGCACTTTCCCCGACAATGGATATATGCCCAGGTCAGGGGCATAAAGGGTGATCCGGAGTCAGGCGAAAGACAGGTGAGCGAACGTGCGTAAAGGTACCCCCAACGAGGCTAGCGGGACGCTACAGGCCACGATCATCAAGAAGTGCGACCAGGCCCACCACCGTCCGGAGACTAGCAAGGCGTGCGCGGGCGGGACCTGCCAGCACACGTGCGAGCCGTCCGAGATCGGGGCATGCCGCCATGCGTGGACGGTCCGCTACAGCGTGAACGGCACCCAGCGGGAGAAGTCGTTCAGGGACGAGATCGACGGCCGCAAGCGCGTCGTTCCCGGCTCGGGGCTGGCCAAGGCGCGGGATTTCCAGCTTGAGCTGACGCGCGGCAAGCGCGCCCAGGGCAAGACCTACACCGACCCGAAGCGCGCGGAGGAGCCGTTCACCGAGCACGCCGCGCAGTTCATCAAGGCGTCGGCCCGGCTGACGGCAGGCGAGAACTCCCGCAAGACCTACCAGGGGATACTGCGCGGCGACATCGCGAAGGCGTTCGGGGACCGGACGCTAGCCCAGATGGCAACGGCCGGGGCAGCCGATGACGTGGCCACGTTCCTGAACGTCACCCTGTCCCACCGCAGCATCCAGCACCGCCGCTCAGCCCGGATGATCATCGTGTGGGCGATGGACGCCGCCGTGAAGGCGGACAAGGTCCCCCGCCACAAGCTGGCGGGAATCACGCTCACGAAGGGAATCGCCGCCAGGCGGCAGCGCCGGGCGGAGGAAGACGACGACGAGTCCGCGACCGGGTTCGTGTTCATCTCCGATGCCCAGGTCCGCGTGCTCGCCGAGGGGGGGACGTTCCCGCCCGCCGCGCCCGGCAAGCGGCCCCGCGCCCTTAAGGGAGTCGGAATCGCGGCATGGCTGCAGCGCGCCATGGGCTTGCGCATCAGGGAGGCTCTCGGCGTGGAGAAGCGGCACTTCAGGCAGCGGAAGGACGGGAGCCGCTACCTCCGGCTGCGTTCCCAGGCCACCCGCGACGGGAAGGGCCGGGAGCCGCTCAAGCACCGCGCCGAGGGGGAAGGCCGCGACGTCGCGGTACCGGACTTCGTGTGGAACATGGTCCAGGCGATGCCGGACGGCCCGCTGTGCCCCGGGATCAGTAGCCGTTACCTGCCATACAACACCGCCCGGGACCGGTTCGTGGCGCTCACGGCCGCCATGGGGATCAGGGACTACACCACCCACTCCCTACGGCACCAGTTCGCGTCGGAGGCCCTCGACGAGGGGGCGAACATCGCGAACATCGCGGCCATCCTGGGGCAC
>JAFMRC010000287.1 GCA_017354375.1 Nocardiopsaceae bacterium | reverse complement strand
GCGTCCACCTGGTCGGCGATGCTCGACGGGGCCAGCGGGGTGCGCCGCATCGCCGAGGACTGGGCGCGGGACCTCCCGGTGCGGATCGCCGCCCCGGCGGCCGTCGACCCGTCGCCCGCCATCGGGCGGGTGCAGGCCCGGCGGATGGACCGCTGCGAGCAGTTCGCCCTGGTCGCGGCCAGGGAGGCGTGGGCCGACGCGGGCGCGCCTGAGATCGACCCGTTCCGGCTCGGCGTCGCGTTCACCAGCGGGATCGGGGGGATCGGCTCCACCCTGGCCGCCTACGACACGCTGAACGAGCAGGGCTGGAAGCGCCTGTCCCCGTACACCGTCCCGATGCTGATGCCGAACGGCTCGGCCGGCTGGATCAGCATGGAGCTCGGCGCCCGCGCCGGCGCGCACGCCCTGGTCAGCGCGTGCGCGTCCGGTGCCGAGACCGTCGGGTACGGCATCGACATGATCCGCTCCGGGCGCGCCGACGTCGTCGTGGCCGGCGGCGCCGAGGCCGCGATCATGGCCCTGAACATCGGCGCCTTCGCGGTCATGCGCGCCCTGTCGACCCGCAACGACGAGCCGGAGAAGGCCTCTCGCCCGTTCGACGCCGCCCGGGACGGGTTCGTGCTCGGCGAGGGCGCCGGGGCCGTGGTCCTGGAGTCCGAGGCGCACGCCCGCGCCAGGGGCGCCCGGATCTACGCGGTGGCGGCGGGTGCCGGGTACTCCGCCGACGCCTACCACATCGCCCACGGGCCGCCCGACGGCGCCGGGGTACGGCACGCCATCGGTTGCGCCCTAACGGATAGTGGCGTCTGCCCCGAGCAGGTCGTCCACGTGAACGCGCACGCCACGTCCACGCCGGAAGGCGACCCGATGGAGGCCAGGGCGATCGCCGCCGCTCTCGGGGACGCGACGCCCGGGTGCGTCGTCTCCTCGACGAAGTCGATGACCGGGCACCTGCTCGGCGGCGCCGGCGGGATCGAGACCGTGGCCGCCGTCATGGCGCTCGCCGAGCGGGTCGCCCCGCCCACCGCCAACCTCGAGGAGCTCGACGACGCCGTCACCATCGACGTGGCCGCAAAGCCACGGCCGCTGGCCCGGCGCACGGACGCCCCGATGGCGGTGCTGAACAACGCCTTCGGCTTCGGCGGCCACAACGTGACCCTCGTATTCACCGAGTACGCCCCCGCCGGCGCCTGACCGCCCCGCCCGCCGCCCGCCCTCCCCTGGGTGAAAGTGCCGTTGCTACGCCTACAGCCGTAGCAACGCGCCGTTGACGCGAGGTCAACAGGAGCAGGCGGCGGCAGAGGGGCAGCGGAGGGAACGGAATGTCAGAGGGTGGTGACACACTGCCCGCATGGCTGACGCAATCCCACGCGCCCTGCGCGCGCTCATCGAAGAACAGGAACTCGTCGTCTCCCGGCATCAGGCGATCGCGGCGGGGATGTCCCCGCACTCACTGGCCCACCGGCTCCGCGAAGGTGGACCATGGCAGATACTGCTTCCCGGCGTATACCTCACCGTCACGGGCACGGCCCTGCCCGCGCAGATGGAAATGGCGGCGATTCTGTACGGAACCCCGAAGCCACGCACCGCCGACGCCGTGCATCCGGTCATTACGGGAGCAGCCGCCCTGCGGTACGAGGGCGTCACGCTGCCGGAATCGGAGTCGGACACCATTGACCTTCTGGTCCCCATTGGCTCCAGGCGGCAGAGCGCATCCTTTGTCGCTGTGCACCGCACGGCCCGGATGCCGACGACGGTCATCGCCCGCGGCAAAAGGAGCTTCGCCCTTGACGCCCGTGCGGTCGCCGACGCCGCCCGGGGCATGACCAGCCTGCGCGACGTGCGCGCCCTCGTCTCCTCCGCCGTGCAGAAGGGATGCTGCTCCGTCACCGCGATCCGCAATGAACTCGATGACGGTCCGGCCCGGGGATCGGCACTGCTCGCCAGGGCCGTGGCGGAGGCTTACAGCGGCACGCGCTCGGCCCCCGAAGCGGAACTGCGGGACCTCATCGGCAAGGCTAGGCTGCCGATGCCGCTGTTCAACCCGAGGCTGTACCTGCCCGACGGCACGTTCATCGGTAAGCCGGACGCCTGGTGGCCCGAGGCCGGCGTCGCCGCCGAGGTCGACTCCAGGGAATGGCACCTCCGGGCACCGGACTGGGAGCACACGATGGACCGCCATAGCGGCCTTGGTCAGTACGGAATCGTCACCCTGCATATCAGCCCGCAAAAACTGCGCAAGGATCCGACGTTCGTCATCAACCGGATCAGGAACGCCGTTCAGGCGGGAAGCGCCCGTCCCCGCCTGAACATCACGACTGTCCCAAGTGGAATGAAAGTGCCGTTGCTACGCCTACAGCCGTAGCAACGCGCCGTTGACGCGGGGTCAACAGAGGAATGGCGGTGGGACAGCAGCAGCGGCACGCCGAGGGTGCCGAGATGCGGGAGGCGTAGTGCGCGCAGAGCGCGCAATAGGCCCTATTTGCCGGACTTGGGAATACCGTCGCCGCCGGGGGCAGAAGGACCGGTAGGAGGCTCCTCATCGCCGCCAGGGGAACCTGAGCCCGAACGACCGCCAGAGCCGCCGGAGGAACGAGAAGAACCCGAGCCACGGCCTGAGGTACCCGAACCTGAGGAGCCAGAGGAGCCGGAGCCAGAGGAGCCGGAACCAGAGGAGCCGCTGCCGGAAGAGCCGGAGGAGCCCGAACCCGAGGAACCGCGACCGGAGCCGCCGGAGGAACCGGAAGAGGAGCCCGAGGAACCGGAGGAGCCCGAGGAACCGGATCCCGAAGAACCGGAGTCAGCTGAGCCGGGACCAGATGGCGGGGCGTCCGGGCCGGAGTCCGCGGACGATTCGGACTTCGAAGGCGATTCCGCCTTGGATGACGACTCCGCCTTTGAAGGCGACTCCGACTTCGCGGGTGACGCTGGCTTTGAGGATGGGGAGGCGGGGCGGCTATCGGCGATGAGCTGTTCCAGGCGGGCGCCGCGCAGGCGGCGGAACGTCCGGTGTGCCCTCCCCCGGTCCAGGATCGCGACCTCCAGGTTGCCGGCGGTCAGGTCGGCCGGCGTCATCGCCTGGCCGTTGCCGGACGACTTGGACCCGGACGAAGACGACGACGCCACCGACGACGGCGCGGCGAGGGCGTCCAGGGCGGCGCCGAGGGCCTCGGTCAGCGACATGCCGTCGGAGAACCGCTCCTTGAGCTCCGCCGCCACCTGGTCCACCTGGCCGCCGCCGAACGCGACGAAGCCCGGCTCGTCGGATACCACGCCGTCGAACTGGATCCGGTAGATCTGGTCGTCGGCCGGCTCGGCGCCGACCTCCGCGACCATGATCTCCACCTCGTACGGCTTGGGGCTCTCGGTGTAGATGCTGCCGAGCGTCTGGGCGTACCAGTTAGCCAGGCCGCGCGCCGTGACGTCCCGCCGGTCGAACTGGTATCCGGTGACGTCCGCGTAGGTGATGCCCGCCTTGCGGAGCGACTCGTACTCGTTGTACCGGCCGCCGGCGGCGAACGCGATCCGGTCGTACAGCTCGCTGAGCTTGTGCAGCGCCCGGGACCTGTTCGGCGTCACCATGAGGATTCCGCCGGTGTACTGCAGTGCGACGCAGCTGGTGCCGCGCGCGATGCGGGAGCGAGCGTACTCGGACTTCTCGCGCATCAGCTGTTCTGGCGAAACGTATCCAAACGGCATGGTCACCGCGGGCACTTCTCCTTCACGAGTCCGGTGGGGCAAGCGGGCATGGCGACGTCAGGCTTCCCCGCGCAGCGACGCGGCCGGGCCGTCGGGCGATGCCATCCGCCCGCTGACGACCTGCTGGGCGATCTCCGCCGACTCCGCGTCCGGCAGCCGCTGGAAGCCGTCGTCGGTGATCGTCGCGACGACCGGGAAGATCTGCCGGGTGAGGTCGGGGCCGCCCGTGGCCGAGTCGTCGTCGGCCGCGTCGTACAGCGCCTGCACGCAGGCGAGCACCGCGTCGCCGACGGGCAGGCCGTCGCGGTACAGCTTCTTCAGCGAGCTCATCGCGAAGACCGAGCCGGAACCGATCGAGTGGTACCGGTGCTCCTCGTACGGGCCGCCCGCGACGTCGTAGCTGAAGATCCGCCCGGCGTCGGCCTCCTCGTCGTAGCCCGCGAACAGCGGGATGACGATGAGCCCCTGCATGGCGCCGCCGATGTTGCCGCGGACCATGCTGGCCAGCCGGTTCGCCTTGCCCTCCAGCGACAGCTGGCGGCCCTCCATCTTCTCGTAGTGCTCGAGCTCGACCTGGAACAGCCGGGCGAACTCGAAGATGAGCGAGCCCGTCCCCGCGAGTCCCATCGCGGAGAACTCGTCGCTCTGGAACACCTTGTCGACGTCCCGCTTGGCGATCATGTTGCCCATCGTGGCCCGCCGGTCGCCCGCGAGCACCACGCCGCGGTCGCAGGTGACCGCCACGATCGTCGTGGCGTGCGGCAGCTGGTCCTTCAGGGCGTCCCCGCCGGGCAGCGGTCCCAGCCCCCGGGTACCCGGCAGCAGGTCCGGGGAGTACGACGTCAGGAAGTCCGTGAAGGACGGTATCCGTGCCGTCATGAAATCCGTCCTCCGGTGGCCGCCATCAGAGTACGTGCCCACTCCGCCTCCCTGCTGAAGCTTGACGCGATCTTCCTGAGCAGACCCTACTGCTCACTGACCGCCCTTCTGCACGTAGGAGCGGACGAACTCTTCCGCGTTCTCCTCGAGCACCTCGTCGATCTCATCGAGGACGGAATCGACGTCGTCGGAGATCTTCTCGTGCCGTTCCCTGGCCTCCTCGACCGAGGCGGCCTGGTCCTCCTCGGTCTCCTCCGTGCGCCGCGAACCCTGCCGCTGGCCGCCGGTGTCCTTCGTTGCCATCTGTGTACCTCCGGTCACTCGCAATCCCGGTGACTCCCACCCAACGTTATCCTCGCCCGCCAAGGGGGCTCCCAACCCTCCCCGGCCTCACGTGCCGGTCGCTTGTGCCCGGCGGGCTCACTCGGTGCCGGTGAGCGCGGTGACGAGGTCCCCGGCGGTGTCGCAGCGGTCGAGCAGGTCCCCCACGTGCGCGCGGGTGCCGCGCAGCGGCTCCAGGGTCGGCACCCGCTGCAGCGACTCCCGGCCCGGGATGTCGAAGATTACCGAGTCCCAGGACGCGGCGGCCACCGATTCGGCGTACTGGCGCAGGCACCGGCCGCGGAAGTAGGCCCGGGTGTCCTCCGGCGGGTTGTCGACCGCCCAGGTGATCGCGTCCTCGTCGGTGAGCCGGATCATCCGGTCCCGGGCGACGAGCCGGTTGTACAGGCCGCGCGCCGGGCGCACGTCGGAGTACTGCAGGTCGAACAGCTGGAGCTTGGGGTGGTCCCAGGACAGCCCGTCGCGGCGGCGGTAGCCCTCCAGCAGCTCCAGCTTGGCGACCCAGTCCAGCTCGCGGGAGAGCTGCATCGGATCCTCGGCCAGCCGCCCCAGCACCGACTCCCACCGGTCCAGGACGTCGGCGGTGACCGGGTCGACGTCCGCGCCGTACTTGTCCTCGACGAACTTGCGGGCGTGCTCCAGGTACTCGGTCTGCAACTGCACGGCGGTCATCTTCCGGCCGTCCCGCAGCGTCACCAGGTGCCTCAGCGACGGGTCGTGGGAGACGTTGCGCAACTCGGCGACCGGCGCGTCCACCGACAGGTCGACGGTGAGGAACTTGTCCTCGATCATCGCCAGCACCAGGGCGGTGGTGCCCATCTTCAGGTAGGTGGCGACCTCGCTCATGTTCGCGTCGCCGATGATGACGTGCAGCCGCCGGTACTTCTCCGGGTCGGCGTGCGGCTCGTCGCGGGTGTTGATGATCGGCCGCTTCAGCGTCGTCTCCAGGCCGACCTCGACCTCGAAGAAGTCGGCCCGCTGGCTGATCTGGAATCCCGTCCCGCGGCCGTCCGCGCCGATGCCGACCCGCCCGGCGCCGCACACCGCCTGCCGGGTGACGAAGAACGGCGTCAGGTACCGCACGATGTCCGCGAACGGCGTCGAGCGGCGCATCAGGTAGTTCTCGTGGCAGCCGTAGGACGCGCCCTTGTTGTCGGTGTTGTGCTTGTACAGCTGGATGCCCGCGCTGCCCGGCACCGTGGCGGCCTTCTCCGCCGCCTCGGCCATGATCCGCTCGCCGGCCTTGTCCCAGATCATCGCGGACAGCGGGTTGGTGCACTCGGGCGCCGAGTACTCGGGGTGCGCGTGATCGACGTACAGCCGTGCCCCGTTGGTGAGGATGACGTTGGCGAGCCCCAGGTCCTCGTCGGTGAGCTGAGTGGAGTCCGCCGATTCCCGGGCCAGGTCGAACCCGCGGGCGTCCCGCAGCGGGTTCTCCTCCTCGAAGTCCCAGCGGGCGCGCCGCGCCCGCGCGGCCGTGGCCGCCTGGTAGGCGTTGACGATCTGCGATGAGGTCACCATCGCGTTGGCACCCGGCTGTCCCGGCACGGCGATGCCGTACTCGGTCTCGGTGCCCATGACCCGCAGCACGCTCATAATGGTCCAGACTAATGCGTGCGGGCGGGCATGGCGCCCGCCCGCACGGTCATCGTTCGGTTTCGGTTCGCAGGGAGGGCCCTACAAGTACTGCCCGGTATTGGCGACGGTGTCAATGGACCGGCCCGCCTCGGTGCCCTGCTTGCCGGAGATGAGGGTGCGGATGTAGACGATGCGCTCGCCCTTCTTGCCGGAGATCCGCGCCCAGTCGTCCGGGTTGGTCGTGTTGGGCAGGTCCTCGTTCTCGCTGAACTCGTCGACGCACGCCGCGAGCAGGTGCGAGACGCGGATGCCCTTCTGCCCGGTGTCCAGGAACTCCTTGATGGCCATCTGCTTGGACCGGGCCACGATGTTCTCGATCATGGCGCCGGAGTTGAAGTCCTTGAAGTACAGGACCTCCTTGTCGCCGTTGGCGTAGGTCACCTCGAGGAACCTGTTCTCCTCGGACTCGGTGTACATCCGCTCGACGGTCCGCTGGATCATCGCGTCCACCGTGGACTGCTCCGAACCGCCGTGCTCCTTCACGTCGTCGGGGTGCAGCGGCAGGTCGGTGGTGACGTACTTGGAGAAGATGTCGCGGGCCGCCTCGGCGTCCGGCCGCTCGATCTTGATCTTGACGTCCAGGCGGCCGGGCCGCAGGATCGCCGGGTCGATCATGTCCTCGCGGTTGGAGGCGCCGATGACGATGACGTTCTCCAGG
>JAFMRC010000521.1 GCA_017354375.1 Nocardiopsaceae bacterium | reverse complement strand
ACCACCAAGCAGATCACCGGCATCACCAGCCGCATCCACAGCGGCCACCAGCCCGGCACGGTGCACCTCGCGAAATCCGGGACAAACCTAGCCGGACCTTAACTCCCCAGCATTGCCTCTAGCCGGCCCAAACGCGCACCTGGCACGTTAGGTGGCGATGGGTGAGCGGGCCCGGGTGCGCACCTGGCACGTTGGGCGGGCGACCCGCGAGGCGCCTCGTCCCGCGCCATCCACCCTCCCGCTGCGGGCCGAGTGCGCATTTGGGCTAGCTCTAGCCGGCCCGAGTGCGCATTTGGCACGTTGGGTGGAGCTTCTCGGGGAACCCTTGTGGCGGGCGGCTACCGCGGGGTAGGACACTGGAGGGCAACGGGCGCGGGCAGCCGCGCCAGGTATCGAGAGAGGAACGCAATGCCGCAGCGAATCGCCATCGTCACCGGGTCCGCGCGAGGGATCGGCGCCGGGGTTGCCAAGCGCCTGGCCGCTAACGGGATGGCCGTCGCGGTCCTCGACCTGAACGAGGCCGACTGCGCCCAGACCGTGGCCGAGATCGAGAAGGCGGGCGGGAAGGCGATCGCGGTCGGCGCGGACGTCGCCGTCGCCGACCAGGTGCAGGCGGCGGTGGCCAAGGTCGTCGCCGAACTGGGCGAGCCGACCGTGCTGGTCAACAACGCGGGCGTGATCCGGGACAACATGCTGTTCAAGATGACCGAGAGCGACTGGGACACGGTCCTGGGCGTGCACCTGAGGGGCGCGTTCCTGATGACCAGGGCCACCCAGCAGTACATGGTCAACGCCAAGTGGGGCCGTATCGTCAACCTGTCCTCGACCTCGGCGGTCGGCAACCGCGGCCAGGCCAACTACTCCGCCGCGAAGGCCGGCATGCAGGGCTTCACCAAGACCCTGGCGATCGAGCTGGGGAAGTTCGGCGTCACGGCGAACGCGGTGGCGCCCGGCTTCATCGCCACCGACATGACGGCCGCCACGGCCGCCCGGGTCGGCATGTCCTTCGAGGACTTCCAGAAGGCCGCCGCCAGCCAGATCCCGGTGCAGCGGGTCGGCAAGCCCGAGGACATCGCCGCGGCGATCTCCTACTTCACCAGCGAGGAAGCCAGCTTCGTGTCCGGCCAGGTGCTGTACGTGGCCGGCGGCCCGGTCTCCTGAACGCGGCCCCGTCTCCTAGACGGCACCATCTCCTCAACGGCACTATCTCCTCAACGGCACTGTCTCCCGAACGGAGTGAGAACGTGACAAGCGACGAAGGGCTCCGCGCGAAGACCCGCGCGTTCCTCTCCGAGCATGACCCGAAGGCCGCCAGCGAGCGGGAGTTCCTCGACGCCCTATTCGACGCGGGCCTGGCCGCCGTGCACTACCCGGAGGGGCACGGCGGCCTCGGCCTCCAGCGCTCGCTGCAGCCGGTGGTGGACGCCGAGCTGGCCGCCGCCGGCGCCCCCGTCCTCGAGCCGTCCCGCAACGTCATCGGGCTCGGCATGGCCGCGCCGACGATCATCGCGTTCGGGACCGAGGAGCAGAAGTCCCGCTGGCTGCGCCCGCTGTGGCTGGCCGACGAGATCTGGTGCCAGCTGTTCAGCGAGCCCGGCGCCGGCAGCGACGTGGCCGGCCTCGCCACGCGGGCGGTGAGGGACGGCGACGACTGGGTCGTCAACGGCCAGAAGGTGTGGACCTCCCTGGCCCACCTGGCCCGCTGGGGCCTGCTGGTCGCCCGCACCGACCCGGACGTTCCCAAGCACGCCGGCCTGACCTACTTCGTGGTGGACATGAACGCCCCCGGCGTGGACGTGCGGCCGTTGCGCCAGGCCACCGGCGAGGCCGAGTTCAACGAGATCTTCCTCACCGACGTCCGGGTTCCCGACTCCAGCCGGCTCGGCGCCGTCGGCGAGGGCTGGAAGGTCGCGCAGACCACGCTGATGAACGAGCGCGTGTCGATCGGCGCCTCCCGCCCCGTGCCGCGGGAGGGCTCGATGATCGGCTACGCCGCCGCGGAATGGCGCGCGCACCCGGAGCGGCGCACGCCCGAACTGCACCAGGAACTGCTGAAGTTGTGGGCCGAGGCCGAGGTGGCCCGGCTGGCCGGCGAGCGTCTCCGGCAGCAGATCGCGGCGGGCCAGCCCGGCCCGGAGGGGTCCGCGGCCAAGCTGGTCATGGCCCGGCTAAACCAGGAAATTTCCGGATTCGAGGTAGAGCTTCGCGGCGCGGACGCCCTCCGCTACGACGACTGGGCGATGCGCCGCGCCGGCTCCTCGGACTACGCCCGCGGCCCCGGCTACCGGTACCTGCGCGCCAAGGGCAACTCGATCGAGGGCGGCACGTCGGAGATCCTCCGCAACATCATCGCCGAGCGCGTCCTGGGATTGCCGCAAGAACAGCGCCCGGACAAGGGCGTCCCCTGGAAGGAGCTGCCGCGGTGAGCGCCACCGTCGATCTTCTGTATTCGGACACCGAGCGAGAGCTGCGGGACGCCCTGGGCTCCCTGCTGGAAGACCGCGCGGCGCCGGCCGCCGTGCTGGCCCGCACCGAGCGGCCGGATACCACCGACGCCGAGCTGTGGCACGCGGTCGCCTCCGACATCGGCCTGGCCGGCCTGCTGGTCCCGGAAGCGCTCGGCGGCGCCGGGGCGTCCGCCAGGGAGCTCGCCGCCGCGGCCGAGGAACTGGCCGCCGCCGTCGCCCCGGTCCCGTACCTGGG
>JAFMRC010000286.1 GCA_017354375.1 Nocardiopsaceae bacterium | reverse complement strand
CCACCGCCAGCCGAGCCAGGCGGCGGCCACCCAGCAGCCGGCCGCCCAGGCCGCGGCGATGCCCCAGAACCACATGCGGCCGGAGAACGCGCCGATGAGGCCGAACAGGGCCAGCGCGACCACCCCGATAAGGCCCAGGAAGCGGATCCATCCAGCGCCGTGGCGGCGGGCGGTCGCCACCGCCGCTTCCAGTCCGGGGTCGGGGGCCGGGCCGGGGGGCGGTGGGTCGGTGAACTCGCGCGGTCGGCGGCCCGGGTCGTTGGGGATCCAGCCAAGTTGCAGGCCCGGGTGCGGGTGCTCCCTCTGGGCGGGCATCGCAAGCGTCTCCTGTGTTGTTTTACGTACATCTATACAGGCGTATGTTCCCATGATCGACCGGGGCGCTAACCCGGACGAGCCACGGCTAAGCGGGAACAGACGGGATGATCCGTTCGGATCAATGGGTTGGTATGTGGTTGCGGCTAGTGCGGCTAGCCGCGTGACGGACGTGACTGGCGTGGCTGGCATGACTGGAGAAGGCTAGCGGAGCGGCTGGCGGAAGGGTGAGCGGATGCGGCGGATGCGGTTGTCGATCCTGGATCTCGCGCCGATCGGGCGGGGGCAGAGCGCGGGCGACAGCTTCGCGGCGAGCGTGGCGCTGGCGCGGCGGGCCGAGGAACTCGGGTACGAGCGGATCTGGTACGCGGAACACCACAACATGCCCAGTATCGGCTCATCCGCGACAAGCGTGCTGATTGCCCACATAGGCGCGCAGACATCCACCATCCGCCTCGGGTCGGGCGGGATCATGCTGCCGAACCACGCGCCGCTGGTGATCGCCGAGCAGTTCGGCACGCTGGCCGCGATGTATCCGGGACGGATCGACCTCGGGCTCGGCCGGGCGCCCGGGTCGGACGCCAATACCCAGTACGCGCTGCGCCGCGACCCGCGGGCCGCCGACCGCTTCCCGCAAGATGTGCTCGAGCTGCAGGGGTACCTGACCGGGAAGACCCGGGTGCCCGGCGTGAACGCCGTTCCGGGCAACGGCGCCGACGTGCCGCTGTACATGCTCGGGTCGTCGCTGTTCGGGGCGAAGCTGGCCGCCGCGCTCGGGCTGCCGTACGCGTTCGCCTCGCACTTCGCGCCGGCCGCGCTGCACGACGCGGTGGCGGCCTACCGGGCGGAGTTCACGCCGTCCGCGCAGCTACAGGAGCCGTGGGTGATGGCGGGCGTGAACGTGTTCGCGGCCGATACCGCCGACGAGGCCCGCGAGCAGTTCCAGGCCGCGCGGCGGACCCGGGCCGCCAGCCTGTTCGGGCGGCGGGCCGGGCTGGCGCCGTCGGAGATCTCCGACGCCCGGGCCGAGGAGCTACTCGCCTCCGGCGTGGCGGTACACGTAGACGAGATGCTGACCTACTCCGCCGTAGGTACGCCTACCGAGGTGCGTAAGTACCTTGACGAATTCGCGGCGGGGGCCGGGGCCGACGAGCTGATCACCGTGCACCAGGTACCGCGGATCGAGCCGCGGCTGCGCTCGGTGACGCTGCTGGCCGAGGCGATGGCGGGCTAGGACGCGGGCTAGGACCGCGCCGGGTCGCCGTGCGGTTCCCAGGCCGAGATCGCGATCGAGGCGGGGTCGAGCGCGTCGCTCATGTGCATCGAGCCGTCCTTGATCGCCGCGTTCATCGCCTTGAGCACCTCGGCCGGGTCGCCGCTGAGCTGGTAGATGGCGGCGTACCTGGTCGCGGCCTTCGGGCTGGTGGGCGCGAGCGTGAAGCGCTGGCCGGAGACGACGCCCGGCAGCGCGACGAACTCCGCGAGGTGGACGTTGTCGTACCAGTCGTTGAAGTCGTCGTCCCTGCCCTCGGCCGGGCTGGCGAACACGATCAGCGTCGTCATTGTGTCGCTCACCGGGCAACCTCCGTTCGGTTATGAATAATGTAAGCCCGCGGACGGCCCGGACGGGAGGGAGGTCGCCGCGGATGACGGCGACCATGTCGAGGGCCTGCCGGGTCGCGGTCACGTCGTGGGCGCGGAAGATCCGGGCGCCGTCGGCCGCGGCCAGCGCGGTCACCGCCAGCGTGCCGGGCAGCCGGCGGTCGGTCTCCGCGCCGGTCGCCTCCCCCACGAAGTCCTTGCGCGAGGCGGACAGCAGCACCGGCCAGCCGGTCGCCGTCAGCTCCCCCATCCTGCGCGTGACCTCCAGGGAGTGCCAGGTGTTCTTGCCGAAGTCGTGCGCCGGGTCGATGACGATCCGCGCCGGGTCCACTCCGGCGCGCAGCGCCCGCCCGGCCAGCTCCAGCACCACCCGGCGCACGTCCGCCACCACGTCGGGGTAGTTCACCCGGAACGGCCTGGTGCGCGGCGGCTGCCCGCCCGCGTGCGAGCACACGATCCCCGCGCCGAACTCCGCCGCCACCTCGACCAGCTTCGGATCCCAGCCGCCCCAGCTGTCGTTCAGCAGGTCCGCGCCCGCCTCGCACGCCGCGCGGCCCACCTCGTGCCGCCAGGTGTCGATGCTGATCACCACGTCCGGGTAGGCGTCGCGGACCGCGGCGATGAAGCCGGCGGTGCGCCTGATCTCCTCGGCGGGCGTGACCTCGTCCCCCGGCTTGGCCGGGACGCCGCCCACGTCGATGATGTCGGCGCCCGCCGCGACCACCTCGTGCGCCCGGGCCATCGCCGCGCCGTCGTCCCAGGTGATCCCCGGCCGGTAGAACGAGTCGGGCGTGCGGTTGACGATCGCCATCACCAGGGCTCGCCCCGGCCCGAACTCGCGCTTCCCCAGCCGCAGCGGCCCCGGCTGGCGCGTGCCCGCGCTGTCCTCGCCCACCGTCCCACAATACAGAACCACAAGATATATCCCGAACGGATCCTCGCGCCTGTGGCCGCCGCCAGGTGACTCCCCCGGCCTCCCCTGGTGAAGATCAGGACGCCGACGGGTTGTACCAGACGTCCTCCCACGGGATCGCCGGGGTGACCGCGATCGCCGGCAGCGGCGTGGTCAGCCCGGGGCCGCCTATCCCCTTCGCCGAGACGTTGGTGGGGTTGACGGTGAAGTAGAACGGCCCGTAGAACTTCTTCGCGATGTAGGCCGCCGCCTCGCGGTAGTACTTGCACCGGGTCGCGGTGTTCACGTAGCCCTGCGCCTGGTTGAGCAGCGTGTCCAGGTGCGGGTCGTGCACCCCGCTGATCGGCGAGGTGGACAGGAACCGGAAATCGACGCCGACGCTGGCCGCCGGATCCCAGGAGCCCGCGGTCTGGACCATCGACTGCCACCACTTGCCGCCGTCCTTCTCGAAGGCCTGGTCCAGGCTGGTCAGCGAGTAGGACTGGATGGAGGCGTGAATGCCGGCCTTCGCCCACTCGGTGCGCAGCGCCTCGGTGGTGTTCACCGCGGTCGAGTAGCTGCTGATCGTGCCAAGGTTGACCGTGGTCTTGTCCAGCCCCGATTCCTTCGCGAGCTTCTTCGCCAGCGGCAGGTTATAACCCTGGTAGCCGGGAACCTTCGGCTCGTAGCACAGGCCACCGTCGCCGGTGAAGCTCTGGGTGGCCGGGTACCGGTCGCCGAAGACCGCCTTCAGGATCGGGGCGAAGTTGGTCGCCGCGTAGATCGCCTGCCGCGCCTTCGGGTTGTTGAACGGCGGGATCGCGGTATTCAGCTGCAGGTCATACGGGGACGTGCCGGGCTGGTCGAGCACCTGGAAATGCTGCTCCGCCTGGCCGATGAGCTGGTAGGTGCCCAGGTCCTCGTACACCTGGCCCTGCCCGGCCTGCATCGACTCCAGCGCCGACTCGTCGCTGCCCACCGTCTTGAACGTGATCTGGTTCAGGTACGGGTGTCCCTTTTGCCAGTAACCCGGGTTCTTCTTCACCACCAGCTGGCTGCTGGTGGTGTCGCTCACTACCTGGAACGGCCCCGCCCCGACCGGATCCTTGGCGAACTTGTCCTCGCCCATCTTCCTGAACGCGGCCGGCGAGCCGATCCAGTCCGGGAACAGGTCGATCATCTGGTCGATGAACGCGCCGTTCGGCTGGTCCTGGTGGATCACGATCGTGTACGGCCCCTTGGCCTGGATCGCCCCCTTGACCGGTGGCGACAGCGGGTTCTTGGGGTTGGTCCTGGCGACGTCCCAGGCCGGCTCGGTGCCCGTCTTCGCGCCCTGGGTGAAGAGCCGGTTCCAGTCCCACAGCACGGCCTGGGCGTTGAACGGGGTGCCATCGGTGAACGTCACCCCGTGGCGCAGCCTGATCGTGACCGTCTTGGCGTCCGGCGAGAAGCTGTAGCCGCTGGCCAGGTCGGGGATAATCTTCCCCTTCGGGCCGAGCTCGAAGAGCGACCCGTAGATCGCGTCCATCTGGTCCTGGTCGGCGACGGCGCTCAGGTTGGTCACCGGATCCAGGCCGGACGGCCAGGATCCGGAGTACCCCGAGACCTCCAGCACGGTGATCGAGCCGCCCTTCTTGACCGGGGCGGCCTTAATCCTCCCCCCGGGACTGGATCCGCCCCCGCTAGCGCCGCCGCACGCGGCGACGGCCACCGCCATCGCCACCGCCATGCCCAGCCAGGCCGCTCGCATGCCTGGATAATCGCACCGGATCACGGTAACGGCAAGAGCCGGGCCGCCGCCGCGCGCTGGAGCTTCCCGGACGAGGTCTTGGGCAGGGATCCCGGCGGGAGGATGAGCACCTCGGCCGGCCGGGCCCCGATCTCGTCCGTCACCCGGGCGGTGATCTCCTTGGCCAGCAGCCGCTCCGCCTCCTCGTCCCCGGCGCGCTTGGACTCGGCGGCGACCGCGAACCGTTCCCGCCCGGTGCCCACGTCCAGCCGGATGGCCACGGCGTTGCCCGCGCGAACGCCGTCCACCGCGGTGACCACGCGCTCGATGTCGGTCGGGTAGATGTTCCGGCCGCCCATGATGATGACGTCCTTGATCCGGCCGCAGACCACGACCTCGCCGTCGGCCAGGTAGCCCAGATCCCCGGTCCGGAACCAGCCGTGGGCGTCCACGGTGGCCAGCGGGCCGTCGGCGGTCAGGTACCCGGGGCTCACCGACGTGCCCCGCACCCGCAGCTCGCCCACCACGCGCTCGCCGGCCGGCGTGCCGGCCTGGTCGATGACGCCGACCTCCAGCCCCGGCAGCGGCGCGCCGAGCCGGGCCAGCGTGCGGGCGCCGTCCCCGGGGCGGCACGGAACGGCGCGGCCGGCCTCCTCCAGCTGGGTGGCGTCCACCACGTCGACCTTCAGCCCCCGCGATTGCTCGGAGATGGACACCGCCACCGTGGCCTCCGCCATCCCGTAGGCGGCCATGAAGCAGCCGGCCGACAGGGAGAACCGGGCGCCGGCCTCGGTGAACCGGCGGATGGCCGCCTCGTCGATCGGTTCCGCGCCGCACGTCGCGATCCGCAGCGCCGACAGGTCGAGCCGCTCCGCGTCACCGGCCCGGGCCATGGCCCGGGCCGCCAGGGCATAGCCGAAGTTCGGGCCGCCCGTGATGGTGGCCTGGTACTCGCTCAGCAGGCGGGGCCAGACCATCGGATCGGCCAGGAAGTCCGCCGGGCTGATCGTGACCACTTCCAGCCCAAACATCATGGGCGCCAGCAGGAACACGATCATGCCCATGTCGTGGAACAGCGGAAGCCAGGACATCAGCACTTCCTCCTCCGCGTCCCACGTGCAGGTGTCGGCGAGCGTCATGATGTTGGCCAGCAGGTTCCCGTGCGTGATCCGTACCGCCTTGGGCTCGGCGGTCGAGCCGCTGGTCAGCTGCAGCAGCGCGGTGTCATCCTCGCTGGGCGGCGGAGGCCAGGCGTCCGGGAGGGCGCCCGGCGCGGCGCCTGGGGTGGTGTCCGGGGCGGCGTCGTCCAGGTCGGCCAGCATCCGGAACCGGATGCCGCGGGAGGCCAGCTCCGGGGCGACCGGCTCGAATACCGGCCCGAGGAGCACCAGCTGCGAACCGATCATGTCCAGCGCCCGCACGGTGCGCTCGGACCACTGAGCCAGGTCGGTGCGCCCCGTGGGCTGCTGCAGCATGGTGACGCTGCCGCCGGCCAGCCAGATCGCCTGGACCGCCGACGCGACCAGCAGCGGCTCGGCGACGAGCAGGGCGACCGGGGCACCGGGCCGCAGGCCTTCGGCCATCAGGTCCGCGGCCATCCGCTCGGCCCGCCGGCGCACGTCCCCCCAGGACCGCCGCGTCGCGCCGTGCTGCTCCCAGTAGACGATGCCCTTGGCCGAGCTGGCGGCGGACGCCGCCGTCATGTCGGTAAACCGGCTCATGTGCTCGCCTGCTTCACCGCCGAGGCGGGCCGACGGGCTCCGATCGGGAGGAAGCGGCGCGTGCGGGCCATGTACTGGAGGTACTCGGCGCCGAACGCCGAGGCGGAGAGCTTGCGTTCCTCCCGCCCGGCCAGGTCGTTCAGGATCACCGCCATGTACAGCAGCATCGCGATCGTGACCCAGTGCGGGAACAGGGCCAGCGTCCCGAGGTAGGTGAGCAGGTAGGAGCAGTAGAACGGGTGCCGGACCCAGCGGTAGGGACCCCAGGTCACGATCTCGCGCGGCGCGTCGTTGGTCTGGTGCCACAACGAGAGCGGTATCCGGTGCGTGCCCATGGTCAGCGTGAGCAGCGCGACCGCCCCGGCCAGGAAGACCACCGCGACCAGGCCGGTCACCTCCAGCCAGCGCTGCGGCACCACGGGCGCGAGGTGGAACACCCGGGCCGCCACCAGGAACAGCGGGCACAGCCCGTGCGGGGCGGACGCGGACCACCAGCGCGCGTTGAACGAGCCGTCCCGCCGGAAGAAGATCCTGGGCGTGGCGATGATGAGGGCGAAATTGAGCAGGGCGAGCAGCAGGACGGTGTTATCCACGGGACAGCTCCTCCGTCGCGCCGGGCAGCCGGGACCAGATCAGGGCGGCCAGGTCGCCCAGCGTCCGCACGCCGGTGAAGTCGTCCCGGGACAGGATGATGTCGTAGTCCTCTTGCAGGCCGACGACCATCTCGACCGTGGTCATGCTGTCCAGGGCCAGGTCGCTGATGGGAGTGCCGGGGGTGAGCTCGGCGGCGGGCACCGAGGCCATCGCCGCGACCCTGGCGGCGAGCTCGGCGAAATCATGGTCAGGCACAGGCGGGTGCTCCGTTCGGGACAGGGTGGTCCGGGGACAGGGTGACGGCCACGCTCAGATAGCCGCGTGGCAGCTGGAAGGTGAGGTAGTGGAAGCGAGCGCCGGCGGCGGTCGCGCATCGCGCGGCGCCGCGC
>JAFMRC010000520.1 GCA_017354375.1 Nocardiopsaceae bacterium | reverse complement strand
CGGCCGCGCGGCGCCAGTCGCTGGTGGCGTGAATGCGGCAGCCACTTTCCCTCTTGGCGATCGATGTGGCAGCCACCCCGTTTATGGATCCCGGAGGGGCGCGGGAGTCAGCGGAGGGGCCGGGGGTCAGCCGGTGGCGTTGAGCCAGCGGACGGGGGCGCCATCGCCGGCGTGGCGGAACGGCTCAAGCTCGTCGTCCCACGCGGCGCCCAGGAGCTTGTCCAGCTCCGACTCCAGCGCCGACGTCCCGGTCGCGGCCAGCGACAGCGCGGCGCGCAGGCGGTTCTCGGGTACGAGGATGTCGCCATTGGCGCTGGTGATGGCCGAGAACGTGCCAAGCCTTGGCGTGTAGCAATACCGGACGGCGTCGCAACCGGGGGACGCCTCTTCCGTGACCTCGAAACGCAACCGGTTCCAGCCAGCCAGGGCAGACGTGATCGCCGCCGCGGTGCCCGGCCGACCATGCCAGGTCAGCTCAGCACGAAGAGACCCTGGGGCGGCCGGCTGGCTGACCCAGGGCATGCTGACGGTCGTACCGACGATCCCCGCCACCGCCCACTCGATATGCGGGCTCAGCGCCGGGGGCGCCGAATGGACCTGCAGTACGCCATATACCGACACCGGTTCCTCCTTAACGAGGTTCGCCTTCCCCTGCGACCTCGTCGGAGAACCTGTAGGCTAACTGGCTACAGGCTGCCCGGTGCCTGCCTCATATTGTGCCCCATGGCCATCCGCGGCACCAGCGGTACCGCCGAGAAATCCGCGCCGGCGGGCGAACATCACGGCCGCGGCCACCGCGGAGATCCCGACGCCGGCCCACATCACGTAGTCCCCGAAGCGGTCGTAGAACGTCCGCGCCGACCCCCCGGGCAGCGACAGCGGCACGGTCGTCACCCCGCTAGCGAGCTGCCCGAGCCTGACCAGCTGCCGGCCGCGCGCGTCGAACGCCACCGAATCCCCGGTCAGCGCCGCCTGGACGGTGGGCCGCCCGGTCTCGGCCGCGCGCAGCGCGGCGAGGGAGGCGTGCTGGTCCGGGCCCCACGTGCCCTGGAACGTGGACGTCGCGGACTGGTAGATGATCAGCTGCGCGCCCAGGTCAGCGTCCACCCGGGACATATCGGGAAACGCGGACTCGAAGCACGTCAGAACGCCGATCGGCAGCGGCTTCCCGGTACGCGAGACGGCGTGCAGCAGGTGCGCGCCGGTGCCCGGCGTCATGTTGGACCCCGCGGCCTTGCTGACCGAGGTCAGCCACCCCAGCTCCCCCCGGAAGGGGATGTACTCCCCGAACGGCACCAGCCGCGTCTTCACGTAGATCCCCTTGATCCCGGACGAGCTCACGAGCACGCCCCACTTCTCGTGGCCCTTGCCGGGCGGCGACGCGTCCTGGCTGACCAGGATCTCGGCGCCATCCCGCGCGGACAGGGCCTCGATCCGCCTCAGCAGGGGGCGCGAGGACGGCAGCGTGAGATCCTCGGCGATGCTGCTCTCCCCCCACACGATCAGATCGGGCTTTTTCGCGGGGCTCCCATGCGGTCCGGAATTCCCATACGGTCGCCTCGCGGACCTGGCACGACGTCCGAACGGGTGGCCGCGACTCAGCTGCTCCGTGAGCGTCTCGCTCGCGTCGGCCCGCGCGACCGGGTTATGCACCACGCCAGGTTGCACCAGCGCCACCCTGACGGTGCGGACCGCGGGGAACGGGGGCGTGAGCGCGAACGCCAGCGGCCCGGCCCCCGCTGCCGCGATGAACGCCGCGACCCCGAGCGTCCGCACCGCCCAGACCCGGGCGGGTGAAAGTGCCGTTGCTACGGCTATAGGCGTATGAACGGCACTTTCACTTGGGGATGGCGGGGTGCGAAGCGGGGTGCGCGCGGCGCTTGTTGCTGTTATCAGGATGATCATGATCGCGGTGTTGGCCATCACGAGGGCGACGCTGACCAGCCAGACGCCACCGATGGCGGCCAGCGCCAGGACGGCGGGGTGCTGCCACTGGGAGGCGCCGTACAGGTCCCAGGGGCCGCCGAGGCCCTGGTAGGAGCGGACCCATTCGGGAACCAGCCAGCAGCTGGGCACCACGACCAGGGCGCCGAGCGCGGAACGCCACGACAGGGGCGGGCGCAACAGCCCGTGCGCCGCTATCGCGAACGGCGCGTACAGGCCACCGAACACCGCGCCGACCAGCACCAGGCCGGGGCCGATCTCCGGCGCCATCCAGTACAGCATCGCGATCAGGTACCCGGCGCCGAACCACCAGCCCCGCGCCACCGCTTCCCGGACCGACGGCGCCCGGGCGAACAGCGCCATCCCCGGGACGAGCGCGAACCAGGCCACCTCCGACAGGCTCGGCGCGGGGAACACGAGAACCGCCGGGATCCCGCCGGCCAGGAAGGACAGCCACCGTGCCGGCTGCCCGAACCATCTCTTCAGCCTCCCGGCGCGCGCTTCCACGCTCCTATTGTCGCGCCGCGCGCACCCCCGCGCCAACGTATGGCTACCGGGAAAGGGAAAGGGCGGTGACGAGGCAGTCGCCACCACCCGTTCCGGGTAAAGGGTGTTATGAGCGGGCCGCGGATTCCTCCAGGGCGCGGCGGACCAGCACCCGGGCGAGGTGCTCGCGGTAGTGCTTGCTGGCGTGGATGTCCGAGCCGGCCGAGGTGCCGTCGGCGGCGCGGGCGGCCGCGTCGGCGGGTGACGCGCCGGACGCCAGGGCGGC
>JAFMRC010000285.1 GCA_017354375.1 Nocardiopsaceae bacterium | reverse complement strand
GCCGGTACCGGCGCCGCCCTCTGCGCCCTCGCCGGCTGGGCGCTGATGACGGCCAGCTACCTGCCGATGCTCCGCCTGTACCGGCTGTCGGCGCTGCGCGCCCCCTTGCTGCCGCTGATCGCGATGCTGTACGCCGCGATGACCGCCGACTCCGCCCGCCGCCACTACTCCGGCCGCACCCTCCCCTGGCGCTAGTATCGCACCCCCGGTGGTGCCATAATGATGCCATGAGGAGGATGAACCTGCGGGAAGTGCCCGACGACGTGTACGAGGTGCTTTCCGCGGCGGCGGAGACCCGGCGCCAGTCGCTGAACGCGTTCGTCGTGGACGTGCTCACCGAGACGGCGAGCGTGATCAGCCTGGCGGACTACGTGCACAGTTATCAGCCGCCGTCCGGGACCGGCATCAGCCTGGAGGACGCGGCGGCGGCCGTCCGGGCCGGACGGGAGGCCAGACGGGAAGAGGCATGAGTCTCGTCGTGGTGGACGCGTCCGTTCTCGCGGCCTTCTACGCGGCCGACGACCCCCGCCGCGAGGCCGTGGCGGCGAAGCTCGCCGCCGGGCATGCGCTGTACGCCCCGGCGCATCTCGATGTGGAGGTCGTGTCCGCCTTGCGGGGGATGGCGATGAAGAACGCTAAGCTCCGCGAAGCGGTGCCCCGTGCGCTCCGGCACCTGGCGGCGTTGCCGGTGCGGCGGATGCCGCTGGCGGACCTGCTCGACCGCATGTGGGAGCTGCGCGACAACGTCACCCCCTACGACGCCGCCTACGTGGCGCTCGCGGAGCGCCTCGAATGCGCCCTGCTCACCTGCGACGCGAAGCTCGTCGGCGCCGCGGGCGTGCGGTGCGGGGTTGACCTGGTCGGCTGATCCTGGATGGAGTAGGGGCAGGCATAGACGAGGAGGATCCAGCATGGTGATCAGTACCCGGGGCGTGGTGTCGGGCGGCAAGGGCGAGCCGGTGCGGGTAACCGAGATAAGCGTGCCGGAGCCCGGTGCGGGCGAGGCGCTGGTGAACGTGCAGGCGTGCGGCGTGTGCCACACCGACCTGCATTACAAGATGGGCGGCATCGGTGACGACTACCCGTACCTGCTGGGGCACGAGGCCGCCGGGGTCGTGGAGCAAGTAGGCGAGGACGTCACGGAGGTCAAGGCGGGCGACTTCGTCATCCTCAACTGGCGCGCGGTGTGCGGCCAGTGCCGGGCCTGCCAGCGCGGCAAGCCGTGGTACTGCTTCGCCACCCACAACGCGGCCCAGAAGATGACCCTCGCCGACGGCACCCCCCTGTCGCCGGCGCTGGGCATCGGCGCGTTCGCGGAGAAGACCCTGGTCGCCGCGGGCCAGTGCACGAAGGTCAACCCGGCGATCTCGCCCGCGACCGCGGGGTTGCTCGGCTGCGGAGTCATGGCGGGCCTCGGCGCGGCGATCAATACCGGCGGCGTCACCCGCGGCGACAGCGTCGCGGTGATCGGCTGCGGCGGCGTGGGGGACGGTGCCATCGCGGGCGCCCGCCTGGCCGGGGCGAAGACGATCATCGCCGTGGACGTGGACGACCGGAAGTTGCAGTGGGCCAAGGAGTTCGGCGCCACCCACACGGTCAACTCCCGTAACGGCGACCCGGTTAAGGCCATCCAGGACCTGACCGACGGCAACGGCGCGGACGTGGTCGTCGAGGCGATCGGGCGGCCGGAGACCTACAAGCAGGCGTTCTACGCCCGCGACCTGGCCGGCACCGTAGTCCTGGTCGGCGTGCCGACGCCGGAGATGAAGCTGGAGCTGCCGCTGCTGGACGTGTTCGGCCGGGGCGGGGCTCTCAAGTCGTCCTGGTACGGCGACTGCCTCCCTAGCCGTGACTTCCCGATGCTGGTCGACCTGGCCCTCCAGAACCGGCTCCCCCTGGAGAAGTTCGTCTCCGAGACGATCGGCATCGACGACGTGGAAGCGGCCTTCGCGAAGATGGAGCGCGGCGAAGTTCTCCGCAGCGTCGTGGTCTTCTAGGCATCGGGCAAGGTGTAAATCGAGCGGGGCGTAAATCGAGCAGGGCGTAGCAGAGGATAGCTAGACCCACGAGAATGAGGAGCAAGGAGAACGCGAGGGTCATTCGGAACCGGCTGGCGAGCTCGGCCTTGAAAGGGTCGCGGGGGTCGTAGACGACCAGGACCTGCTCTCCGGGCTCGGGGTTTCCCCGGTTGGAGGAGATTCGGGTCCCGGTGCGGATGACCTGGCCGTCTAGGGTCTGGAAGAGCACCGTTAGGCCGCAGACGCTGCCGTCGCGCGAGTTTTGCCACCGATGCTTGACCACGGTTCCCGTGACGCGCTGGCCGACCCGGTTGAGGCGGAGAGCCTGACACAAGATGACGCTTCCGGCCGCGACCCATATCAGGCTGAAGACGACCTTGCCCGCGGTGGTATTCAGCCCCCTGCCGAGCGCTGACCAGAAGAAGGGGAGGCAGATGATCGCGACGCCCAGCAGGAAGCTGAAGGCAAGAGACCGCAGGCCACGCGCGGTCGCCGTGTTGATTTCGGCTTTGGCGGGGTCGCTGGGGTCGTAGATGATCGGGACCTGCTCTCCAGGCTGGGCCGTGGGGCGGGTCCGGCCGACCTTAGATTCGGCCTGGATGTCCCGTCCGTCTAGCGTCCGGAAGGCCAGGACCGGGAAACAGAACCGGCTGTTGTTCTTGCTCGCCCACCGTAGCCCGGTTACGGTCCCGGTGACGTGCTCGCCGACCCGGTTCATGTGCCGGTACCGGGCAATGCCCTTCCATCCGAACCTGGCAATTAGCAGGCCAAATGGCACGCAAAACAGGAAAACCATCATGCTTGCCGCCGCTGTCCCAGCCACAGGGCTTTCATGGTCGTTGGTTCCGGGTCATCAGCGATGGTCCACTCGGTGTAAGGGCTCTGGTCGGGGACTGGCGGGAGGAAGGCGTGACCAGTAAGCCGGGTGGCCACGGTGGCCATCGTGGGGCGGGTGTCCGGGTCCTTGGCCAGGCAGTCCTCGATGATGGCGCGCAGTGGACCGTCAATACCATCGAGTGTGGGCTCGCCGCCGATGATGCGGGACGCGATCGCGGGTATCGTGCCCGCGGCGAACGGACTGCGGCCCGTCGCGGCGTAGGCGAGGACGCAGCCCAGGGAGAACACGTCACTGGGGAAATCCACGTGATCGCCGGACACCTGTTCCGGAGGCATGTACGAGATGGCCCCGGCGATGACCCCCGACGAGGTGTTGACCCCCGACGAGGCCAGGCCCGCCGCGGCGTCGGTACGCGTCAGCCCGAAGTCGATGACCGGTGGGCCGTTCTCGGGCAGGGTGACGTTGCCTGGCTCGAAATCACGGTGGACTAGGCCGCAGGTATGGAGCATGGCTAGTCCTTCGGCCAGCGTGCCGCCGAGCCCGCGGGCCGCGTCGAGAGGAAGGGGGCCGTTCTGCCTGACCGCGTCGAATAGGGAAGGGCCGGGGATATAGGCCGTGACCAGCCACGGGGGGTCGCCGTCGGGGTCGGCGTCCACCACCGGCGCGGTGTGAAAACCGCCCATCATCCTGGCGACCGCTACCTCTTGGGCGAACCGCTGCCGGAACTCGCGGTCGTCCGCGTACTCGCCCTTGATGAGCCTGACCGAGACCTTCCGCTGGGTGGGGGACTCTCCGAGGAAAACCTCTCTCGTCCCGCCCGCGCTCAGCCGTCCGAGCAGCCGGTAGTTCCCGATCTGATGTGGATCCCCCGCGCGCAGCGGCTTCATCGTCTTCCCATCAAACGGTGCTGGAACGATTCTAGCGCGTTACATAGACGATCCCACTGACGTGCCGCGGAATTATGATCGGCCTTATGCCATTGGACGGCCGCGCCGGCGGCAGCGCTGAAGACGGCAGCGCCGAAGGAGTGGCCCGCATCGCGATGTGGTCCGGGCCGCGCACCGTCTCCACCGCGCTCATGCGCGCCTGGGAGAACCGGCCGGACACGGTCGTGGCCGACGAGCCGCTGTACTCCTTCTACCTGACGACGACGGGCATCGATCACCCCGGCCGGGAGGAGATAATCGCCAGCCAGTCGTCGGACTGGCGCATCGTGCTTAACGACCTCGCGCTAAGGCCCCTGCCGCCGGGCGTCACCATCTACTACCAGAAGCACATGACGCACCACCTGCTGCCGCAGGTCGACCGCGCGGCCCTCAAACCGCTGGCCCACGCGTTCCTGATCAGGGATCCGCGGTCGCTGCTCGCCTCCTACGCGAAGGTGCGCTCCGCTCCGACCCTGGATGACCTGGGGCTTGAACAGCAGGCCGAGATCTTCGAGGAGTTCGGCGGGCCGGTCATCGACTCCGCCGACATCCTGGCCGCCCCGGAAACCGCCCTGCGCGCCCTGTGCGCCGCGCTCGGCGTCCCGTTCACGACCGCGATGCTGTCCTGGCCCCCCGGCCCGCGCGAGTCCGACGGCGTGTGGGCGCCGTACTGGTACGACAGCGTGCGCGCCTCGACCGGCTTCGTCCCCGTCGCCCCGTCCCCATCGCCATCTGCCCTGCCCCCCGAGCTGGAACCCCTCGCCGCCCGCTGCCAGCCCTACTACGAGAAACTACGCAAACATAAACTTCGCATTGATCCCTAACGGATCGCGGCGACTGCTAAGGGGCCTTCTTGCTGCAGAAGTTCGATGAACGCAACCGGGACCTGATCGTCAGCGTCGGCGGCAGGCTCTCCCACCGGGACGAAGCCGGCGTGAGCCCGTTCGATTCCTCGGTGCAGGGCGGCGATGCCGTGTGGGAGGGGCTCCGGCTGACCGGCGGCCGGATCTTCGCCCTGGACGAGCACCTGGCCCGGCTGCGCCGCTCCGCGCACGCCCTGGCGTTCTCCTCGGTGCCGCCGGACGAGGAGATCACCTCCGAGATCCGCCGGACCCTCGCCGCGAACGGCATGCGGGACGGCGTCCACATCCGGCTCACGCTGACCCGGGGGGTCAAGGTCACCTCCGGCATGGATCCGCGGCTGAATACGGCTGGCCCCACGCTGATCGTGCTCGCGGAGTTCAAGGATCCGGTCTACGACGCCAGCGGGATCAGGCTGGTCACGTCCAGCGTCCGCCGCCCCGCGCCCGATTGCCTGGACCCGAAGGTCCACCACAACAACCTGCTGCCCTCGATCCTGGCCAAGGTAGAGGCCAACGTCGCGGGCGCGGACGACGCGGTCATGCTCGACCACCGTGGCTTCATCGCCGAGACGAACGCCACCCACATCTTCATGGTGTTCACGCCCGGCGCCCGCGGCGCCCTCGGCGCCCCGGTCACGGGTCCCGTGCTGGCGACCCCGACGACCGCGTCCTGCCCGGAGGGCATCACCCGCTCCACCGTGCTGCGGCTCGCTTCCGAGGCGGGCATCGCGACCGAGGCCGGTGACTACACGCTGCCGCAGCTGTACAACGCGGCCGAGGTGCTCGTCACCGGCACGATGGGCGGCCTGGCCCCGGTGACCGAGATCGACGGCCGGACGATCGGCGACGGGAGCGCCGGCCCGGTCACCAAGCGGCTCACCGGGCTGTACGCGGAGCTGACGGCGTCCGCCGGGACCGTCGTGGCGTAGCGGTTCCTACCGCGCCCTTCCCGGGCCGCCGCGGGTACCGTGCTCTCCGGGTCCGTGGCTGTCCCCGAACACCTTGGCCGCGTATGCGGCCGCCTGCGTGCGGCGCTCCATGCCGAGCTTGGCGAACAGGGTGGAGATGTAGTTCTTGACCGTCTTCTCGGCGAGGAACATCTTCTCGCCGATCTGCCGGTTCGTCAGCCCGTCGCCGATCAGCTCCAGGATCCGCCGTTCCTGCGGCGTCAGTCCCGCCAGCGGATCCCGCTTGCCGGAGTCGCCGCGCAGCCGCGCCATCAGCTGCGACGCCGCCCGCGGGTCGAGCATCGACTGGCCGGTGGCGACCGTGCGCACCGCGCCGACGAGGTCGGTGCCGCGGATCTGCTTGAGCACGTATCCCGCGGCCCCGGCCATCACCGCGTCCATCAGCGCGTCGTCGTCGGCGAACGAGGTCAGTATCAGGCAGGCGACCTGCGGCATCCTTGACCTGATCTCCCGGCACACGGTCACCCCGTCGCCGTCCGGCAGGCGCACGTCCAGCACCGCCACGTCCGGCCGCAGCGCCGGGATCCGGGCCAGCGCCGACGAGGCCGTGCCCGCCTCGCCGATGACCTGGATGTCCCCCTCGGCCTCCAGCATGTCGCGCACCCCGCGACGGACGACCTCGTGGTCGTCGAGCAGGAATACCCTGACCGGCGTGGGCGCGCTGCCGGCGTTCTCGTTGGCCGTGGCCGCCACGGCTGCCTCCCAGACTTCGGTGATCCTAGGCAGCACGCTAGGCGGCCCGTCCGGCGCCGGGCAAGGCCGAAAGTCCCGGGCCGGCGGCACCGCGCGGTAGTCTCGGCTGCATGCACGCCACCGGCGCCCTGCCGCTGTACATTCCCAGCCCGCCGATCAACGGCTTCCACATCGGCCCGCTGGATGTTCACTTCTACGCGCTGGCCTACATCGTCGGGATCATCCTGGCCATCCTGATCGCCCGGCCTCGCTGGCGTGCGCTCGGCGGCGATCCGGACCTGGTCAGCGACATCGCGCTGTGGGTCGTCCCGGCCGGCATCATCGGCGGCCGCATCTACTTCGACGTCACGACCCCGATGGACATCCCGCACGTCTGGTACGGCGTGTTCGCGGTGTGGGACGGCGGCCTCGGCATCTGGGGCGGGGTGCTGCTGGCGGCGCTGGTCGGCGCGTGGCGGTTGCGGCGGCTCGGCATTACCGTCGGCCCGTTCGCGAACGCGATCGCGCCCTCGCTGCTCGTCGCCCAGGGCATCGGCCGGATCGGCAACTACTTCAACAAGGAGCTGTTCGGCAAGCCGACCACGCTCCCGTGGGGGCTGGAGGTTCCCTATCAGTACCGGGTGTCGGGCGGCATCCCGCCGCACGACTGGAACTTCGCCACGTTCCAGCCGACGTTCCTGTACGAGCTGATCTGGGACATCGCGCTGGCCGTGTTCCTGATCTGGCTCGGCCGCCGGTTCACGATCAAGCCGTGGGGGCTGTTCGCGCTGTACGTGGCGGGCTACTCGGCGTTCCGCATCTTCGAGGAGTCGGTGCGGATCGATTCCTCCGTGTACATCCTCGGCCTGCGCCTGAACTTCTTCGTCGCGCTCTTCGGCACCGTCGCGGGCCTGGTCTGGTTCGTCCTCGCCCAGCGCCGCCCGGACAAGCCCGTCGTGGTGCGTCGCCCGCCGGCGCCGCC
>JAFMRC010000284.1 GCA_017354375.1 Nocardiopsaceae bacterium | reverse complement strand
CCCGGCCGGGACGAGACCGGCGCGGATCACACGTGCTTCGTCCTCGAACCGCTCGCCGCCGGGGCCGCCGCGCCGGCGTCGGCGGCAGGCGACGAGGCCGCCCGGCCGCTCCGGATGAGCGACCTCCGGCACGTCACTCCCGGCCAGCCGGGCGGCGAGTAGCTCCCGTCTTCAGTACATTCCGCGCGGCAGCACCTACGGGAAGGGCGGCCTGTGACGGCAAGCAGTCACGAGACGGCAGCGGGCGGAAGCTTGCCGTTCAACATGACCCGGTCGGCTAGTCCCCGGAACATCGCGGCTATCTCGCAGTGAGCCGGGTGCCGACTATGCGGGCGGGGTAACGCGTCGGCCGTCAGCCCGTGCGGGCATGGTGTCAGTAAGTGACGGTCATTTCGCAGTGTTCCCGTGAGATGACGTGGGCGGCTGCGGTGCGGGACGCGGAACCGGCCGGGTAGATCGTGATACTCGGCTTGGCCGTGCGGTCAGCGCCCCAGTCGGTGACGTGGCGGCAGAGCCGTTCGGCGAGGCTTGCGCCGTGCGGGCCGTGCCCGATCGCGCCGAGACGTGCGCCGCGTTCGGGTGCCTGAAGATGCTCGGCAATCAGGTAGGCGATGGAGTCGCCTTCGGCCAGGGCCATCGTGCGGGACTTGATGACCGGGGTGCACAGCCCGCTGGCGACGGCGGCCGGGTCGGCGGAGATGCGGCAGACGGCCGGGTCCGTGGCGGTGGCGCGGAGCCAGATCGGGTCGAGGGATTCCTCCGGCCCGACCGTGACGCCGGAGTCGGCGCGCGTTTCCGGCCCGTCCAGGACCCCGGACAGAAGGCCGGGCGAAATGTCCTGGTCGGCGTCCCAGTACAGGCGGACCAGATCATCAGTATCGAGGGCGGATGAGTGTTCCCATCCTTGTCCGATCATCGGGACGAAGCCGCACAGGAACACGGAGTCTGAGCGGAAGATGCCGTCCTGCCCGAGGACGAGCGCGACGGACTGGGTCTGGCCTCGCCAGCGGAGCGGCACGACGAGCCGCGCGCCGGGCGTGAGCTGAGCGAACCATGCGGGCGGGATGTCGAGGCTGCCGATGGTGATGATGGCCCGGTCGTACGGGGCGTGCTCCGGGATGCCCTCTCCCGCGTCTCCGGTGGACACGTGCACGCTGGTGAATCCGGCGCGTTCGAGGTTGGCCGCTGCCTCGGCGGAGATGCCCGGGTCGATGTCGATGGTGCTGACCTGCCCGCCTGGTCCGGCGAGGGTGGCGAGCAGCGCGGCGTTCCAGCCGGTTCCCGCCCCGGCCTCGAAGACCCGGTGGCCGTCGCGGACGTCGAGTTGTTCGAGCATCGCGGCGACGAGCGAGGGGACCGAGGCGCAGGAGAGCGCGGCCCCTCCGGGGGCGCGCTTGGTGATGACGGCGAGGTCGGGGTTGTAGGCGTCGGCCAGGTTGGCGCCGGGGACGAAGGCATGGCGCGGCACGCGGCGGACCGCGTCGAGGATGCGGGGGTCGCGGGTGCCGACCGGCCGGGCGCCGGCGATGGCGTCGATCATCTGCTGGTTGAGGTCTTCGGGAGTGGGGGCCAGGGCCGTCATGGTCATCATCGCCTTTCGTTGTCGGTAGTGCGGGTCGCGGCAAGCAGCAGGCACGCGTCCCATGCGGGCGGCTCGCTGCCCTGGTGGGGCAGGTCGTCCTGGGCGAGTTGGATGCCGGATGTTCCTTCGAGGAACCCGCCGGATGCAGGCGGCCCCATGCGGGTGAGGTGGTCTTCCATGCCGTGCTCTGCTGTGCGCAGCGCGGCCTGGACAGGCTGGGGGTCCAGGGCGTCGGCGGCGGCCCGCCGTAGAGCCTGGACGATTCCGGCCCATCCGTGGCACAGCGAGGCGTCGGTGAGCAGGCCGACGGCCTGCGGGTCGAGGACGCATCCGGCGAGGGCGTGCTCGGCGGTGCGCATCCGCTCGCGGTCGCCCATCGCGAGTCCGGCGAGTTGCTGTGCGCGGGCGTGGCCGGGGGTGCCGTAGCACCAGGAGGGCCGGGCCTGGCGTTCGGCGCCGGCTGGTCCCTGGCGGTATTCGCTGAGGGTGATCGTCGGCGGCCACCAGGGCCGCTCGCTGGTGCCCTGGCGGTAGCGGTCGAAGATCGCGCACAGCGCGGTGATCGTCTCGGCATGGCCTTCGACGTGGATGCCGGATCTCATCGCGCCCGATAGTAGTGCGAGGACGCCGGCGATGCCGTGCGCCATTCCGAGGTTCAGGTGGCCGCCGGGCCAGGCCGGGTCCGGCGTGCCCGAAGGGCCGGTTCCGCTCCACCAGCCGGGCAGGGGCACGCCCTGCTGGCGGACTGGCTGAGCGAGCGCGACGAGGTATTCGAGCACGGCGCCGGTCATCCCGGAGGCTGCGGGGCCGTGGCGGGCGAGGTGGTAGAGCCCGAGCCCGGTTAGCCCGCTGATCAGGTCGTACTCGCTCGGCTGCGTCAGCTGGCCGCGCCTCATGCGTTCGTAGGCGGCGGCGAGTTTCAGCCTGGTGAGGTCGTTGATGGACTTGTCCAGCGCGGCGAGCATAGGTGCGTAGGCCGGGTGGTCCCCGGTGTGCAGGACGAACGCCACGGCCGGGGCACCGTAAAACAGGCTCGCGGACATGCTTGCGGCGACGGGGGCCGCTGTCATGCCCCTGATCCACGGCAGGGCCGCGCGGGGCGGGAGCCCGGCGAGGCGCGCGGCCGTGACGCGGGCGAGCGCGGCGCCGACGGCCCCTCTCCCCAGGTCCTGATGCCATCCTGCTGCCGTTTGTTCTGTGACGGTCACGCGCTCTCCGGCAGACGGGCGGCGCGCTGGGCAAGGGCGGCCTGGCGGGCGAGCCGGCGGCAGGTTCCTTCTCGGTCACGGTCGATCCCGAGGTACCGGTTGTGGTGGATGTGCAGGAGGGATTCGAGGATATGGGCGGTATTCGCGTCCGGGTCCAGGGTCTCTCGGTAGGCCGCCAGGGTCTCGGACCGGCGCCGCCAGACCGGAGCCAGGTCGCCGGGCAGCGTGCCGAAGCTGCTCAGCTCGCCGTTGCGGGCCAGCGTCGTGGCGGTCCGGGCGGCGGCCCGTTCGGCACCCTTGCCCGGCGGAAGGGGCCGTCCTGCGAGCCATTGCGCGCCGCGGTCCGCGCTGCCGGTGAAGGCGGCGGCGATGTCGAGCATGCCAAGCGCGGTCAGGGCCACCGGGTCGATTCCGGTCGGCTGCCGGAGCTGGATCGTGGCTACGGCGGAATCAGCGGTGAACACGGCCTCAGCCGCGCGCAGGGACTCGCCATCGCCGTAGCGTCCGGCCTCCGGGTAGTACGTGTCAAGAGCGAGCCAACCGCACAGGTGACGGGTGCGGAGATCATGAGCCCAGTCCGCGAGCCTGGCGGCGCGGTGCCGTGCCAGGCCGCCGCTGGCGGCGACCCGCAGGCGCAGGTGGTCGGTCTCCTCCCGGTTGCGGTAGCGGATGAACCAGACATCTTCGGTTCCGAGGCTCGCGATCAGCGATGGCAGGTGACGGCCGATGATCTCGTCCATCGCGTCCGGGGCCGTGAACAGCTTGGCGCTCAGCCACGCCGAGCGTGCGCCCAGCGGCACCTGGCCGTGCCCGGCCCGCGTGACGGGCACCAGGTGCCCGGACACGTCTGAGGGGGCCGGGGCGCCGCGCCGCGTGAGAGGGAGGGCGATCTCGTGCGCGTGGCCGCCGATCCAGCCGTAGTCCTCTGGTCCGGGTGCCCGCGTCAGGATGGCGGGCCTGTCGTCGTCCAGGTGCCTGCGCAGGCAGAGCGCGTGGAGCGGTTCGTCCAGGTCGAGACGGAGGGTCTGGTCGCCGTTGTGCAGCTGCACGGCGGCCGGGCATCCGGTGCGCTCCCGCCAGCATGTCAGGGCGCGGCGCCATTCGGCGAGACCGGAGTGCGCGGGCGGGAGGACACTGGCCGTCAGCCGCCATTGCTCGGGGCTGAGCACCGACCGGCGGTAGCGCACGGCCGGGAGGTGCGGCAGCTGCCGGAACGGCCCCCAGTCGAAGGCCAGGTAGTCCGCGACGAACGCGCGAGGCAGGTGGGCCAGGAACCGGCCGAGCGGCGGCAGTTGCTTCTCCAGGTCCAGGGGGTGGAAAACCTGCGGTTCGACTACCTGGCCGGTCTCGCGGTGGATGAGGTGCAGGCCGCGCAACGTCGCGGTGATCGCGAGGTCGTCTGGGCCGAGCTGCCCGCGCTCGTGTCCCGGGTGCTCACCGATGGACAGCAGGCCGGGCAGGTAAGCGGGGACGCGCCCGACGTTCTGGCCGCGAATGAACAGCGGCGGCGTCGACAGCTGGACGGGCCGCGCGCCATCGTGGACCACGGGCGCGCTGCGGTAGACCTCATCGAGTCCCGATCCGGCGGCGAGCACGGAAAAACGGCCGGTGAGGGTGCCGGCGGAACGGCCAGGCGAGATGTGCAGGGTGTAGCGTCCCGCGTCCAGGTCGGCCGTGCTGGCGGCCCGCACACGGGCGGCGATTTCCACGTGCGCGGGGACGAACCGGGGGTCGAACAGGCTGCCCGTCATCGCGGTGACCATCTCGTCGGTCAGCGTGACCTCGGGTTCGCCCGTGATGAGCTGGGCCAGGTGCGCGTACCGGGCCTCGTCCCGCCCGGACGGCAGCGGCAGGATGCTGGCGGGGTACCCGGCCGGGTAGCCCAGTCCGGTCCCCGGGTCGATCACATCCGACAGGGGCACGAGGGTGCCGGTCCCGAAGCGGTCGGTGAACCGGCGGTGGTAGTCCTCCCAAACCGGGGAACCTCCCGGGTTGGGGCTGAGCCGGATCAGCGCGCTTGCCGCTGCGGCCATCTCCTCCCCGACTGGGTGCGGCAGCGTCACATCGGCATCGAGCCGGAGGTCCAGGCACAGCGGCGTGCGGCCCTGCGAGGACACCTCCGTGACTGCCGCGCTCAGGTTGTCGCGCAGTTCTGCCTGATGTTCCGGGCCGGCGGCGTTGTGGGCGGACAGGTCGCGGTGCAGCGTCTCCAGCTGTTCCAGCAAGCCCGCGACTTCGGGAACGTGACGGGCTCCGGCCCGGCGCAGTTCCCCGGTCACGTGGCCCAGGGCGTCTGTCGTCGTCATCGGGGGCCGCAGGCTGCTCATCAGGAATCCGAGCCGGACCAGTTCGGCCACCATCCGGGCGGCCCTATTGCCGCAGCCCGGGAACTCGGAGGACAACCGGTCAGTCAGTGCGCTGATCCGGACGGGTACCTGAGTGGCGTCCCGGACGGTCCGCACGGCCGGGGAGTCGCGGATCACTTGCCGGTCCGGCCCGGCGGGCACCTCCCATTTTCCGGCGCGCAGCAGAGCCAGCGACGAGAACACGACGGTCAGGCGGCCCGCCAGCGGTGCGCATGCCTCGCAGCGTTCGATGACCGCCAGCAGCCACGCCGCATCGCACCGGGCCGCAGCCTGGTGCGCCTGGCCGAAACGCACCCGGGCGGAGTCTCCGAACCTGCCCCCGGCCACGCCGGCGAACAGCCCGAACGGGGTCGGGCGCCCGGCCGCCCGCAGCTGGTACCGGGCCAGCGCAGCCGCAGCCGACCGTACCTGCCGCTCCGGGGCATCCGGGTCGGCCGCGATGCGGTCCGCCCGCAGCGCCAGCGAAGGACTCGCGGACGCCACCGCTTCCCGCAGCCGAGGGTCACCCCAGGTCTTGACGAACCACGTCCGAAGCGCCTCGCTGTCGTCCGGGTCGGGCCACGTCACGGGCACCGCGTCCAGGGGCCGGGCGGCGGCGCGCAGCAGAAGGACCTCGGTGCCCCGGTAGAGCACGTCATCGCGGCCCTGAGCCATCTCTGTCTCCTCTCGTGGACTGGCGGACTGCCGGGGGCCGGGATTCGAGCGACCCCGGCCCCCGGTCACCCACCTGGGCGTTACGAACCGCTGGTGCAGGACGAGGCGCAGGTGGGCGTGCATCCGTCGCTGGTGTCGCACCGCCGCGGAGCTCCGGCAGCAGCGGCGTCAATGACCAGCTCCGCCGCCAGGTCGAACGGATCGTCCTGGCGGGTGTCAGCAGGGATACTGACCTTTAAATCGTAGTGTCGCCAGGGGCTGACACCTGGCCTGGCCAGCGGTATTACCGGTGTATGAGGTATGCGCAGGGCGGTGGCCTGTCCGAGGAGGGCCGCAGCCGGCGGGAGCGGGTCCGGCTGGCGGCGGCGGAGAAGTTCGAGCAGAAGGTCCCGGTGCCGCAGATCGCGGCGGAGCTGCGGGTCTCGGAGCGGTCGGTGGAGCGGTGGCACCGGACGTGGAAGGCCGGCGGGGCGCCCGCCCTGGCCTCGAAGGGGCAGGCGGCCCGGTGCCGGCTGAGCGATGACGAGCTCGCGGAGCTGGACCGGCTGCTGGAGGCCGGCCCGGCCGCGGCCGGCTGGACCGACCAGCGGTGGACCCTGTCCCGGGTCCGGGACCTGATCGCGGCCCGGTTCCGGGAGCAGTACACCGTCCCGGGCACCTGGTACCTGCTGCGGCGGCGGGGCTGGTCGTGCCAGCTCGGCGCCCGCCGTGCCGTCGAGCGCGACGACGGCGCGGTCGAGGTCTGGAAGAAGGAGACCTGGCCGGCCGTAAAAGAACCGCGGCGGCCCTCGGCGCCTGGATCGTCTTCGAGGACGAGACCGGCCAGTCGATGAGGCCGCCTAGATCGAGAACCTGGGCCCGGCGCGGCGTCACCCCGGTGATCCGGGTCCGGGGCAGCGGCTCGGCCTCGGTGGCGGCGGCCGGGATGGCCTGCTACCGGCCCGGGTTCCGGACCCGCCTGCTGTACCGGATCCACCAGTACCGGGGCCGCAAGGGCGAGAAGAAGGCGTTCGCGTGGACCGAGTACCGGGACATGCTGGTCGCCGCCCACCACCAGCTGCCCGGCGGGAACGTCGTGCTGGTCTGGGACAACCTCAACGTCCACACCTGCGCCGACATGCAGGCCTGGGCCGGCCGGCAGCCGTGGCTGCGGGTCTTCCAGCTGCCCTCCTACGCTCCCGACCTGAACCCGGTCGAGGGCGTCTGGTCCTCGCTGAAACGAGGCCCGCTGGCCAACATCGCGTTCACCGGCCCGGCCCACCTGCTGACGGTCCTCAAGGCCGGCCTGCGGAAGATCCAGCGCCGGCCCGGCCTCATCGAAGGATGCCTCGCCGAAACCGGCCTCTGCCTCGAAAAACTCGGAACCGACATCATCAATTAAAGGTCAGTAATCCGCTCGCAAGGGAGCCAGCATGACCCGCACGACCCCGGCACGGCTGATTGACGTCGCTGTGGTACTGCC
>JAFMRC010000080.1 GCA_017354375.1 Nocardiopsaceae bacterium | reverse complement strand
GCGCCAACCGGCCCCGCACCGCCCGGCCCCGCGCCGCCCGGCCCCGCGGTATCCGCTTCCGCGCCGGCAAGCTGGTGCTTACGGCATTCGGCGTGGGCCAGCGCGAACAGCCGCGTCGCGTACTGGTCAGGGTCGCGCAGGTCGCCCGCGTCCGAGGCCGCCACCACCAGCGTGCTCGTGAGCGCCCGCTTCGCGATCGCCTCCGTGGCCAGCATCTGCCGGAAGTAGGAATACAGGCGATCGCCATACGAGCCGTACAGGAGCTCGGCGGTCTTCGCTTCGCGCGGCGTGAGCCGCGCCGGTCTCGGGGCGGGAAGATTGTCCATCGTCATCCAACGGTAGTGAACGATGGCCGTCTAAGCGCTACAAATCCTGATTGTTAGCATTAAAAAATGATAAAGCGATAACCGAGTGACTACGGTGATAATCACGTTGTTACAGTGATAACCGAGTGGCTACGGTGATAACCGTATGAGAGTGCGCGGGGAACGTGTGCCGGGCGCCGTCGGCGAAGCCGTCGATCGTGCCCGTGCGGACCGACACCGCCTCCGGGCGCTCGAACGAGTTCACGTCGCTGACGTCGCTCGCGTTGACCTCCTCCACCGTCGCCTGGCCGGGCGCGAGGTCGCCGACCAGCCGGAAGCCTGCGGTGACGTCGGTGTCCGGGGACCGGTTGACCACGCTGATCATCAGCGTGCCATCCGGCGACAGGGTGGCCGCCGGGTCGAGCACGCCGAACGGCCCCAGGTCGGCGACCTGGTGCGGCCACGGCTCGTCCGCCGGACCTCCCGCTGGATCTCCCGCTGGACCCTCCGCTATCTCGTGCACCGGGGCCTCGGCGTGCACATCGAGCGCGGAGGTGCCCAGGTGGTCGGCGAACAGCCGGAGCGGGTGGTAGATGCTCTGCAGGAACATGCCCTCGGGGCTGGTCACGATCGGCGCGATGACGTTCACGAGCTGGGCGAGGTTGGCCATCTTCACCGTGGCCGCGTGCCGCACGAACCCGTGCAGGTACGTCGCCACCGCGAGCGCGTCGGCGAGCGTGTAGCGTTCCTCCAGCCCCGCCGCCCCGTCCCGCTCGCGGAACCAGACGTTCCACTCGTCGTAGGCGATGTGCACGGGGTGGGGGATCTTCTGCTGGTAGCGCGCCTTCTCGACCAGCGCCGAGGTGATCCGCATCGCCCGCTCGGCTTGGTGCGGGGCCAGGATGTTCCGCCAGTAATCGTCGCTGCCGGTGTAGATGTGGATGCTGTGCCAGCGGACGAATTCCGCCAGCCCGGTGATGACCTCCTCATCCCATTGCGACCAGCCGGTCTCCCCGCACGACACCAGTTCCACCGACGGGTCGGTCCAGGAGATCACCTTCGCCCACTGGCGGGCTCGCTTGACGTAGTCCTCCGCCGACAGCTGCCCGATCTGCCACGGCCCGTACATCTCGTTGCCCAGGCCCCAGTAGCGGACCCGATAGGGCTCGGGGTGGCCGTTGTCCCGCCGCAGGTTCGCCCACTCGGTGTCGCCGGTGCCGTTGCAGTACTCCACCCACGCCCGCGCCTCGTCCATCGTGCCGCTGCCCATGTTCAGGCACAGGAAGGGCTCGGCCCCGACGGCGCGGCAGAACGCCATGAACTCGTCGGTGCCGAACCGGTTGGACTCCTCGGCGTGCCAGGCCAGCTCCATCCGCCGCGGCCGCTTCTCCTTCGGCCCGATGCCGTCGGTCCAGTGGTAGCCGGACACGAAGTTGCCGCCGGGCCAGCGCAGCACCGGCGGGCGCAGCCGCCGCACCGCCTCGAGGACGTCCGTCCGGAACCCGTGGTCGTCCGCCAGCGGCGATCCCTCGTCGTAGATCCCCCCGTAGACGCACCGCCCGAGGTGCTCGACGAAACCGCTGAGGATCCTGCGGTCCACGGGGGCGGTGACGCGGTCGAGGCCGATGGTAATGCGTGCCATGCGGGGGTTCCTCCGTGCTATCGGGGCTAGCGCGCGCTATGGGATGAACATCGATTTAGCCTAACGGATCGCGGCGCCTGTCCCCGTTCCAGGCCTTCTCGTTCCCCCTTCGACCAACGTAAAGTAACACTCGGAACGCCCACGAGGAGCCGCCATGAAGCCCAGGCATCCCGTCCAGCTCGCCGCCGCGCTCGCCGTCGTGCTCGCGTCGGGAATCCTGCTGCCGCCCGGGGCGGCAGCCGCGACCGTGGCGGGAGGAGTGGCGGGAGGCTCCGGGCACCACGCGACCGCGCGGAAGCTGCCCGGTGGCCACGCGACGGGCTGCGTCACCACCACCGCCAGCGAGAAACCCGCCGACTGCCCGGCACTACCCAAGTCCGTGCACGTCCCCGCGGCGGCCGCCGACACCAGCCCGATCACGCCCGCACGGGAATCGAACCTGGCGGACCTGGTCGACACCCGGACCTGGACGACCGGCGGCGGCAACACGTTCCCCGGCGCGGACGTGCCGTTCGGCATGGTGCAGTGGAGCCCGGACACGATGCCCAGCTACAACGCGGGCGGCGGGTACGGCTACGGCGACCACAAGCTCTGGGGCTACAGCCTCACCCACGTGTCCGGCCCCGGCTGCGGCGCCGGCGGCGACGTGCCGATCCTGCCGATGACCGGCGGCCTGCCGTCCGGGACCCCGAGCCAGGCCGTGACGTCGTTCACCAACAGCGGCGAAGTGGCCCGCGCCGGCTACTACAGCGCGCGGTCCAACGGTCCGAACCCGATCACCTCGCGGTTCACCGCGACGCCCCACAGTTCGATGGGCCAGTTCACGTTCCCGTCGACCACGGCCGCGGACTTCCTGGTGAAGCTCGACGCGTCCCAGAACGGTGACGCCGCGACCAGCGCCACCATCGTCGGGAACGACGAGATCCAGGGGTCGGTCACCTCCGGCGACTTCTGCGGCGAGTCCGTCAACGACGGGCAGTCCCAGCTCTACACCGTGTACTTCGACATCGTCTTCAGCCAGCCGTTCACCGCCTCCCAGGTCGTGCCCGGCCCGAGCGGCGTCGGCCCGGACTCGGCGTTCCTCACGTTCGACACGACGAAGAACCAGACCATCGACGCGAAGGTCGGGATCTCCTACGTCAGCGCCGCCAACGCCAAGGCGAACTGGCAGGCCGAGAACCCGGGCTGGAACTTCACGTCGGTGAAGGCCCGGGCACAGGCGTCGTGGAACTCGCTGCTGGGCCGGATCAGGGTCGGCGGCGGCTCGGTCGCCCGGACGCAGGAGTTCTACAGCCTGCTGTACAAGGACTTCCTGCAGCCCAACATCACCAGCGACGTCAACGGGCAGTTCATGGGCTCCGACGAGAAGGTCCACACCCTCGCGAAACACCAGCGCGACCAGTACGGCATGTTCTCCGGCTGGGATACCTATCATTCGCTGGCCCAGCTCCAGGCGATGCTCGATCCGGACGCGGCCGGCGACATGGCCACGTCCCAGCTCAACTACTACGCCGAGAACGGGCTCCTGCAGCAGTGGGGATACCTCCAGGACGACAACTACGTCATGGTGGCCGACCCGACCGCCGCGATCATCCCGGACTTCTACGCGTTCGGGGCGAGGAACTTCGACCAGAAGACCGCCCTGGCCGACATGCTGAAGCAGGCCACCACGGTCAACGACGTGCGCCCCGGCGAGGCCCTGGAACAGAAGTACGGATACCTGCCGCAGGACGGCAGCTACGGCTGCTGCAACGCGCACGGGTTCCCCTCGAGCCTGCTGGAGTACGACACCGAGGACTTCGCCCTCTCCCGGTACGCCGCGGCACACGGCGACACCAGCGACGCCGCCATGCTGCGCAACCGGGCCAATAACTGGGTCAACATCTTCGACAGCGCGACCGGCCTGCCCACTCCGCGCGATGAGAACGGGAACTTCGAGGCCGGGGTCGGCCCGACGGACACCTCCCCGTACGTGGAAGGCGACGCCTACGAGTACCTGTGGGACGTGCCGAACGACTACGCCGGCCTGTTCTCCCTGCTCGGCGGCGACTCGAAGGTGGTTCCCGAGCTCCAGCGGTACCTGTCGAAGCCGAACGGCTTCGGCATGTACGCGCAGCTCACCAACGAGTTCGGCCTCGGCGAGCAGAACGCCCTCGACTACGCCGGCGACCCGGCCGGCACCCAGGCCGCGGTGAACACCATCCGCGACACCATGTACCGGCCGGGTCCGTCCGGCCTGGCCAACAACGACGACCTGGGCGCGAACAGCTCCAACTTCGTCTGGGACATGCTCGGCTTCTACCCGGAGAACCCGGGCAGCGGCACGCTCGTGTTCGACAGCCCCGGCTTCCCGCGGGCGGCCATCACCCTGCCGAGCGGCAAGCAGATCACGATCAGCGCGCCCGGCGCGTCCCCGTCGAAGTACTACGCGGACTCCCTGACGATCAACGGGCGCCCCGACAATAAGCTGTACACGACGTTCTCCGCCCTGTCCCGCGGCGCGCGGCTGGACTGGAAGCTCGGCACCTCCCCCACGAACTGGGGCAGCGCCGCCGCGGACGCCCCGCCGTCCTACGGCCCGACCTTCCCCGCCAGCGCGAGCGCCAGCCAGGGCACGCTGTACGTCCGGCCCGGGCAGTCGGCGACCACGACGATCACGCTGACCTCGTCGTCTGGCTCCGCGAACACCGTCGGCTGGACCGCCGCCCCGCCGAGCGGGGTCAGCATCTCCCCGGCCTCCGGCAGCCTGTCGGTTCCGGCTCACGGGTCGGCCAGCGCCCAGGTGACCGTCACCGGGGGCAGCACGGACGGGGACTACACCATCCCGGTCAACTTCACCGCATCCTCGGGCACGGTGCCGCAGCTGCAGCTCGACGTGGTGGTCGACACGCCCGGTGACCTTTCCCCGTACTACAACGTCGCCGGCATCAGCAGTGACGGCGCCGCCACCACCGCGGACTACGACGGCGACGGGTACAGCTACTCCGAGCAGGCCCTGGCGGCGGACGGGCTCACCGGCGGCGGCACCTTCACCTCAGGCGGGATCACCTACACCTGGCCGGACGTGCCGGCCAGCCAGCCCGACGCCATCGCGACGGCCGGGCAGACCATCCCGGTGAACGCCCCGGCCGGCTCGTCGTCGATCGGCTTCGTCGGAAGCGCCGTCAACGCGGGCACGACCCCCGCCACGGGCACGGTCACCATCACCTACGCCGACGGATCGACGTCCACCGCCACGCTCACGATGACGGACTGGACGCTGGGCGGCGGCAGCGGCTCGGTGGCCGCCGGGGACACCGTGGTCGCCACGACCCCGTACCGCGACTTCGACGGCGGCAGCCAGCAGGTCAACACCTACCTGTTCGCCAACTCGATCCCGGTGGACAGTTCCAGGACGGTGGCGAGCATCACCCTGCCCTCCAGCGTGAACAACGGCTCGATCGGCATCTTCGCGATCGCCGCCGGCTGACCGCGTGGGACTCAACCGCAGGTTCCGGCATAGACCCCTGGTGGTCAATTCACGATCTTCGAAATACCTACCGGGGTATCCGCCAGGCCACGATCACGCCCGCGTGGAGGATAAGTGCGCTCTCTGGTAACTATTCAGCCTGAGTGGGCGGCTATTTTTCGCTTCAGCTTTCGTTAAAGAGGCCAGCGGCCAGCATCCTGGATGGCTACAGGCGGACGGAATGCCCCATTTGCCGCTTCTGGTGTTGGCGCCGAGCGCGTCCCCGGTTGATGCCGTAGGGCGCTCGATTGCGCAATCGAGCGCATCATGGCGCGCCTAATTGCGCAATCGAGCTCCCCCGGCCGGCTGGCCTGCCGACAAAGAGTTCGATTTAGGCGGCTCTTCGCTTGCTGAACAGCTACCGCGGAGGTAACTATTTAGCCTGAGTCGGGGGCAAGATTTCGAACATTGCATCGGCTGCGGGCCGTCACGCCCGGGCTTGGGACGGCTTTGTATGGCGAACGGTTGGATTGGAACGTTTCAGCAGGTGATTTAGCAACCATCCCGCGTACAAAGTGGTCACGCTAGACGGCCGGGGTGGTTATTTCTTGGTCAGCCTTTCCCCTGCGCAGTTCTCCGGCCGAACCGTACGCCATCATGTTCGATTCACCGTCGTTCACGCTTGCTGAATGGTTACCTCTCTGCTCACATATCCTCCACGCGGAGCCCTTCCGGCCCGGCACGGCCCGCCCGGCACGCCCCTCACGAACTGGGCATATCCAGAAGAACGGGCATTAAATCAGCAGGATCGGCATATGCCGTAAAACGCTCGCTGGCTCGCCGGATAATCTTGGCGCATGGCACGGCACTGCCGACATTGCCTCCTGGGCGGCTGCCCTGGTGACTGCCTGCTTGAGGGCGGTCGGTGCATCCACGGCTGGCACGAAAGGTCCAGGCGGCAGTTCAGCTGGCAGCTGCTGATCAGCCGCTGGTGGTGGCGCCGCGTGTTCTGGGGCGTCCGCGCCCGGGGAGGATCGTTATCATGAGCGGATCCAGGCGTAGCCGGCTGTTCCTCCTCGGGGCCGCGGCGGTCACGCTCGGCGCGGGACTGGCGCTACCGCCGACCGCGGCGGCCAGCGTGACCGGGAGAACCAGCGGAACGGCGGGCGCGAGCTCCGGACCGCTCGCCCCCGCGGTGGACGGCGCCGCGGCGGGCGGAAACGTGATCGTGGTCCTGAAGGACCAGTACTCCGGCGTCAACCTGCGCACACGGGCCGCGGCCCGGAAGGCCGACGCCCGGCGGGCCCAGGCCCCCGTCGCCCGCGACATCACCGCCCACGGCGGAACGGGGCTCACCAGGCTCGTCGCCCCGGACGCCATCGCCGCCACCGTGCCCGGGGCCGAGGTCAGCCGGCTGCGGGCCGACCCCGCGGTCGCGGAGATCATCCCCGACCCCAGGCTGCGCGCCTTCGGCCCGTCCCCTTCTCCCGCGCCGGCCGCCACCACCGTCGCGAAGGGGAGCCAGCGGGCCTCCTGCCCCTTCAACCCGGCCGGGACGAGCAAGCCCCTGCTGGAACCCGAGGCCTACAGCGACGTCAAGGCGGACCCCTCGTTCACCGGCCGGGGCGTGATCGTGGCCAACGACGGCATGAACGAGCTCGCCGGGAACCCCAACTTCACCCGGCCCGACGGCAGCCACGTCGTCATCGACGCCCCGGACTACACCGCGAACCACAGCAACGACGAGGACTACGGCGACGCCTCGTCCATCGCCGCGCAGGGTACCGTCGCCTACCAGTACAAGGGCGCGCTCCCCTACTCCGGCGTCCCGGCCGGGTGCGGCTTCGTCATCAAGGGCGACGCCCCCGGGGCATCACTGGTCGACCTGTCAGGGATCGACACGCCGGTCCTGCGGCTGTCGCAGGTCGTCGCGGGCATCGACACCACGGTGGACAAGGTGCACGCGGACGTGATCTCCGAATCGTTCGGCACGAGCGCGCTGCCGGACTCGGGCGGGGAGTTCCTGGCCAAGGCCGACGAGGCGGCGGTCGCCGCGGGCGTGACCGTGGTCGAGTCCTCCGGCGACAGCGGCAGTTCCGGCACCATGATCGAGGCCGCCGACGATCCGGCGGTGATCGCGGCGGGCGCGGTGGACAACTTCCGCCTGGTGGCGATGGCCCACGACTACTCCAGTTACGCCTCCAACAACATCGCGGCCCTGTCCTCGGGCGGCACCGCCCCGACCGGGAAGGTCGTCGACCTGGTGGCCCCCGGGTACTTCGGCGGCGAGGCGGCCTGCGCCGATGGCAGCGGCGGGTGCCCGCCGCACTACCCGACCGAGTCGATGCGCGGCACCAGCGAGTCCGCGCCTCTCATCGCCGGCGCCGCCGCCGACGTGATCCAGGCCTACCGCGCCTCGCACGCCGGCGCGAGCCCGTCCCCGGCGCTGGTCAAGCAGATCCTCACCGGAACCGCGACCGATCTCGGGGCGCCAGCCGCCGAGCAGGGAGCCGGGCTGCTGGACATCACCGCCGCGGTCAGGGCCGCCCAGCGGATGCCGGGAACGACGCGACCTGGGGCGGGGCGGCCTGGAACGGGGACGAGCGCCCTGGTGCCGAGTCCGAGTCAGCTGGACGTGACGAGCAGCGGTGATCCGTTCGGCAGATCGAATGTCAGCCTGTATAACACCGGCACCGCGGCGACCACGGTCACCAGTGAGGCCCGGTCGCTCGGCCCCGAGCGGCGGCTCGGGCCGGTCGTCACCGAGCGGGTCAGCGCGCCGCCCGCCGGCACGGCGATCCCGCCGGAGGGCGCGACGGCCGCGCCGGCGATCCCGTTCACCGTGCCGCGCGGGCTGGACGAGCTCGACGCGGACATGATCTGGCCGGATCCGACGAACAGCAACGTCATCTGCTTCGCGCTGTTCGATCCCCAGGGCCGGCTGGAGCAGTTGTCCTACGACGACGGGGCCGCCTCGGCGCACCAGGTGCCGGATGATCAGCACGCCGATGTGGCCAATCCGGAACCGGGCCGGTGGACGGCGAGGATCCTGTGGTCGGGCACCGACCAGGACCTGGCGCTGCCGCCATCGGTGCCCGGCACCTACACCGGGCCGGTGTCCTTCAAGGTGTCCGGGCAGGACTTCGTGAGCACCCCCGCCTCGCGCCCGGTCACGATCCCCGCGCACTCCAGCACCACGATCCCGCTGGCGATCGCGTTCCCGGCCGCGCCCGGCGACCACCCGGAGTCGGTGCAGTTCGCCGCCTCCGACGGCGCCCGGGTGTCGGTGCCCGTCGCGCGGCGCACGCCGATCCCGCCGGACGGCGGCCGGTTCACCACGCCGATCACCAGCACCGTGGGGCGGATGCTCGGGCAGCAGAGCACCTATGAGATCACGGTGCCGCCCGGCCGGTCGTCGCTGAACGCGACGTTCCGGACCGCGGACGCGAGCCCGGACAACACCTACACGTTCTACCTGGTCGATCCGAGCGGGAAGGTGGCGGGCAAGGTCACGTCGGCGCCGTCGACGGTCAACGGGACGCGCGTGGCGGTGGCGTCGCTGCACGCGAGCGACCCCGCCGCCGGGACGTGGCAGATCCAGGTCGTGCTCGACCTGACGGTCAGCGGGAAGGAGTTCACCCAGGCGGTCCACGGCGACGTGACCGATCCATAAGCGGCGGCGGGCGTTCCCGCTGTTCTGGCGTTCCGGCTGTTACGGTGGTCTTCGTGCTGGTACGGGACAAGGGAATCGTGGTGACGGGCGCCGGGCGCGGCATCGGGCGGGCGCTCGCGACGCGGATGGTCGCCGGCGGCGCCCGGGTGGTGGTCAACGACATCGATGCCGCCGCTGCTCGCGCGGTTGCGGAGGAGATCGGGGCGCACGCCGTTCCCGGCGACGCCGCCACCGAGGAAGGGGCGGCTGCGCTGGTGTCAGCGGCTCGGGCCGAGGTCGGCGCGATCGACGTCTGGTTCGGCAACGCGGGAATCAGCCGGCCGGGCGGGCTGGAGGTATCCGAGGCCGACTGGGCCGCCGCCCTGGAGGTCAACGTGCTGGCGCACGTGCGGGCCGCGCGGCTGCTCGTGCCCGAATGGCTGGAGCGCGGCGGCGGCCGGTACGTGGTGACCGCCTCGGCCGCCGGGCTGCTGACCATGCTCGGCGACCTGCCGTACTCGGTCACCAAGCACGGCGCCGTCGCGTTCGCCGAATGGCTGTCGGCGACCTACGCCCACCGGGGCATCGTCGTCCAGGCGATCTGCCCGCAGGGCGTGAAGACCGACATGCTGGCCGGCTCGGGGCCGCTGGCCGGGCTGGTCAGCCACGACACGGCGCTGGAGCCGGCCGACGTCGCGGAGGCGGCGTGGCGGGCCCTGGACGATGACCGGTTCCTGGTGCTGCCGCACCCGGAGGTGGCCTCGTACTATCAGGGACGCGCCGCCGGCACCGACCGGTGGCTGCGCGGGATGAACAAGCTGCAGCGGCGGCTGGAAACCGGAGGCCTGGGATGAGGGCATGGCGGGTCACCTCGCTCGGCGAACCGGGGGACGTGCTATCGCTGGCGGACGACGTCCCGGAGCCGGCCCCCGGGCCGGGGCAGGTCGCGGTGCGGGTGCTCGCCTCGCCCGCCAACTTCCCGGACGTGCTGATGTGCCGGGGAACCTACCAGGTGAAGCCGGACCTGCCGTTCACCCCGGGCGTGGAACTGTGCGGGTCCGTGGTCGCGCTCGGCGACGGGGTAACCGGGTTCGCCGCCGGGGACCGGGTGATCGGATCCACGGTGCTGCCGTCCGGGGGGTTCGCGGAAGTCGCGCTGATGAACGCGGCCCAGACGTTCCCCGCCCCTCCGGCCCTGGACGACGCGGAAGCCTCGTCGCTGTACATCGGCTACCAGACCGGATGGTTCGGGCTGCACCGGCGGGCGGGGCTACGCGCGGGCGAGACGCTGCTCGTGCACGCGGCGGCCGGCGGCGTCGGCTCGGCCGCGATCCAGCTCGGCAAGGCGGCCGGCGCCCGGGTGATCGGCGTCGTCGGGGGTCCGGCGAAGGCCCGGGTGGCGCGGGAGCTGGGCGCGGACGTGGTCATCGACCGGCACGCGGAGGACTTCGTGTCGGTGGTGAAGGCCGAGACCGATGGGCGCGGCGCCGACGTGATCTACGACCCGGTCGGCGGGGACACCTACCGGCGATCGACCAAGTGCGTCGCGTTCGAGGGCCGGATCCTGGTGATCGGGTTCGCCGGCGGCGAGATCCAGTCCGCGGCGCTGAACCACGCGCTGATCAAGAACTACTCGATCATGGGCCTGCACTGGGGCCTGTACGCCCGCTACGAGCCGATCTCGCTCGGGGAATGCCATGCGGCGCTGACCTCCCTGGCCGCCGACGGGGCGATCCGGCCCCTGGTCAGCGAGCGGCTGCCGCTGCCCGCGGTGGCCGACGGCGTCCAGCGCCTGGCCGACGGCCGCACCACCGGCCGCGTCACCTACGATTCCTCGGCGACCTGACCGGCAAGCTGGCCGCCGATCCGCTCGCCGCGGACGGCACGCCACCGCTCACCTTCGCTGACCGAGTGAATCGTTACGCCAGAGGCCTGTGTGACAGCAGAGGCGGATTCTCTCGTGAACGCGACCATGCCCGACGGCGACGATGGCTTTGTATGGCGGATGGTTGCTAAATCACCTGCTGGAACGTTCCAATCCAACCGTTCACCGTACAAAGCGCGCCCGACGCTGCCACTACCAGCTCAGTACAGTACTCGCCATGCCGCCGCGACTGACGAATGTACTCGCCGCGCTGTCCGTTGCGGCCAGTCGCGATGAATACCAGGCTGCCGAGGGCCGGCTTGGCATGCCGCTTGACCGCCTCTCCAGCATTCGCGACGACCCGGCCCTTGAGGCAGACGCGTCAGGCCTCACGCCCTCGGAAGTCAGGGAATGGCTGGCCAGGCTGCCGGTTCGTCCCGATGAAGAGGCAACGGTGGCCTGGGTCGCTGACCGGATCGGGGCGAGGATGACCTTCGGGGCGTTCGCGAGCAACGTCGATGATCTCTGGTTTCCCGCGATGGATGACATCATCGTCCTGCTGGATTCTCGCGAGGCGCTTGACGTGCTCATTCTCGACCACGAGGAAAGAATCACGTTCTCGCAGGTCAATGCCTAAAAGGCAGATTACGGCCTTGGGCCGGAAGCGTAGAATCGAAACGTGCTGTTCAGCCAGGAGCTGCGCGATGACGTGCTGGCCGGGGAGATCACGGTCTCGTTCCGGCTGTGGAAGCGGCCGAAGGTCAAGGCAGGCGGCCGGTACCCGGTGGGCCGGGGCCAGGACCTGATCGAGGTCGACTCCGTCGAGCTGATCCCGTTCGCCGACATCACCGACGCGGACGTCCGGCGCGCCGGGGAACCGGATCGCGAGACCCTGCGCCGCCGCGCCGCGCACGCGGGCCCGATCGATGACGCAACCCTGCTGTACCGGGTCGAGTTCCATCCCGCGGCCCGAACCCCACCGTAGGCAGCCGCGCCGAGACCGAGGTCGCGCTGTCGCCCTGTCTGGACTACGAAACGGCAGCCGCCGGGCTTACCACCGCTATGGTCTACCATGTGCGGTATTAGTGGTGGAACGCTGTTTCCCGGGCGGGCACGGTGAGCCCGGCGGCACCCGTGCCCGGGCTTGAGCCCGCGTTTACCGTGGACGCGCGGCTCGGGCCGGTTGAGGACCACGGGGCGACCCGGGCCGGGCACCGGCGGATCATCGCGGTCACGGGCGGCCGGGTTAGCTTCCTGGCTGGCGGGCAACCAGGTGACGGGCCCGTTGACGCGGAGATCCTGCCGGGCGGGGCGGACTGGCAGGTCGTCCGCCCGGACGGGACGATCGAGATCGACACGCGGTACTCCGCGCGAACCGCTTCGGGCGAGTTCGTGCACTTCCGCACCTCAGGCGTGCGCAGCGGGCCGCCTGAGGTGCTCGCCGCGCTGCTGCGCGGCGAAGCGATCGATCCCGCGTCGTACTACTTCCGGGTGGCGGTGTACCTAGAGACATCCGCGCCCCGGCTCTCCTTCCTGGAACGGTCGATTTTCGTCGCGTCGGCGATCCGGGGCGCGGACACCGTGTCGTACACCGCCTACCGCGTGACCTGACCGCGCACGCCCAGCGGGGTATACGCGTTAGACGATCCGGGCCTCGGGGGCGACGGCCTTCACGACCTGGTGCAGGTTGGGTGGCCTTCGTCCTATCGTGTCGTCCTGGCGCCGCCGTTGACCGCGATGACCTGCCCAGTGACGTGCCGGGTGGCGGGGGACGCGAGGAAGAGCACGGTCCCGGCGATGTCGTCGGGGGTGCCCGGCCTGCCGTTGCATGTATCGGCGATCAGCGCGTCCCTGCGCTGGCCGGTGAGCTGGCCGCGGAAGAACTCGGTGCGCTCGATGTAGCCGGGTGCCACCACGTTCGCCGTGATGTCACGCGGGCCGAGCTCGGCGGCCAGCCCGGCGTTCCACGACGCGAGCCCGGCCTTGGCCGCGCCGTAGGATCCCGCGCCCTTGTCGGCGGCGATGGAGCCGATGCTGACGACGGTGCCGCCAGAGGCGAAGCGGGGCGCCACGGCGGTGGTCATCAGGACCGCCGACAAGAGATTGGCGTCCAGGTTCGCGTGCCAGCTCTCGGCCAGCGCCTTCAGGCCGCCGGGTGCCGGCCGGCCGAAGTCGGTGTTGCCGCCGGCGTTGTTGACCAGGACGTCCACGGTCACGGGGAGCGCCGGCTCCAGCGCCTCGATCGCCGTCGGATCGCTGGCGTCGCACACGGCGGCCGTGACGCCGGATCCGAGTTCAGCCGCTGCCGTGTCAATCGCGTCGCCGTGCCGACCGGTGATCAGCACCCGATCGCCCGCCGCGGCGAAGGAGGCGGCCACGGCGTAGCCGATCCCCCTGCTCGCCCCGGTCACGATCACGTTGCGGCTCATCGCTACCTCCCGATGTGGCGGCACCCCCAGATGTAGCGGTACCGGCTAGCATGATGTTTAGATCTAAATACTAGCATGACGTTTAGCCCTAAACGATCGGAGGCCCGGCGTGTGGGACGAGAATGACCCGGTCGATGCCACGGCCCTGGCCTGGCTGCGCGAGCGGCCCGGCACGCCCGTGGAGGGCATCGGCATCGTGACCCGGATCTGGCGGCTAGCCCACCTGTTCGGCGAGGACCGCCGCCAGACCCTCGCCGCCGCCGGCGCCGACGCCGCGACGCTGGACCTGCTGAGCGTGCTGCGCCGGGCCGGGCCGCCCTACCAGCTGACAACCCGCCAGCTGACCGAGCAGACCCGGGTCACCGCCGGGGCGGTCTCCCAGCGCATCGGCCGAGCCGAGCGAGCCGGGCTCGTCAAGCGGGCACCTGCCGCCGACCGCTCATCGAGAGCCGTCCTCGTCACCCTCACGCCCGCGGGCCATGCCCTGGTCGAGCGCCTGGTCGACCGGGTGCTCGGCCGCGAGGCCGACCTCGTGGCAAGCCTGTCGGCCGCGGAACGCGCCACGCTCGCCGGCCTGCTGAAAGCACTGCTCGACAACCTCAGCACCCAGCTCGGGCCGCACCGGCACTCCCAAGTGGGATCCTCCTGATAGCCGCCTCAGCGGCCACGAAACTTAGGCGACCGCCGCGAACCGGGTGATCATCTGGGCGATTTCGCCGGGTCGCTCGGCGACCATGGCGTGGCTGGCCCCTTCGACGCGGGCGACCCGCAGGCAGGGGTTGACCTCGGCCGCCTCGGCGAGACGCTCACCGAAGCCGCGCCGGTATGCCGCGTACAGCTCGCGGAACGGCTGCTGCTCAGGAAGATCCTCCGTGGCCAGGATCACCAGCAAGGAGCACGCGACCCGGCGGTAGACCGGGATGATGTCGAGGTCCGCCATCGCCGTCTGAAGAAAGGCCAGCACGTGCGGCAGCGGACGCGCCCAGGTTTCACCGTCACGGGTGGTGAGGTTACGCCGGAACCCCTCCTCCGCCAGATCCTCGGAGGCCTCATCCTCTGAGGGGCTGTGCCGGCGCCACATCGCGCGCTGTGAGTCGATGGCCGCCTGGAGGGCGGACGGCGTAAGCGGCTGGGCCATGCTGTCGCGCATCGCCGAGAAGGCGGCATGCAGGCGATCGAGGTCGGCGCGAGCGCTCGCGGGATCCATGCCAGCGCACTGGCCCGGATGGCTGGGCGGCGGCGTGCCGTCGATGCTCACCGCCGCGGGGCACGCGGGGTGACGGTCGGCCCACAGCGCGGCGATCATGCCACCGAGCGACCAGCCGACGACGACAGGTTCGGCCAGGCCCAGCCCGTCGCGGACCGCTTCGAGGTCACCGAGAACCGGTTCCCACTCCCACGGGCCGTCCCCGGACCGGCCGTGCCCGCGCAGGTCGACCGTGATGACACGGAACCGCGGGGACAGATCCCCGGCCAGCCGCTGCATGCTCACGAGGTTGGCGCCGGCGCCGTGCAGGAGCAGGAGCGGATCCCCGGCTCCGCCGAAGTCGCGGGCCGCGACTCCGGCGCCGAGAACCAGATCTTCGGGATCGGGCATGACGATTCCTAACGAGAGTTTCCGGATCCGCCGTGCGGCGGGCTTTCGTGATGCGGCACGCCGCGGGCGACCCGGGCGCGCACTGACTCGACGGTGACCCCGCCGTCGGGGTGACGATCCAGCTTGCGTCGCGTGACGAGGTCATGAACGCCCTGCCGGGTGATCCCGAGCATCGCGCCCGCGACCGAATACGAGACGGCATGGGCGGACGGGTGCCCGACCCGCCGGACGACGACCTGGCCCAGCGGCGTGCGCCACCATTCGGCGGGCGGCGCGAACGGCGCGTCTCCCGGGTAAAGGCTGGAGACCACCCGGATGATCATCATCATCGCGGCCTGGTCGTCGGGCCCGAGCATCACCGACGCCCAGGTCTCCGCGCGCTGGCGCACCGCCTCCCGCGCCGCCCGCACCGCGTCGTCGCCTTCCAGCAGGATCTCCAGGGGATCGAGCAGCCGGACATCGACGATGCGGACCAGCTGATCAACAAGCTCAGTACGGATTCCCTACCTCCCGTCACCGTTACTTGACATAAATTGTCAAGTACATGACAGTAGATGTCAAGGCGTTGGGCTGAGTACGCGCTGGCGCCTTTACTGTCGCGGCGGTTCCAGCGCGAGGCCACGAGCGTAAGGCCGCCGCCAGGAGGGTGGCGCGAGCCATGGCGACAAGGAGGGCGGCCGTTGCAACACTGCCGCCACGCCGTAATCCAAGGTCCCAGCCAACCCGATCACCGGAAGTTATACTTTCAGGAGAAAAATAAAGGTGATGGAGGGGAATCCGAGGATGACCTATAGTTTCCCGGATCCCGATCCGCGTCCAGCGCACCCACGAGCTCGGATCTCAACACCAGGGTCCCGCAGGGCCTGACACGGATCATCCCGGCTCCCCCGCCCCCCGAGGTTATCCAGCCTCGCGGAGTAGATCCCGGATCTCATCGCTTCGGGGATCTTCGATAGCTTCGAAGATTTCCAGGGCGCCGACCCAGCACTCGCGAGCGCGAGCGCGAGCGTCATCGCCTTGCAGTCTGAACGCATGTCCGAGTTGTCTCAGGCCTGACGCCTCACTACGACGATCCCCGAAATCACGGAAGATGCCGACCGCTTCCTCGAATTGCTGCCGCGCCTGTTGCGGGCTTGACATGTCGAGGTAGATTTCTCCCAGAGGAAGCAGCCCCCATGCCAGGCTCCAGCGATCCGCAATCTGGCGGAAGATCCTGACCGCTTCCTCGCACTTCATTGCAGCTTGCACCAAATCCCCCGATCCGCGGCGCGACAGTCCCAGGCTGAGCACCGACATGCCGATCCCCCGCGCGTTATCGCTCGACTGAAATATCTCTAGCGCCCGATCGAAATACGGGACTGACCGGGCATGTTCCCCCATTTCCTGATAGATCAACCCCGACCCCCGCGTCGAGAACCCCTCAATCCATGCGTCCCCGATATCATGGGCAATCACCGCACCGCGCTCGTAATGCCGCAGCGCCTCCTGATGCTCTCCGAAGCGCCAGCAGACATCACCGAGACAGCGTCGAACCGACGCCTCCCCCAAAGCATCGTTAATTGTCTGGGCCGCTGTAAGCGCATCGGTATGGATGTCTCGCCACTCACGCCAGTACGCGCGAAGCTCGAAGAACCCATCGGACACGACCGGTAGCCGCCATGCGATATCGTATTGTCCAAGATCCATCGCCTGCTGGACACCCGCGAGGATGTTCAGCCGTTCACGCTCATACCAGTCCATAGCGCTGGGAACATCGCTGAGAGACGGCATCTCGGCTCCGTCCAGCGGCATAAGTGACAGCACGGCGTCTGCAAAGTCGTTATTGCCTGAGCGTTTAACTGGTTTCCGCTGGTCAGCGCGAGGCTCCGGGTGTGCCGCTGGCCGGGATGCGGGCGCCGTGTCGCGTTGCGGTCACGGCGT
>JAFMRC010000283.1 GCA_017354375.1 Nocardiopsaceae bacterium | reverse complement strand
GGCGCGGCCCGCGCGGCCGGGCTGCGCTTCGGCGTGAGGGTGCACGCGGGCTCGTGGACCTGGCGCTGGCTGGACGCGGCGTTCGCCGCCGACGCCGACGGGCCGAGGGCGGGTGTCGGCTACGACGGCAACCTCACCGCGCGCGACGGCGCGGGCACCTGGTGGGAGGGGCTGGACCCGGCGGACCTGTACGGGCGCCCGCGGGCGCACGGCGAGCCGCCGGACGCCGGCTTCATCGACAACTTCTACGCCCGGCTGGAGGACCTGGTCACCGCCTTCCGGCCCGACCTCGTGCTGCTGGACGACGCGAGGCTCCCGTTCGACGAGGGCAGCGTCTGCCCCGCGAGCCCCCCGTCCCGGTGCGGCCTGGAGTTCACCGCCGCGTACTACAACCGGTTCCCCGACGGCGTGGTGGACATCAAGTCCGTCCCGCCGGCCGACCGGGAGGCGGTGCTGCTGGACATCGAGCGGCACCTGCCGGCGGCCGTTGAGAGCGCGCCGTGGCAGCTGGAGACCAGCATCGGCGACTGGTTCTACAGCGCCGGGGAGCGCTACAAGCCCGCGCGGCAGGTCATCCACATGCTGTGCGACACCGTGAGCCGGAACGGATCGATGCTCCTGAACATCGTCCAGCGCCCGGACGGGACGGTCGATGACGAGTGCCGGGCCGCGCTGGGGGAGATCGGTGACTGGCTGGCCGTCAACGGCGAGGCGATCTACGGGACCAGGCCCTGGGCCACCCACGGGGAGGGCCCGACGGCCGCGGGGACGGGCTCCCGGGGCGGGGCCGGGGCGCTGGCCCGCGAGGCGGACCTGCCCTACGGCCCGGAGGACATCAGGTTCACCCGCGGCCAGGACGGCGCGGTGTACGCGATGCTCCTGGCCTGGCCGCCCGATGGCGTCGCCACCATCGTGAGCCTGGGGGAGGAGGCGGGGCTGCTGGGGCAGGCGCCACGATCCGTTCGGCTGCTCGGGGTTGAGGGCGAGTTGCGATGGCGGCGAGATCCCGGCGCGCTGCGGGTCTGGCTTCCCCAGGGTTCGCCGGGGCCGCAGGGGCCGCCGGTGCCGCCATGCGCGGTGCTGCGGGTCGCGTTACTCCCTGGCTGGCCGGGGCCGGGCCGGGGGGAGCACTTGACTGGCCGGGAGCGCTGACCAGTCCGAGAGCACTTGATTATTCTGTGTACACTTGAGTAATCCTGGGTACACATGGTCACTCTGGGCCAAGGGTCCTACTGGGCACAGAGGTCATGGCAGTGTCGCCAGTGAGATCGCACATACCTCCAAACAGCACTGGTATAACGATTGATCGGGCGCGCTTGCCTCCTGTGCACCCCCTCCCCTCGCGAAAGGCATGGAAAGGTACGGAGCGTGGACGACACCCGCGATTCAAGCGTTTCAGGCTCACCCGGCGGCGCGAGCGGTCCCCCCGGGCGCAGGTCTCCCTGGCCGGGAACGGTGTCCCGGCGAAAGTTCCTCGGCTACGCCGCGGCGGGTGCCGGCCTCGCGGGCCTCGCCGGATGCGGCGGCACATCGGTCGGCGGCGGCGCCTCCAGCGCCGGGGCCACGCAGGGGCCGATCGACAGCAAGACGTACCCGCTGGCCGAGGCCGAGTCGCTCAACCGGGTGCTGCACTGGCCGACGGCGATCAACGAGCCGTCCACGCCGGTCACGCTCTCCGTCGCGCATACCTGGACGCCGGACTTCTGGGTGCGCCAGATGCAATTCGACAAGTTCTTCACCGAACGCCACCCGAACATCAGGCTCTCCGCGCAGAACACCCCGGGCGCGGACTACCAGACGAAGTACTCCGTGCAGGGGGCATCCGGCGGCCTTCCGGACGTGATGTACGCGCAGTACACGTTCGCGCAGAACTTCATCCACGCCGGCCGGTTCGTCGCCCTGGACAACTACATGAAGGCCCAGCCGGACTTCAACGAAGGGGACTTCGTCGGCCCGGCGCTGTCGTTCTACCAGAACAACGGCAGCACCTACGGCCTGGCCTACGACGTCGAGCCGCTGATCGTCGTCTACAACAAGGACTTCTTCGACAAGGCCGGGGAGCCCTATCCGTCGCCCGACTGGACGATGGACGACCTGCTGGCCAAGGCGAAGAAGGTGAGCTCCGGGTCCGGCGGGAACCGTATCTTCGGCTTCGGCACGTACCCGCAACTAGACGTCGCCTACGCCAGCCCCGTGTTCCTGCAGCCGTTCGGCGCCAGGCTGCTGAACCCCGCCCAGACCGCGTGCGAGGTCGATAACGCCGCCGCGGTGAAGGCCATGGACTTCTGGGTGAACGAGTTCGGCCCGTACGCCCCCACCCTCTCGGAGAACCAGGCGATCACCAGCGCGGGAGTCGGCGCCTTCATCGAGGGCAAGGCGGCGATGGACATCGCCGGCACCTGGATGACCGCGGTCCTGCACTCGGAGACGAACATCAGGTTCGGGTACGCCAACTGGCCGGCCGGACCAGTGGCGCACACGACGGCCTCGGACGGAAGCTGCTACGCGATCACCACCGACTGCAAGGAGCGCGACGCGGCCTGGATCTACCTGAACGAGTACACCTCGACTGCGGGCCTGACGTTCATGTTCTCCACCACCGGGGCCGGCAGCCCGGCCAGGGCGTCGGCCTGGGGCGCCTACCAGAACTACACCGGTGACGTGACCGGCGCGAGCTACTTCCTGAGCGCGCTGAACTCCTACGCCACGGCGGACGGCGTGAGCTACAAGCAGCAGGGGGTGCAGATCACCGACGCGATCACCCCGATATGGGAGAAGGTGTGGGGCGGCAGCCTGAGCGTCCCGGCCGGGCTGCGGCAGGTGCAGGCCGCGGTCACGCCGATCGCGGCGAAGAACGCCTAACACCCCACCCCGCACCCCGGTCATCCCGAACGGATCGTGGCGCCTGTCAATTGGGCGTGGCGGCTCGCCGGCGGTTGTAAAGGCGGACGGCCCAGACGTAGCTGACCAGGGCGATGCCGGCGCTCCAGGCGATCGCGGCGACGGCGTGCGCGCCGACCGGGCCGCCGGCGAGCAGGCCGCGGATCGTCTGGATGACCGGGGTGAAGGGCTGATACGCGGCGAACTGGCGGAGCCCGGCCGGCATCGAGGCGGTGGGAACGAAGCCGCTCGACAGGAACGGCAGCAGGGTGAGGAACATGGGCGTGTTGCTGGCGGTCTCGACGCTCCTGGCGGCCAGGCCCAGCGCGGCGGACAGCCAGATGAGCGCGAACGCGAACAGCGCGAGCGCCCCGGCGGCGGCCAGCCATTGCAGGGGACTGGCGCTGGTCCGGAAGCCGATGGCCAGCGACACGCCGGTGACGAGGACGAGGATGACGAGGGTCTGCAGCACGCTGCCCAGGACGTGACCGGTGAGCACCGCGGCCCGGGCGATGGCCATGGTGCGGAGCCGGTCGATGATGCCGGTGGTCATGTCGGTGGCGACCGAGATCGCGGTGCCGAGGGCGACGGAGGCCACGGTCATGACCAGGATGCCGGGGACGACGTAGTCGAGGTAGGCGCCGCGGTCGGGGTGCGCCGTGCCGTGACCGCCCGCCGCGCCGTGACCGCCCAGGCCGGCGCCGAGCTGGCCGCCGAAGACGTAGACGAACAGCAGCAGGAACACGATCGGGAGGCCGGCCAGCATCAGCGTCAGCGACGGGTAGCGCAGCTGGTACTTGAGGTTGCGGCGCAGCATCGTGGCCGAATCGGCGAGGGTACGGGTGAGGGAGGTCATGGCGCTAGCGCTTCCTGTTCGGCGGGGTCGGCGGTGGCGTGGCCGGTGACGGCGAAGAACACGTCGTCGAGGTCTGGCGTGTGGACCGACAGGTGCTCGACGTCGATGCCGGAGTCGCCGAGCGAGTTGAGCATGCGCCGCAGGGACGCGACGCTGGCGCCCGGAACCTGCAGGGTCAGCTGGTCGGCGTCCGGAGTGGCGCCGCCGAGGACGCCCGCGGCCGAGCGCAGGGCGCGCGGCTCGGCGAAGTGAAGCGTGACGTGCCCGCCGGGGACGCGGCTCTTGAGCTCGGCGGGCGTGCCCTCGGCGACGATCCGGCCGTGGTCGAGCACCGCGATCCGGTCGGCGAGCTGGTCGGCCTCCTCCAGGTACTGGGTGGTGAGGAAGATCGTCACGCCGTCGGTGACCAGCTCGCGGATGATCTGCCACATGGTGCGGCGGCTGCGCGGATCCAGCCCGGTCGTCGGCTCGTCGAGGAAGATCACCGCCGGGTCGCCGACCAGCGTCATCGCCAGGTCCAGCCGCCGCCGCATCCCGCCGGAGTAGGCCGAGGCCGGCTTGCGCGCGGCGTCGGTGAGGTCGAACCGCTCCAGCAGCTCCGCGATCCGGGCTCGTCCGGCCCGCCGGCCGAGGTGGCGGAGGTCGGCCATCAGGCGGAGGTTCTCCTCGCCGGTGAGGTAGTTGTCCACGGCGGAGAACTGGCCGGTGACCCCGATCAGGGCGCGGACCGCGTCCGGGTCGGCGGCGACGTCGTGGCCGCCGACCCGGACCTCGCCCGCGTCGGCGCGGATCAGGGTCGAGGCGATGCGCACCATCGTCGTCTTCCCCGCCCCGTTGGGCCCGAGCAGGGCGAAGATGGTGCCGTCGGCGACGGCGAGGCTGGCGTCGTCGAGCACCAGGTGCTTGCCGAAGGACTTGCGCACGCCGCGGGCGCTGATCGCCTCCGCGGCCCGGTTGGTCGTCGTCATGGGGTTCCCCGCCTTCAGTGGTTCGGATGCATCAGGGGGTCGGTCGGCTCAGGGTCAGGGGCTCGGTCAGGGGTCAGGGTCACGTCAGGGGCTCGGTTCGGCGCCGGGGAGCTCGCCGGCGGCGCGCAGCGCCTCACGGTGGGCCATCCAGTCCTTCTTCAGCTCCGGCAGGCGCCCTACCAGGTAATCCATGAACGCGGCGTACTCCAGCAGCACCGCCCGCCGCTCGGGCGGCGCGTCCTCCAGTAGCTCCAGGCCCTCGCGTGCCAGCTCGCGCTGTTCCTGGTACTCGGTCACGTCGAAGCCCATCGCCCCGATGCTGGTGAGGTCGACCTGAACCCGGTCCATCCGCTCGCCGGCCGCGCGGGAGCGCCGGATCATGCAGAAGGTGCTGTCCAGCACCTTGACCGCCCCGGCGATGGCGCTCCGGCTGGCCAAGAGGGACTCGGCCAGCTCCGCGATGGTCTGCTCCGGCGGGTCGCAGACCATCAGGTAGCCCAGCAGTCGGCCCGCCATCGGCGGCATCCCGTAGCGGCGCGCGTAGAGCCGGGCCGCGTGGTCGGCGAAGGTGATCTCAGCATCTGACGGCATGACCCGAATATTACAGGCATGCCTGAGATAACACAAATTTGTGTTATCTCAGGCATGCGGGTCCACCCCCACACCCCCCGATTACGCAATCGAGCGCGTCATAGCCCCATCGATTGCGCAATCGAGCGCGCCGGCGAGGAGGGGAACGCAGGACGACGGGCACGCGTGCGTCATGATTTACTCATGACCGATCCTGGACCTGAGACGGACGAGCGGCACCCGGCCGATGTCGTGACCAGCATGGTGGACCACGTGCTGGACCTGGCCGCGACCTGGCCCCGGTGGGACGGCAGGCCCATCGAGATACCCGTCGAAGGCGAGCCGCCACGGGTCTATACGCCGCACAAGGCGATCCGGCGGGTGGCCGACCACCTCGTCGATCACCTGGCCGAGCTGGAGGCCCGGCTGGCCGGCCGGCCCACGGAACCGGACCGCTGGCATGCCTCCGCGATCACGACCTCCGCCGATCTCGCCGCCTTCACCCACGACGACCTGGACGAGGCCCGGAGCCGGCTGCGGCGGCTGGCGCTCATCTGGGACGCCCGCCTGCGGTCGCTCAGCGACCGGCAGCTGGACGAGCGCGCGGGCGGCGCCTGGACGTTGCGCCAGGTCGCGTTCCACGTGGCCGGATCGGCCTTCTACGCCGACTCGGTGGGGACGCTGCCCGCCTTACTGGCGCCGCAGGACGCGGGCGATGCCGGCGGCGATTGTGGTGGCGAAGATCCAGCCGACCGCGACGCACAGGTAGGCCAGCCACCGCAGCGGCCCGTGCGGGTCGTAGCCGTTGCGCAGGCCGAAGTCGACCAGCGGGACCAGCAGGTCGAGGGAGTAGACCAGCGAGTTGAACGCCGGGTGCGGCGCCCCGGGCACCGGTGCGGGACGGTGCAGGCCGAAGGCGACCGTGCCGAGCACGCAGAACGCCGCCAGCCAGGCGCCCGCGCGCAGCGGCCGGTACCCGTAGCCCACGGTGATCTCCTGCAGCAGCGACCAGGCGCGGGCGTGCCAGGGGAGTTGCCTCCGGCGTTCCCGCTCCCGGGCCAGCAGCACCGTGCGCGCGGCCGCGTCGTCGCCGTGGCCCCGGTACATGCTGGCGAGCGTCTCGTAGTTCTCCGGAAGGTAGCCGTCGGCGTCCCGGCGCAGCCACTCCACCCGCCGCGCCGCGGGCAGCACGGGCTCCAGCCGGTCGTAGCTGACCCCGGACAGCCGCAGTTGTTCCGGCCACGGCGGCTCGTCCCTGATGACCGTGAACCGCGAGTAGCGGAAGTCGACCATCCCGTCCGCGGTGACGCCGGAGATGACAAGCCGCCTGGCGTCGGTCTTACGGCACCGGAGCGCGTTGCCGCCGGGGTTGCGGAAGGACGCGCCCCGCAGGTCCAGGTTCTGGCCCACGCGGACGTCGCTGAACGCCACCTCCCCGTCCGCGGCGAACCCGGAGCGGGCCAGCACGTCGAGGGCGACGTGCATGTTGAAGGCGTTGACGGCCCGGCGGGCGCCCGCGGCGTGGACGACGGCCCGGTCCAGCAGGACGATTCCGCCGACCCGGGCGCCGGCCAGCCGCATCTCCCCGTTCACGACGGCCTCCGCCGCGATCAGGTCATCGTCGACGACGAGCCGGTTGGCGAGCAGGGCGGCATGGCCCGGGTGGTCCAGGCTGGCTTCTTGCATCCGCAGCGACCCGGTGACGTGCGCGCCGGTCAGCGCTACCTGGCCGGAGCACTCGCAGCCGATGAGGCTGAGGTTGCCGTCGATCCCGGCGAGCGGCGCGGCCAGCCCGGAGAGCCGCGAGCCTTCCAGGTCGATGTCCCTGGTGCGCGCGCCGGACAGGTCGATGACGGAATCGAATTCGCAGTGGCGGAGCCGGACCGGCCCGGTGACCTGGGAGTGGCCCAGGTCGAGGGTCCCGGTGACCCGCGCGCCGTCCAGCCGGAGGGCGGCGGTGCGGCCCGGTTCGGCTGGCGCCGCGCCCAGCAGCAGGGCCGCGATGACCTCGGCC
>JAFMRC010000001.1:27389-63153 GCA_017354375.1 Nocardiopsaceae bacterium | reverse complement strand
AGGCGGCACCGCTCGCTTTCAGCTGCAGCCGGAGGTGCTGCCGCAACCTTCGCAGACGTAGCAGCTGCCGGCCGGGCGCATCTTCGTGCCGCAGGTCAGGCAGAGCGGGGCGTCGGCCGTCCGGCCTTGCTGAGCCTCGATCAGCTCGGCCGTGCTGTGCGGGCCGCCCGCCTGACCCGAACCCGCCCGCGGGTTCTGGGCGGCCGACGCGCCGGGCGCCCGCGGTGGCTGGGCAGGGGCGGGGGGCTGAGGAGACGGGTCGCTCCGTTCGGGATCACCGCCGTAGGACTGGGCGAGCCCGACCGTGTCGACCTCGGACCCGAGCGTCGCCGGATCCTGGCCCGCCGCCTGCGCGGCGCGCTCGGCGGCGGACAGGATGCCCAGCCCGGCCCGCTGCTCGTACGGCAGGTGGTCCAGGGCGAGGCGGCGGAAGATGTAGTCCATGACCGACATCGCGATGCGGATGTCCGGGTCGTCGGTCATGCCGGCCGGCTCGAACCGCAGGTTGGTGAACTTCTCGGCATAGGTCTCGAGCGGAATGCCGTACTGCAGGCCGACGGAGATCGCCATCGAGAACGCGTCCATCACGCCCGCCAGGGTCGAGCCCTGCTTGCCCAGCTTGAGGAACACCTCGCCCAGGCCGTCGTCGGGGTAGGTGGAGGCGGTCATGTAGCCCTCGGCCCCGGCCACGTTGAACTTGGTCACGGTGGCCGAACGGGTCTTCGGCAGGCGCTTGCGGACCGGGCGGTGCTCATGGGGCTCGGCGCGAGCGATCCGGGCCGCCAGCTCCTGCGCCTTCTCCTCGACCTCCTTCTGGACGTCTTCCTTCTTCGCGATGGACAGCGGCTGGCCGACCTTGCAGTTGTCGCGGTAGATCGCCAGGGCCTTCAGGCCGAGCTTCCACCCCTCGAAGTAGATGCGCTCGACGTCCTCCACCGTGGCCGATTCGGGCATGTTCACTGTCTTGGAGATGCTGCCGGACAGGAACGGCTGCACCGCGGCCATCATCCGGACGTGGCCCATCGGGCTGATCGAGCGCTCGCCCATCGCGCAGTCGAACACCTCGTAGTGCTCTGGCTTCAGGCCCGGGGCGTTGACCACGTGGCCATGCTCGGCGATGTACTCGACGATCGCCTCGCTGCGCTCCTGCTGGTAGCCAAGGTTCTTCAGAGCGCGAGGGATGGTCTGGTTGACGATCTGCATGGAGCCGCCGCCGACCAGCTTCTTGAACTTGACCAGCGCCAGGTCGGGCTCGATACCGGTCGTGTCGCAGTCGAGCATGAAGGAAATGGTCCCGGTGGGTGCCAGCAGGCTGGCCTGCGCGTTGCGGTAGCCGTTCGCCTCGCCGAGCTTGAGGCACTCTTTCCAGGTCTGGCCGGCGAGGTCGAGAATCTGGCGGTCGAAGGCATCGACCGACGACATCTTCGCGTTCGCCTCCGCGTGCATGCGCATCACTCGCTTGTGCGGAGCCTCGTTCTTGGCGTAACCGTCGTACGGTCCGACGGCCCTGGCCAGTTCGGCGGACCGCTTGTAGGCCGCGGCCGTCATCAGCGACGTGATCGCCCCGGCGATCGCGCGACCGCCATCGGAGTCGTAGGCGTGACCCGTCGCCATCAGCAACGCGCCCAGGTTGGAGTACCCGATGCCCAGCTGGCGGTAGGCACGGGTGACCTCGCCGATCCTTTCGGTCGGGAAGTCGGCGAACGTGATGGAGATGTCCATCGCGGTGATGATCAGCTCGGACATCTGCCGGAACCGCTCGGAATCGAACGTGTCGTCCTCGCGGAGGAACTTGAGCAGGTTGATGCTGGCGAGGTTGCACGACGAGTTGTCGAGGCTCAGGTACTCGCTGCACGGGTTGCTGGCGGTGATACGACCCGACTCGGGGTTGGTGTGCCAGTCGTTGATGGTGTCGTCGTACTGGATGCCCGGGTCGGCGCACTCCCAGGCGGCCTGGGCCATCTTGCGGAACACGCTCTTCGCGTCGACGGACTCGACGACCTCGCCGGTGCGGCGGGCGAGCAGGTCGAATGGCTTGCCGTCGGCGACCGCGCGCATGAACTCGCCGCTGACGCGGACGGAGTTGTTGGCGTTCTGGTACTGGACGCTGTTCATGTCCTGGCCGCCGAGGTCCATGTCGAAGCCGGCGTCGCGCAGGACGCGGATCTTGTCCTCCTCGCGGGCCTTCGTCTCGATGAACTCCTCGATGTCGGGGTGGTCCACGTCGAGGACGACCATCTTGGCCGCGCGGCGGGTCGCGCCGCCGGACTTGATCGTCCCGGCGGAGGCATCGGCGCCGCGCATGAAGCTGACCGGGCCGCTGGCGGTGCCGCCGGAGCTGAGCAGTTCCTTGCTGGACCGGATGCGGGACAGGTTGACCCCGGCCCCGGAGCCGCCCTTGAAGATCAGGCCTTCTTCCCTATACCAGTCCAGAATGGAATCCATCGTGTCATCTACGGACAAAATAAAGCACGCGCTGACCTGCTGGGGGGATGCCGTGCCGACGTTGAACCAGACGGGGGAGTTGAACGCGAAGATCTGGTGGACCAGGGCGTACTTCAGCTCGTGGTCGAAGATCTCGGCGTCTTCCTCCGAGGCGAAGTAGCCGTTCTCCCGGCCCGTCTTCGTGTACACGTCGGTGACGCGGTCGATGAGCTGCTTCAGCGACCGCTCCCGCCGCGGGGTGCCGACCGCGCCGCGGAAGTACTTGGTGGTGACGATGTTCGTCGCGTTCACCGACCAGAAGTCAGGGAACTCCACCCCCTTCTGCTCGAAGTTGACCGAGCCGTCGCGCCAGTTGGTCATCACGACATCGCGCTGCTCCCAAGTCACCTGGTCATACGGGTGCGTGCCCGGCGTCGTGTTGATGCGGCCGATCTTCAGGCCCTTGCGCCGCCCCTTGCGCGTCGCCGGCCCGCTCGCGGTTTCGGTCATGACTCCCTTTCCCCCTTGCTCATCGATCCCCTGGCGGATCCGCTAACACTTCCTGCGCGCTGCCGGCGTCAAGCCGACCCCGCAGCGCGGTGATTTCCTTCTCGAAGTCGTCGATCGACTCGAACCCCCGGTACACCGAGGCGAACCTGAGGTACGCGACCTCGTCGAGATCGCGAAGCGGCCCGAGGATCGCCAGCCCCACCTCGTGGGACGACACCTCCGCCAGGCCGCGCGCCCTGATCGTCTCCTCCACTCGCTGCGCGAGCATGGCGAGCTGGCCGGAATCGACCGGCCGTCCCTGGCAGGCCCGCTGCACGCCACGGACGATCTTGTCTCGCGCGAAGGGCTCGGTCACCCCGCTGCGCTTCGCCACCATCAAGATGACGGATTCCTGAGTGGTGAACCGCCGCCCGCACTCCGGGCAAGACCTCCGCCTGCGGATCGCAGTCCCGTCCTCCGCGACCCTGCTGTCGATGACCCGGCTGTCGGGGTGACGGCAGAACGGGCAGTACACGCGATCACCTCCCGGCGTGACGTCTCGTACCCTTTGCGATCATGGATATCCACAACTTGTGGATGAACGACATCGGTGTAACTACTAGATGTTGTGGTCCACCGTAAACCAGAGCCGACACCTCCGCAACCCGCGCCGCTCGCTCCGGCGTGTCGCGGGATCCGAGTGCGCTTTCGGGCTCGCTCTATCGCTACCAAGTGCGCGCTTGGCACGTTCAAGAGGCTTCCGGCGCGGGCGGGTGGGGCAGACATTCGGGACGACACGCGACACGTCGAACAGATGTTTGGCCATTCAGCCTATAGGGACTAATCTCGTATGCGTAAGCGACAACTCTCCGACGGAGGTCCGTCCAATGGAAAACACCGAAGAACCGCAGCCACCCCTGCGACCTAAGGGAAGGCCGGGCCGCAAGCCCAAGGGGACGGCGCCGGTCGTGGTCCTGGAGACGCCGGACAAGCCCGACCCCGACCACGTGCTCACCTGGCGCCAGCGCAAGGTACTGCAGGTGATCAGGGAGTCGGTGCAGAAGCGCGGCTACCCGCCGTCGATGCGCGAGATCGGCGAGGCCGTCGGGCTGACCAGCACCTCCAGCGTGTCCTACCAGCTGTCCACGCTGCAGAAGAAGGGCTACCTGCACCGTGACGTGGGCCGGCCGCGGACCGTGGAGGTCCGGTTGCCCGGACACCAGCCGGTCCGGCCGGGACACCCCGATAGCCGGGAAGGCAAGGAGGGCGATGCCGAGGCGGTTACCGACGGCCTCGACATCCCGTCACAGGAGGCGATGTACGTGCCGCTGGTCGGCCGGATCGCCGCCGGCATCCCGATACTCGCCGAGGAGCAGGTCGAGGACGTGTTCCCGCTGCCCCGCCAGCTGGTCGGAGACGGCACCCTGTTCCTGCTCAAGGTCGCGGGCGACTCAATGATCAACGCCGCGATCGCGGACGGCGACTGGGTAGTCGTCCGGCAGCAGGAAGACGCGGAGGTCGGGGAGATCGTCGCCGCCATGGTCGAGGGCGAGGCCACGGTGAAGACGCTCAAGCGGAGCGACGGGCACGTATGGCTGATGCCGCACAACCCGGCCTACACGCCCATCCTCGGCGACGACGCGACGATACTCGGCAAGGTGGTGGCGGTCCTACGCCGTGTCTGATCACCGCCCCGCCGCAGCACCTCATGACCCAGGGAATTTACCTCGCGACGATGTTGACCAGCTTCGGGGGCCGTACGATCACGCGCTGGACGCCCAGCCCGGCCAGGGCGCGAACCACCCCCGGAGCGGCCATCGCCTGCTCCCGCAGCTCATCCTCGCCGATCGAGGGGGGAACCTCCAGCCGGTCGCGGACCTTACCGTTCACCTGCACCACGCACGTGACGCTCTCCTGAACCACCAGGGCCGGGTCCGCGGTCGGCCAGGCGGCCTTAGCCACGGATCGCGCTGATTGCGGCACGTCCTGTTCCGACATCAGCTGGGCCGACCATAACGGAGCGGGCCAAGTACCTGAGAATGTGGTGTTGAGGTCGGGAACGGCCACCCATGGACGACCGCTTCATGAAATTGACGGCCCTTTACTAGTAGCTTTACTGTAATGCTATCGGATTGACGTGAGTGATAGAAGTGATAACGTCAAATTCCGCATCGCGCTATCATTCGAAGTACCCTGTTGTTTGAAATCGGAGGCAATGTTAAGCTCGTCCTTGCTTTGGGCATGCGAAGAGATAATGTCCGGTAACCGGCGAACGCGAGCGCCGCACGGCGCGGAACAGGGAATTACGATGGACGCCGAGACCGCGTATGACAAGCTGAACGAGCATCGACGCACCTTCGACACGCTCCCCAACGTTCTCATCCAGGATCCGGCGCGGTCATGCGCCTACTTCGTCAAGGCTGAGGATCTGACGGAATACCGCTGCACTCCGGCGACCTGGAGTCGGCTGGATGACTCGACAGTGTCGTTCGTCATTCCCGACGGGGAGGTCATCGACGAGGTTCCGTCTTTCCTACGCAACCCCGAGATCAACCCGTCTGTCCTCATCCGGTACTCGCGTGGTCAGGCCGCCTACTTCCTCACGTTCGAGGATCTGCAGAAATTCGCGGTCACGCAGCCGACCGAGTCGCTGAACACGATGGACTCGATCAGCTTCATCGTGCCCCGAGGGACAGAACTCATCGAGGAGCTTCCGACCCTGCGCCGTGCCCTGCTCCAGTCGCACACGCAGTAACTGCCGCGAGACGATGGTCAAAACGACCAAGGCGATAGGGCTCACCCCGCGGGACTGGCAGCAGGTTGAACGCGAGTACGCCACTTCCTCTCCCTACAACTACGCTGTCCTGGACAACTTCTTCACGCCCGAGGCCTTTAGCGGCATTCGGTCTCAGTTGCTGTCCAACTGGGGCTGGCAGTACAAGAACTGGCAGGCCAACGAACTCTACGTACGCGACCCGAAGATCCCAGAGATCCAGGCGGTCGCCAAGGAGCTGAAAGAGCAGCTGCCTGAAGTGCTGAGCGGACTGGAGTTCGTGCGCTGCTGGGCCTTCATGCACCAGCGCAACGTCGGGCTGAAGGTGCATGCGGACAACGGCGCGGTGACGGTCGATGTCTGGATGACGCCGGACGAGTTCAACCTCCTGCCCGGAGCCGGCGGTCTGGTCTTCTTCGATGTGAAGCGTGACCCCGCCATGATGATCCACGAGTTCAACACCGTGGAATGGGCGGAGAAGTACTTCGAGGAGCACACCGGCGGCAAGACGGAGACCGTGGCGTACGGCTGCAACCGGGCCGTCTTGTTCGACGCCTGCACGTTCCACGAGAGCGACCGGGTCCAGTTCCGCGAGGACGGCGCGGAGACCTACCGGATCAACCTCTCCCTGCTCTTCGACGATCCCGAGGAGTTCGCTAGGCGACGACGCGTCTATGACGATGACTAGCACGCCACTCGAGGTGCCTCATCACCGCCGATGAACCGCAGGGCAAGGTCTGGGCCAATCCTGACCTTGCTGGAGTGCAGAGCAGGCTGTACTCGCCTGGATATGCCAGCCCAGCCCGCTGGATCCTGTTCGAGCCGTCGGTCCGCAAGGCGTTCTCCGCGATCGGGAAGGACGTGGTGCCCGACGTCATCTCGGTCCTGGCTCAGGCATCAGGCGGTGCCGCCCGGGACATGGTAGTGGCAGCGCACCCGCACGTGACCTCCGGGCATCTCGATAGCCTGGTCAGGGCGCACATTCTCTTGGATAGCCCGCCCCCGGATCCCGCGGAGGCGAGTTCCTTCACGGTGAGCTTTCACCAGGCGAACGTAGACTACCCGTTCTTCGACTACGGCTCGCCGGAGGTCGCTGAGAACGAGTCGAAACTTCTCGACCGCTACGCCAGCCTCTGGCCACCGCCTCCCGCCGTCCTTGAACGCAAGGGTCCGCGATACGCACTGCCTGCCTGCGACGCTGATCTGGGATTGATCCCCGAAGCCGACGATGGCCTCACGCTCGGCGTGCTCGCGTGGATCCTGAAGCTCGTTCTAGCCCCGATCGACGAGATCAAGACGCGGCATGTCACCTGCGTCCGGAGGACGACTCCCTCCGGCGGGGCGCGCCACCCCACCGAGCTTTCCGTGGTCATGCATGCTCCACTGGCCGAGGTGCCTGCTGGCACTTACACGTACGACATCTCATCGCACTCTCTCGTTGCCGAGCCTTTCCCCGTCCATGAGTCTTACGCAGCCAGGCTGGGCCAGCGTGACATCGGCTTCGTTATCAGGTCCAGGGTCGATCGTGCCATGTGGCGGTACCGCGATCTGCGGGCGCTACGCCCGCTCCTGATCGACTCCGGCCACGTAACTGAGCTGGTTGCCTACCTGCTTGGCCGCCTTGCCATGCATGCGGAGGTCATCTCGGCCCCAGCGGCACCAGGACGGCCCTCCTGGCTCCACGAGCCGGAGGTGGTGATGGTCCGCGCCAGTCGCTTGCCTACTAGCCACGATCAGCCGACTTCGCTCTTCCATCCACCGTCCCAGGCCCACAGCAGAGGCGAGAGCGGGGCATTCTTGACCAACCCCGCGATGGTGCTGCGCTTCACCCCGGCCCTCTCCGCCGGTGTCGTCTGGCCTGTCTCTGCCCGCGTCGCGCTTAGCCTGGATGACTTCCTCATCCTGAACTACTGCCTGCCCTCGACGCGGGGAGACCGTGACCAGACCATGCCCGGCATCGTGAAGGCCGTGCCAGGGGCAGACCGATCCACCATCGAGCGGCTTGCCGCCTGCGGCGCCCTACTTCCCGTCGCCGAAGCCGCCCCCCTGTATGACGACCTTCGCCTCTGGGTACGACACGAGTGGTACCTGGCCTTCCTCACGTACGCCGAAGCGCTGGAGCGCGGAGCGGCCTCCCCTGTTGTTTCCCGTGTTCCAGGTGCCACCGGGTACCTCACCGATGTGGCGGCGTTGTTCCGGCGCCATACGTCGCGCGTCTTCGCTCCGGAGCCGGTGTCCCTCACCTCGGTCGAGATCCTTCTCGGTCGAGTTGTTCCGGGCGACTGGTGGCCGGGCTTGGAAATCTCGATCGCCGCATGGAACGTAGAAGGCCTAGCTCCTGGCCTGTACCGATGGCGCGACGGACACCTCACGCAGTGCGGCGAGATCCCGCCCCGGGAACTGGTCGCCGCCCACTGCGCGGGGCAGACTGCCACGTCATCAGGTGCTCTCACGATCTGGCTGTCGGCTCTCAGCGATCCGGGTCACCCCGGGCAGTACCTGATGGACCTCGTTGACCTCGGCAGGCTGGGGCAGCGGATCTGCATGGCGGCGACCGAACTCGGGGTCGCGACGTTCCTCAGCCCCGCCGTCTATGACCGGCCAGCCTGCTCAATGCTGAGCATCGGGCAGGCGGAGCGCCGCATTACTTACGTGTTCGGCCTAGGATCACCAGCCAGCTCGCAGAGCGCATCGATAAAGTCCGTGGTGACCGAATAATCGACCACCGAGGCGTCGCATCGCTCCGCCAGGTTCAACATCGTCTGCATCGCGTCCCCGATCGATGCGCCGCTATCCCGGTGCTGGTCGAGCAGGAACCGGAGGGTCTGAGGCTTCGTTAGCCGACTCACCCTAGCCCGTCCTCCGGCAGAACGCCGCAAGAAGACAAGGCGGCTAATGGATGCTGGCTCTGTCCCGATACGTGAGCACACGTCGGTGATCGGAACCCTGACCTTGCGGCCGTCCCGCCACACGCCCACGGCATGCGGAAAGGATTCGACGACGTTTGTCCGGCAGTGGACGAACGCCGTCTCGTCGCAGAGAACATTGGCCTTCAGGCGCTCCGCAAGCGCGAGCGCGGCGGTTGTCTTGCCGGAACCACGATCCCCGGCGATCAGAATGCACTCACCGCTCGCGAGGCGGACAGCCGCCGCGTGCAGGGCCGCGAACCGGTCTTTAAACGGCCAGGATCCGAGCGGGGGGATGGGAGGCAGGGAGGACGTCCAAGGCTGTACCGGCGACCGTAGTGTCTGCACGGATACGCCATCCAGAGGCGTGCCCGCATGGTCATCTGGCCGGGAGCGAAACAAGTAGCGTCCTGCCCCCCTCGTCTCGCACCACACGATGACCTCGGGACTGGATGCCTGCTCGGGCACGTGTGACGCCGAGTAGAAAGCTGCGATCTCGTCCGCGCACTCCTGGTAAGCGCACCGCACGTTAACCCGGACGCCCAGCAGGCGCAGGCGAACGGTGACGCCGTCACCAGCGGCCTCCGCTGTGGCGGCTTCGCCGCCGTCGCTCGCAGTCTCGGCGAGGTTGCGGAGAACCTCGCCGAGAGGGCCTGCCGAAGTGGCGGTGCCGAGCCCGCCCAGCACGATTGGGCTTATCCGGGCTAGGTACTCGGTCCGCTCGTCGAAGACGTACGGGTCGTTGCCGAGCCAGGTGTACCGCCATCCATGATCGACGACCACCTTGTCGAGCTCCCCAGCCTCGTCCACGAGGAGCGCTATCCGCGGGCCTTGGTCACGATGTTGAGGATCTTGCCCGGAACGAACACGACCCGAGCGATCTCTCTGCCCTCCACCAGGCTGGCCACGGTCTCCAACTGCAGGCCCGCCGCCATCGCGTCGTCCTGGACGGCGTCGTGGGCGATAGTGATCGTCCCGCGTGGCTTGCCGTCCAGCGTGACCGGGATAGTAACGCTATCCTCCCGGATCGCTTCCGGGTCGGCGACGGGGAAGGCAACGTCATCGATGTGATCGCGGTGCCCCAGCCGCTCCCACAGCTCGGAGGCAACATGCGAGGCGAGCGGGAACGTCATCAGCACCAACGCCTCTACCACCTGGCGAGGGAAGGCCCCCTCACGCTGAACGAATTGTGTCAGCGCGTTGTTCAGCTCGATCATCCGTGCGATGGCGACATTGAACCGCAGTTCGTTGAAGTAGCCGGTGACTTCGCTGATGGTCCGGTGGGTGAGCTTGTACAGCGAGTCGCTGGATGACAGATCCCCTGCCTCTGCGCGGAGGTCACCGGATTCTTCGTCGATGACGTTGCGCCACAGCCGCTGCAGGAACCGGTACACGCCGACGATGTCGTCAGGCTGCCAGGGCCGGTCCACATCCAGCGGCCCCATCGCCATCTCGTACATACGCAGCGTGTCAGCGCCGTAGGACTGGTAGATCTCGTCGGGCGAAATCGAGTTCTTCAGGCTCTTGCCCATCTTGCCGCAGTGCCGCTTCACGGGATCGCCTTGATAGAACAGCCCGTCCGGGGTCTCCTCAACCTCGGTGGCAGGCACGTAGCGGCCAGAAGGGTTGGTGAAGGCATCGGCCAGGATGTAGCCCTGGTTGTACAGGCGCTGGAACGGCTCGGGTGTCGAGACGTGCCCCAGGTCGTAGAGCACCTTGTGCCAGAAGCGCGCGTACAGCAGGTGCAGGACAGCGTGTTCCACACCGCCGATGTAGAGGTCCACTCCGCCGACCCGCCCGGCCTCGCCGATGCCAGCCATCCAGAACCTCTCGATGGCCGGGTCCACGAATCGCTGGTCGTTATCCGGATCCAGGTAGCGCAGGTAGTACCAGCAGGAGCCGGCCCACTGCGGCATGGTGTTGGTCTCTCGACGGTACTGGCGCGGGCCGTCTCCGAAGTCCAGTTCCACCATCTCGAAGCCCGGGGCGCGCGACAGCGGTGCCTTCGGATCCTCGTCCTCTTCCGCTGCCTGCGGCCGGAAGTCGGTCATAGGTGGCAGTTCAACGGGCAGCTGGGACTCCGGCAGGGCGATGGGCAGGCCGACCTCGTCGTACACGATGGGAAACGGCTCTCCCCAGTACCGCTGCCGGGAGAACAGCCAGTCCCGCAGCTTGTAAGTGATCCGGCGCGTGCCAAGGCCCGACTCCTCCAGCCACTCCACGACACGGTTCTTCGCGTCGTCGGTGCCCAGCCCGTCGAGCGAGATGCCGCCGGAATGGGAATTGACTAGCGTGCCGTCGGCGTGGAATGCCTCACCCCAGGTGGCCGGGTTGTCGGCGACGGCCCCTGGGCGCTCGGACAGCCACTGCTCGCCGGGCCGGACGACCGGCACCAGCGGCAGGCTGATCTCGGTGGCCAGTTCGTAGTCCCGCTGGTCGTGCGCGGGGACCGCCATGATGGCACCGGTGCCGTAGCCGACCAGGACGTAGTCGGAGATCAGGACTGGCATCTTCGCGCCGGAGACTGGGTTGATAGCGTAGCTGCCGAGGAACACGGCGGTCTTCGACGTCTCGGCCTGGCGCTGCCGGTCACTGACGCGAGCCGTCCGCGCCACGTAGGCGGCAACCGCCGACCGGGGCGACTGCGCCGCCTCGTCACCGAACAGCAGGGTGCCCTTCCACTCGCCAGGGGTGCCATCGGGCCACTCATCAGTCGTGAGCGCCTCGACGAGCGGGTGCTCGGGTGCCAGGACCAGGAACGTGGCCCCGAACAGAGTGTCAGGGCGTGTGGTGAATACCTGGATCTCGCTGTCACCGCCGACCTGGAAGCGTATGTCCGCGCCGACGCTACGACCGATCCAGTTGCGCTGCATGGTCTTCAGCGAGTCGGTCCAGTCCAGGCCGTCTAGGTCGGCGAGCAGCCGATCAGCGAAGGCCGTGATGCGCAGCATCCACTGCTTCATACGGCGACGGTAGACGGGGTAGTTGCCGACCTGGGACCGTCCGTCCGGGGTGACTTCCTCGTTGGCCAGGACGGTGCCCAACCCGGGGCACCAGTTGACCGGTGCCTCGGACAGGAAGGCCAACCGGTACGAGTCGATGACGCGGCGCCTGGTGACGTCGTCCAGATCCCGCCATGGCCGTTCCCCAGGGTTGGCCTCCGACACAGGCCGACGGGTATCCTGCTCGAACTCTGCCACCAGATCGCTGATCGGGCGTGCCTTGCCGGTATCTGGGTCACACCAGGAATTGAACAGCTGCAGGAAGATCCACTGCGTCCAGCGATAATACTTCGGGTCAGCGGTAGAGATCTCCCGGCGCGGGTCGTGATTCAGTCCGAGGCGGCGCAGTTGCTGCCGCATGTTCGCGATGTTCTGCGCGGTCGTCACGGCCGGGTGCTGGCCGGTTTCGATGGCGTACTGCTCGGCGGGCAGGCCAAATGCGTCGAAGCCGAATGGATGCAGGACGACGTGACCCTTCATCCGCAGGTAGCGCGCGTACACGTCGGACGCGATGTACCCGAGGGGGTGGCCGACATGCAGCCCCGAGCCGGACGGGTACGGGAACATGTCCATGACGAAGAACTTGCGCGCAGGGTCCAACGTGCTCCCGTCGGCTAGGTCTCCCGCGGGGTTCGGGGTCTCGAAGGTTCCCTGGTCAGACCAAATCTGCTGCCACTTGAGCTCGATCTGCTCAGCTAGTGCAGCGCCATAGCGGAACTTCACGTCGTCGGCGCTTTGCTCAGAATTCATGGGTGACGGACTCCCGAGTTGATCGTTCTAGTTGGCGCTGTGCTTCCCAGTGGCCCCGGTCATCAAGGAAGATAGATACGGAGCAGCGCATGCGGTCCGTCGCCGAGGCGTCGAAATCGCATGGTCCTATCGAATGAAAAGTCGATGCCGGGAAAATGAAGGCCCTATTCTCGCGGTAGGGCACATACGCTCCTCTTGGCACAGACTTCTCCTCGAAGTATTTCAGTGTGTACTCGCGGCTGTTCGGCATGTCTGCGGGCCTTGCGAGCGGGAAGAAGCTGATCCCGCTGGTCCCGGGTGAGCGATCCCACCGTTCCGGGGTGAGCCACAGTGTCCATACATATGACCCGATGTCCGCGTGCACGAACTCCTCGAAGGGCCTCTGATGCAGGAAAGCCCATCGTTCCATGACCTCGATACCTGGATGGTAGCTGCTGAGGATCTCAGCCAATCTATCGGCCACCGTGGTCAGGATGGGCGACTCAGGCGGGGCGAGGCAGAGCACATAGCCGGGCTGGGAACGATAGTCCCACGCCCACGAACCGAGAAGGTCGGACCGAAGCCTGTCCAGTGCTGCGGGCGCCAGCGCATCATCGAGGACCACGTGGCGATCCGGCGCAGGCGATGCGAACAACGGGCGAAGCACCTCATCCCATGCCCGCTCCCGGAGGGTTTGTTCCTGTTCGCTCATCGGCTCATCCTGATCAATTGAGGCTAGCTTGACCGTGGCACATGGTTCCCGTCATCACACGCTAGACGGGGGAAGATGACCGCAGTCGCCCTGGCGTTCAAGGCCGCAGCCTGGTCGAGCGCGCGAAGGATCGCTTCGGTGTCTCCGCCGGTATCGCGAGCGGCTTCAAGCCCCCAGACGGGCACGATGAAATCCTGGTACTCGCGGGTATCGAGCATCACGCCGTCAATCACGGCGTAGTCGCACTCGCTCGGCTCTTTGACAACGTGGGCAACGCCCTGCCAGAGCTGCCTGATGATCTCCGGGCAGTAGCTCATGGAGAATCGGAGGCAGGCAAGGTGCAGTAGCGATCGGCCTTCGACCCAGGGAACAGCCATCCCCGAGTCAGAGAGGTACTGATGCTGGGGCCTTCGCATCGCGTATCCCGTCCCTGGAGACACCGGAAGCCCGCAGACCTGGCACCATCGCGACTGAGAACACAGCATTTCCAGTCGAACCTCGGTAGCACAAGGATCAGCTGCGTCCTTGCCCGCGAAGGGCATCGGCCATCCTTCAGGCGTCCTCGGCCGCGGCATGCCAACCGTGTGCAGCGTCAGCTGTCGGCTTCCAGCCGGGGACAGCCGCGCTGCTCGTGTGCGGCATCGATGCGCCCAGTCAGGTGATCCAGAAGCAGGCTCTTGGCCCAAGGGAAGCTTCGACGTCGGTTTCATGGTCATAGCATCATGCGGCTGGGCAGCCCGGAAGGCAGAGGAGCGCCGTATAGCGCGCGGCCAGGGTCCTGCTGGCTGCCGTTCGTTCCCAGCGGTCTCAACCGCCGTCATCGTGTCCTCACCATTGACTACTCCGGCCGAAGGATGTCCTCGGAATTCTGTCTGCCCCAGAAATACAAGAAGCCCCGCGCGGAAGAGAGAAGCCGCGTCGGCGACAGATCCAGAGCGACGCGGCTAGCGAAGGAGGAGCAGCCGTGCGGAAGACATGACACCAGTATAGCGCACGTCCCGATGGATCGCCTCTGGCTGTCCGGACGCAGGCTCTTGAGCAGTCCTACCATGCACGAGGGTAAGGGGAAGGGCCGGGTCTTCGGGCACGTGGCGGAAAGAAAACATGTGGCCATCTGCCAGGTGGTCCGTAGACGATGGCCTCATCCCTGAGATCGTGATGCATCTGGTGGTCCGCGACCTCGAACCTGAGGACCTGTCGGCGTGCGCCTGGTCGGGAAGGGCTACTCATCTTGCGGCCATTGCTCAAGCTCTTGAACGTGCCCGGTGCGGTGAGGTCGAGTACCCAGCGGCATCCACGCCGTCGGGCCTGCCAGTGGGACTCGGCGGGATCTGCTGCTTCGCAGAACAGGCATATGCCTCGTATCGCACACCGGAGAGCAACCGCAGGGCTGACCGGGAAGAACCAGGGATTGACCTAAGCGTGAGCATGTTAATACAGTGGGTATACGGCACGGTATTGAAGCGCACCATTGCGGCGGTGCCGGATACGGCGCCGCGAAGAACGCAATACGAGGCAGCGGGACTTTATCAATTCCTGTTATCGGGGAGAAATGTACTTTCGGGGCGAACCGAACAAAGGGCCTGTTTCGCCGATCGCTATCGTGGGCGCTTCCCTCAGGTTCCCGGGGGCCGCCATCCCTCCGGGAGACGACCGCGTGATCGCGGTACGGGGCGCTAACTCCGAAGACCTCGCCGTCACGCTCGACGCGATCGCCATCACCGCCTCCCGCCTGTCCAGCGGCGCCTTCGCCGGCTTCGCCCGGGAAATGGCCGCCGCCCCGGCCCGCCCGGGCTTCCGCGCCCGCGCGGGCATCGTGGCCCGCGATCCCGCCCAGCTCGCCGAGCGAGCCCGCAAGGCCGCCACCGCGCTGCGCGAGCAGCCACGCGGACGGCGGGAGCGGCCGACTGGCACGCCTAGTGCCTGGTCATGCGGTACCGGGACGCACGCCTACGTGTCCGACGGCGCCGCCGGGCGGATCGCCCTGCTGTTCCCCGGCCTGGTGAGCACCGGGGCGGAGCATTCGGCCGTGCTGACGGCCTCGATGGCCACGCTGGGCGCCGCGGAACGGCTCGGCCTGCGACCCCGGCTGGCGGTCGGGTACAGCTTCGGGGAGATAGCGGGCCTGGCATGGGCCGGGATCCTGACGTACGGCGAGGCGGCCCGGCTCGCCGCGCACCGGGCCGAGATCATCCGGGCCACGCCCGGCCGCGCCACGATGGCGCGGGTACACGCCAGTCCCAGGACGGTTACCGGACTGTGCTCCGGGACCGGCCTGGCGGTCGCCGTGCACGAGGGACCGCTCCAGCACGTGCTGGCCGGCCCGGTCCCCGACATCCGGGAACTACCGCGTCGGGCCGCCGAGCTGGGCGTGACCGCCGAGGTGCTGGGCACCACGCACCCGCTGCACTCCCCCGCCATGCTGCCGTCTGTGGCGCCGATGCGCGCCGTCGTCGAAGGGCTGCGGTTCAGCGTCCCGCGGCGACGGCTCATCTCCACTGTCACCGGCCTCGACGTCACCGGCTCCACGGACCTCGCCAGGCTGGTCGCCACGCAACTCTCGCGCCCGGCGCTGCTTTCCGGGGCACTCGCTCTGGCCCGCGCCGACGCCGACCTCATCGTGCTGACCGCCCGTGACCCCGCTCTCGCCAGGATCGCGGGCGAGGGCGGCCGCGTGCCAGTCGTGCAGGCGCCACTCGACCAGCGCTCGGGCACGGTACCGCCGACGGCACTGGCCGCGTTCTTCGCGGCAGGAGCGATTGACAGCGTGCTGCCGTTCCTGCCGCCTGCCGAGGGCCCTGGTCAGGCCTCCGCCGGGGATTTCGCCGCGCGTGCCTGAGACGGCTCCCAGTCCGGGCGCAGCGGCATGCCAGACCGGCCGTCGGGGGTCAGCTTGACGCCGAGGATCTGGTGGAGCTGCACGACGTTGGCATCGAAGCCGAGCCGGCACCCGGCCATGTAGAGCCGCCAGACGCGGGCCGTTCCCTGGCCGACCTCGGCGACCGCCTCGCCCCAGTGCGCGTCGAGGTTGGCGCACCAGGCGGCCAGCGTCCTGGCATAGTGCTCGCGGAGGTTCTCCTCGTGCCGGATCTCGAAGCCGTGGTCGTTCATGGTGCTGGCCAGCCACCCCGGACCCTCGAGCTCACCGTCGGGGAACACGTACCGGTTGATGAACCCCTCCTTCTTGATCGACGGGCCGCTGTCGTCCGGGCGCGTGATGCAGTGGTTCAGCATCCGGCCGCCGGCGTTGAGCTTGCCGTTGAGGAAGGCGAAGTAACCGGGGAGATTCCGCTTGCCGATGTGCTCGGTGAGGCCGATGGAGCTGACCGCGTCGAAGCCATCTTCCTTGACGTCCCGGTAGTCACCGTGCCGGACCTCGGCGAGGTCCTCAAGGCCCGCTTCCTTGATGGCCTGCTGCGCCCATAGCGCCTGCTGCTCCGACAGGGTGACGCCGAGCGACTTCACGCCAAACTCGCGGGCGGCGTGCATCACCATGCCGCCCCAGCCGCAGCCGACGTCGAGCAGCCGCATCCCGGGCTTGAGCGCGAGCTTCCGCGCGACCAGGTCGAACTTGTACTCCTGGGCTTCTTCAAGCGTCGCCGTCTCGGTGGGGTAACACGCGCAGGTGTAGGCCATCGTGGGCCCGAGTACCCACTCGTAGAACTTGTTGGACACGTCGTAGTGGTGGGAGATCGAGTTGGCGTCACGGTCCATGGAGTGCATCCGGCCGATGGTGAGCCAGCGGCGGTTGACCCGGACCTCCTGCGGGGGCGGCGGGATCCTCGGCAACAGTACCTTCGGGCCGCCGAGCGCCCGCAGCAGCTTGATCTTCTCTCCCAGGCCAATGTCCGTCTCCTGCGCCCTGGACAGGCGGGAGAGGGCGGTGTACATGTCGCCGTCCACGTCCAGGTGGCCGGATACATACGCGCGTGCCAGGCCGAGCGCGCCCGGTGCCTGCGCCAGGTAGGAGACGGCGACGGGAGACCTCACGGTGATCGTGACGCCTGATCCCCTGACTCCGGCGGTCGATCCGTCGTACGCCCGGAATTCCACCGGCGCGTCCGGCCCCGCTACCGCCTCGAACACCTCAGCCAGCGCCATGTATGTTCCTTTCAGGTATTTCCGCTGTTTCCCGCGTTGCCGCCGCTTCCGGCATTGCCGCCTTCCTCGCCGGCCATGCACGCTGGCCGGCCTTCCTCAACGGCCACGCACGCACTTGTCGTAGAGGCCGAGCAGCCGGCCGCCACCGTCGTAGGCCGCCTTGAGCCTGTCGTAGGCCTGCCCGTTGTACCGGGCCCGGAACTCTTCCTCGTCGTAGAACGAGGTCGAGTACAGCGACTTGTGCCCGCCGAGCGCGCTGACCTCCTCCTCGATCAACCGGTTGTGGTAGCCGTCGCTCTTGCCCGGCGGGAGCGCAACGGTCCCCCAGAAGCCGAAGTTCACGTACAACTCGCCGGGCTTGAGGGGGTACAGCGGCCAGGACTTGCCGCCGCGCAGCCGCAGCGGGCACATCCAGACGGGAGACATCCCGACGCGCCTGAAGAAGAAGTCGAGGAACTCGTGGCCGCGGCCGACCTCGATCTCCACGTCCTGGATGACGTCCTCGCGCGGCGCGACGCCACGGCGGTCATAGAGGACGTCGGTCAGGCCGTGCTTACGGTCGAACGCGACCAGCTTCCGGTAGACGTCGCTGCGCCGGTACCTCCTGGGCCAGAAGGGGCGGATCAGCTTGTGCTGCACCCCGAACGGACGGGAGCACCAGAACCAGTCGGTGTCCCAGCGCCAGATGTAGTCCCTGATCGTGAGGAAGTCCTCGCGGGTCTTGCGCTGCGACTGATAGAAGACCTGCTGGCCGGTGTAGTCGCTGAGCCAGGGCGCCTTGTCGCTGTAGGCACCGACGGTCAGGTACAGCTCCTGGCCGCTGAACGCCGTCCCATCGACGAAGTCGGCCTTGTGCCCCTTGTACTCGCCGCTCGCGGCGATCTCGGCGATGGCGCTCATGCAGCTCTCCGGGTCGTTGAACGCGAAGTGCCGCAGGTGGACATAGGGCTTGACCTGTTCAAGCTCGATCGCGAGCGCGAGGGAGTAGCCGAGGGTGCCGTAGGAGTTGGGGAAGCCGTAGTAGAGGTCGCTGTGCTCGTTGTCCTTCGTGGCCACGACCACCCGGCCGTCTCCGGTCAGGATCTGCATCTCGGTCACGGACTCGTGCGGCATCCCGTTGCGCAGCGATGTCGACTCGATGCCCAGGCCGGTCACCGCGCCGCCGAGCGTGATGGTCTTGAGCTGGGGGACGACGAGCGGCATGAGGCCATACGGCAGCGTGGCATCGCACAGGTCCTCGTAGGTCGTCATGCCGCCGACCACGGCGGCCTTGGCCCGAGGATCGACGTGGATAACGTGCCCGAAGGCGGAGACGTCCAGGTAACGGACGCCGCCGGCCCTGGTGCCCTTGGCGTGCGCTCCAGCCCGCTTGCCAGCCTTCCCGGCGCTGTCGATCTCGCGGAAGCGGAACAGGTTCGACGTGGGCTTCGCCAGCCGCACTGGCTGGTGAGGCGGAACCGCGGCGTAGGAGTCACGCAGTCGCGCCACCGCGGCCTCGTGCGCCGCGAGCTTCGGGGGCGGCAGGCTTGAGATCCTGGTCACGTCTTCCTCCTCGGTCCTTCTGGCCTATCCCCCGACCTGTACCGTATGCCTCCGACCAGGATGCGCACTCTGCGCGCACCGGGCAAGGCCCCGCGCCTTCGCGGTCTGGACGGGAGCCCCTCCGAGCTGGGCGAACGGCCCAGGCAGTGTATCGGGTCACTCCCGCGCGCGCGGGGCCGATGTGCCGCGATCCGCACGTGTCAGGCCTCACCCCCGTCAGCGGCCCCGCCGCCGCCGGCAGCGTCCGCTCCGCAGGCGGCGTCCGCTCCGCAGGCGGCGTCCGCTCCGCAGGCGGTGCCGACATCGTCGCACTCCTCGTCGCAGGCCTCCTCGTAGCTGGCGGCGACCTGCTCCGGAGTCATCGGTATCCGCGCGAGCGACGGGGGTGCTCCGGAATCGATCGCCTGGCGCAGCAGCTGCGCCATCCGGTATCGCGGAGCCTCCCCCAGCGCCCGGTCAAGCGCGACGTTCGCGAGCGCGCCGTTGCCGGCTTGCCACGCGACGAAGGCGAGCAGCGACGCCGGGGCCGCCACGTAGCCGGGCCTGGCAAGGCGAGTGAGGTCGGTCCACAGTCGCAGGTGCCCCGTCCGGTGCTCGGGTTCCATCCGGCACCACGCGTCGTCCCGGACGCGCAGGTCCTGCAGCACGACGGTCAGCCAGGCCGCGCAATCACCTGCCGGGATCTGGTCCCCCCGCCGATAGCACTCGATCGCCTCGGTCACGGCGTCCACGCCGGCGGTGGCGATCAGCCGCCGCGCCTCCGCCCGGCGGCCTGTTCCCGCCGCCCGTTTGACCAGCCGCACGGCGTGCTGTTCGGCGCGGCGGGTCGCGGCGTGCATCAGCTCCGCGTCGCGGCCGGTGACCGGGGCAAGCGTCGCGGCGAGCTCCCCGCGGGAGGCCAGGACGGGCGGCCAGGCCGAGGTCATGGCCTCGGCCGCCAGATCGCCGGAATCGTACGGCGTCCCCTCCGGCGGGCAGCAGGCGGGATCGGTGCACAGGTAGGACCAGTAGCGCTGGTTCTCGGCCCGGAGCAGCTCGGTGATCCGCAGCCCGGCCTCCGATGCGTGCTCGGTGAGCGCTTCGACGACCGGTGTCACGAGCGAGCCGGGACCGTAGCCGACCGCGACCGCGGTCTTGATCCGCTGAGCGCCCAGCACGGCGACGGCGTGCCCGGCGATCTCCATGGCGATCGCCGGGTCGGGCGGGTCGGGCAGGTCGTAGCGGAGCGTCAGCCTGACCTGGGCGCGTGGCGGCGCGGTGCCGATCAGCACCAGGCTGTTGGCTGGTTGGAAGGTGAGCAGGTGCGGCACGACGGCCAGCAGCGATGCGGGATTGTCGACCCGCACGGCTCGTGCCCGTTTCCCGGCCGACGGTCGTCGGCCCGATCCCGGGCGGGTTCCGCCTGGCGGCTTGCCCCGGGGCTTGGCCTGGGGTCTGGCCTTTTTCGCGGCGCGGCCACGCTCGCGCGCTGACCCCCGGGATCGCCTCGTCTCGCTGGCTCCCGGTTCGGGTTCGGATGCTCCTGGTATCGGATGCGGGGTCGTATCGCCCGCGGAAGAGTTTTGTTTCATGTCTCCAGGGTGGGCGGCGGGCGCTTTCGGGCGCGAGCAGAAATCTCGCGACTGTGGATAACGGGACCCGATATCCACAGAAATAAAATCGCTATTGACACGTGCCGTGGGAAGCATCACAATTTGCTTCGCCGCTGGCAGCCCTGGCCGTTTCCCTCAGAGGATGATGATTCTCAGAGGATTCCCTCAGAGGACGATGCCGAGTAGGGCGTCGGCCGTGTCGCGGATGAGGGCGGCCTCCTCCGCGGCGGAATCCCCGGGGTCGCCAGGACCCGCCTCCCCGGACGGGACGGAATCCGCCCAGGCGTCGATGGCCGCCAGGGCGCCGGGGGCGTCCAGGTCGTCCGCCAGGCGCTCGCGGACCTGGTCCAGCACGAGCCGCGCCGACGCCACCGCGGGAACGGAGCGGACGGCGGCTCGCCAGCGCCGGAGGCGCTGCTCGGCCTCGGCGAGAATCGCTTCGGTCCACTCCCAGTCGCTGCGGTAATGATGCGCCAGCAGCGCGAGGCGGATCGCCATCGGATCCGTGCCGGACGCCCGCAGGCGGCTGACGAACACCAGGTTGCCCAGCGACTTGGACATCTTCGAGCCCAGGTAGGCCACCATGCCGGAGTGCGCGTACACCCGCGCGAAGACACGCTCGGTGGCCGCGGCCGGGTAGGCGACCCGGGCGTGCGAGGCGCTGAACTCGTGATGCGGGAACACCAGGTCGCTGCCGCCCGCCTGCACGTCGAACGAGGTTCCCAGGTACTCGGTCGCGATCGCGGCGCACTCCACGTGCCAGCCCGGACGGCCGCGGCCGAACCGGGAGTCCCAGGAGGGCTCGCCGGGCCGCCGCGCTCGCCAGACGAGCGCGTCGAGCGGATCTTTCTTACCGGGCCGTTCCGGGTCGCCGCCGCGCTCGCCGGACAGTTCCGTCATCTGCGCGACCGACAGGCCACTGGGGGTCTTCGGCCCGGACAGGGAGCCGAACGCGGTGTCCGCCTCGCGCGCGAAGTAGGTGTCCCCGTCGAGGTCGTACAGGGCACCCCGGGCCGCCAGGCGCTCGGCGAACTCGTCGATGACGCCGATCGCCTCGACCGCGCCGATCAGGTACCGGGGCGGAACGACGCGCAGCGCCTCCATATCGCCCCGGAACCGCTCGGTCTCACGCGCCGCCAGCTGGCGCCAGTCCTCGCCGTCCCGGTCGGCCCGCTCGAGCAGCGGGTCATCGACGTCCGTGACGTTCTGCACGTACCTGACATCGTGCCCCACGTCCAGCCAGGCACGGACCAGCAGGTCCCAGGCGGTGTACGTCGCGGCGTGCCCCATGTGCGTGGCGTCGTACGGAGTGATGCCGCAGACGTACAGGGACGCCGGCTTTCCCTCGGCGGCGATGGCGACATCACCAGTCGCCGTGTCCCGCAGCCTCGGTTCCGGCCCGCGGCCGGGCAGGACAGGGACATCCGGAGCGCGCCATGCATCCATAGCTGTCATTATCGCCCAGGTTAGGAAGGACTCTGACAGGTCAGGGCAGGCGAGCGGCCCCGACGCTGGGAAGCAGGCCAGGGATCCGGCGGCCCTGGGTCGCTTGCTCGAACGCGTACGCCAGCGCGAGCAGCCGCGGTTCGCTCCACCGCGGGCCCGTGAACGTCACGCCGACCGGCAGCCCCGCGACGTCGCCGAACGGCACGCTGATCGCCGGCCACCCGGCCACCGCCGCCGGCCGCGACGACCCGAACACGCTGTGGTCCCCGAGCACGTAGTCCGTCAGCCACGCCGGGTTGGCGGTCAGCGACACGATCGCGTCCAGCCCGTGCTCCGTCATCGGCGTCTCCAGCGCGGACACCGCCAGCCGGGTAGCCGCGGCGCGGGCTTCCCGGTAGTCCGGGTTGTTCAGGTCGCCGCTCGTCGCCTCGGCGGATTCGAAGATCTCCTGGCCGAAGCGGCAGAGCACCAGGTCGGCGTTCCGCTTGTTGAAGGCGATGAGCTCGGCCAGGGAACCGGGCAGCCTAGCCGGGCCCTCCGTGACCACCTCGCCAGCGCCCTCGCCCGCCGCGCCGTGGCCATTCGGGCAGAACTCGGCGAGGTACTTCAGGTAGGTGTTGATTCCGTACTTGAACTCGCAGTACAGCGCGTCGAACTCGGGATACGTGACCTTGTCCACCCCCGGCAGCTCCACCGGGTCCACGATGTGCGCGCCCGCCTTCCTGAACTGCTGCACCGCGGCGTCGATCACCGCCAGCGTCCCGGCGCCGGAGCCGGCCGAGACGTGCCGCCAGACGCCGACCCGCGCCCGCTCAAGCGCCCCCGGATCGAGGAAGCTGGTGTAGGAGGATCCGCCGAAGACCCGTTCGGGATAATCGGGTACGGGATCGTCCGGGTCGGGGCCGGCCAGCACGGTCAGCAGCGCCGCGGCGTCCGCCACCGACGGGGCCATCGGCCCCGGGGCGTCCTGAACCACCGAAAGCGGCACGATCCCGGTCCTGCCCACCAGGCCGACCGTCGGCTTGATGCCAACGATCCCGCAGGCGCTGGAGGGGGAGACGATCGAGCCGTCCGTCTCGGTGCCGATGGCGAGCGGCGCCAGGCCAGCCGATACCCCGGCCGCCGAGCCGGAACTCGACCCGGACGGGCTGCGGTCCAGCGCGTACGGGTTGGCCGTCTGGCCGCCGAGCGTGGACCAGCCGCTGCTGCTGCGCGTGGACCGGAAGTTCGCCCACTCCGACAGGTTCGTCTTGCCGAGGATCACCGCGCCGGCCGCGCGCAGCCGGGAGATGATGAACGCGTCCGGTGGCCGGGCCGCGAGCAGCGCGGGCGACCCCGCGGTGGCTGGCATGCCCGCCACTTGGACGTTGTCCTTGACAAGCACGGGAATGCCGTCCAGTGGGCCAGATGGCTGGCCCGTGCGGTGCCTCTCGTCGCTTTTAGCCGCCTCGGCGAGCGCGTCCGGGCTGACCGTGGTGACCGCCCGGAGGGCGGGGTTGAGCCGCTTGATGCGGTCCAGGTAGTAGCGGGTAAGCGCCGACGAGGTGACGGTTCCGGCGGCCAGCGCCTGCCGCAAGTCTGCCACCGACGTCGACGCCGGATCGATGCTCGTACCAGGAATCTCCCGGGCGAGCTCGGGCGGGTTCTCGAAATCCGGCATGGGGGCAGAATAATGGCGTGAGCGGTATCTCCGTAACCTTCTGAGGCCAGACTGGTACGACTGACGCGTTATGCGTAGATTCGGGCCAGATACCCTTGCCGGGGCCTGAGCGCCCTCGCCGGGCTACCGCCGGGTTACGGCAGGGCTACGGCAGCCACGAGACGTGACCCGCGAGCAGCGCGTACCCGACGAACGCGACCGCGTCGATCAGCGTGTGCGCGATGATCATCGGGGTGGTTCGCTTCCAGCGCAGGAACAGGATCCCGAAGATCACGCCCATCGCCGCGTTCCCCAGGAAGCCCCCGAACCCCTGGTACAGGTGATACGAGCCCCTCAGGACGGCGCTGATCAAGACCGCGTACGCCGGGCGGACGCCGAGGCGCCGCAACCGCGTCAGCAGGTAGCCGGTGACCAGGACCTCTTCGAGCAAGCCGTTCTGCAGCGCGGACAGCAGCAGGACCGGGATGCGCCACCAGGTGTCGGGCAGGCTTTCCGCGACGATGGTGAGCGAGACCCCAGAGGAGTAGGCGAGGAGGTACAAGCCGAGCCCGGTGAACCCGATCACCGCCGCGAGCAGCGCGCCGCGCCCCAGGTCGCGCCACGGCTGGCTCCGGTCCACTCCGATCGCGCGGAAGCCGCCCTCGCCGGATCGGGTCAGCAGGTACCAGGCGAGCAGTACTGGTGCGGCGGCGCTCGCCAGGGAGACGAGTTGCAGGAACAGGTCGAGGACCGGCCGGCCCGGCGCCTGTGACCCGTTGAGCACGGCCTGCTGCGCGCCCAGTGACTTGTGCGCGGTCAGCGAGCCAATGAGCGAGACGAATGCATACACCCCGCTGGCGCCCAGCGACACGGCGAAGACCGCGACGATCTCCCAGCGTGCCAGCTTGCGTTCCGGTCCGGTCAGCTCGGGCGGCGGCGCGTCCCGTACCGCGTCAGGCGAGGAGCGCGTCGAAGTCTCCGTCCTGCGCGCCACCGATGAGTGCCTCGATCTCGGCCCGCGTGTAGATCAGCGCCGGGCCGTCGGGGAACGCCGAATTGCGCACGGCCACCTGCCCGTCGGGCAGGCGCGCCATCTCGACGCCCGCGCCCTCGGTACCGCTGGCCTTGCGCCACTCCAGGCTCGGGACCTGTTCTCTCAGTTGTCCCGCGGGCATCCCGTTGTAGACGGTCCCTTCCGCCACCGCGCTCAGATCTCCTTCAGCAACCCGGCCAGGAGTTCCCTGGTCTTTTCCGGTGACGTGCCAGCCACGGAAAGCCGCTCCATCACCGCCGCGTACCGTTCCACTTCCTCGGGCTTTTCGATGTAGAGCGCGCCCGTGAGGTACTCCACGTACACCATGTCCGGGAGGTCGGCCTCCGGGAACCGCATGATGTGGAACGCGCCGCCCTCGGCAGCGTGCCCACCGTACCTGAACGGCATGACCTGAAGGGTGACGTTCGGCTCGCCGACGAGGTCCATCAGCCGCTTGATCTGCCCGGCGAGCACTTCCCTGCCGCCCATCGGCCGTCGCAGCGTGGCCTCGTCCACGATCGCCCAGAACCGCGGCGGGCCTTCCTTGGTGAGCAGCTTCTGCCGGCCAAGGCGCAGCGCCACGCGCCGCTCCACCTCGTCCGGCTCAAGCCCGGGGGCGCCCTGCGTGATCACCGCACGCGCGTATTCCTCGGTTTGCAGCAGGCCGGGCACGAACTGGACCTCGTAGACCCGGATGAGCTGAGCCGCCTCTTCGAGACCGACGTACAGGCCAAACCAGTCCGGGGCGGCGTCGGAGTACTTCTGCCACCAGGGCGTGGCATTGGCCTCCCGGGTGAGCTGGATCAGCGGATCGCGCTCCGCGTCGTCGGTGACTCCGTAGAACGCCAGCAGGTCAACGACATCGCGTTCCTTGAACGAGACGCGGCCGAGTTCCATCCGGCTGATCTTCGAGCCGGACGCCCGGATGTGATAGCCAGCATCCTCTCGCGAGACACCGACCCGCTCACGCAAGCGGCGCAGGTTCGAGCCCAGCAGGATGCGCAGTACTGTGGGGCCGCCAGCCGGGGCACCGCTCATGCCGAGCGGGCTTACCGTCACGGCGACCCCCTCTCCGGCCTACGGAAAGGCCCCTGCTCCCCCCTCGCCTGCACGTTCCACCTCATTCCGCTGAGACCTGCACGTGTCATCTGCACGCGCATTCACGTTTGCGGACATGATGACCTGAGAATGATATCGCGCGATGCAAAGCGAGACGAGTTCCTGAGAGCACCAAGAAGGCAGAGTAGGTAGGTATATAAGTACGTAGGTAGGTACCCCGCCTCGGATCATGTCGCGTCCGGTGAGGGGCTATGCTCGGCTCGTCACCGCATTCAAGATTGGCACCTCATGATCAAGTCACCGGCCGCGCTCGGCAAGCTACTTCCCGCCCTCGAAGGGCCGCCGACGGGGATCCTTCCCCGTTCGATGCAGCGCGCCGTCCGGCTCATGCTCTCCGGCGCGGGCGCGACCGCCGTCTGGGGGATCTTCCTCGTCGTCGTGACGGTCGTCAACCGTGACCAGCTAGTCGGCGCGAACGGCAAGAAGCTCACCACCGGACAGCTCTCCGGCGCCATCGTCTTCAACATCCTCATCATCATCATCCTCGCCGCGCTCTGGGTGCTCATGGCGCGGATGAACCAGCGGGGACGGAAGTGGGCGAGGATCGCGGCCACGGGGCTCTTCGCGCTGTGGACGTACGAGAGCTACCTGACCATAGGCACCGTGATCGCATCCGCCATGGTGATCATCGACCTGGTCCTCGTCCTCCTCATCTGGGCGATTGGCCTGGGAGCGCTGATCCTCCTGTGGCGTCCCGAGTCATCGGAGTACTTCCAGTCCGCCGGCTGACGCCGTTCAGGCAGGCGGCCGGCCGGGCAGGCGGGCGACGGCCGGGCAGGCACCGTTCAGGCGGGCACGCTTCCGCAGGTAACAGCTGGGTTACACCTGCACCCGGGACGTAAACCGATAGCGGGGGTAACCCGTCATTCTTTGCGAGGCCCGGCGTAAAGCGGGGCGCCGGGCCTCCTGGCTCCCGGCTGGCCCTCTGGCTCCCGGCCGACCGCTCGCCTCTGGACGAATCACCCTCCCGGGCGTAAGAGGGGAATAGTGGCGGGTCTGCATCCTGGCCTGGGAGGGAAGCCTGTGGCACACGCGTGGATGAAGGAAGCACGGCGGATCCGGGCAGAGACGGACGGCGGTCCGCTGGGAGGCGGTGCGCCACGGGCGGTCTGGCTGACGCTGGACGCCTCGCCGCATGCCGACTCTGTCCAGTCCGCCGCGCAGCGGCTGGTGAGCGAAGGCCGCCCCTGTCATCTCATCTGGAACCCGGTGACCGGCGAGATCGTGCAGCTTATCTCCATCCTCCGTGCGGCCCGCGCGCTCAGCGCGCCCGGGCACCTCAATCATGCCGGTCACTTCCAGACCGCCGACATCAACACCGAGGGCCGGGTCTGCGCTCAGATCGGGGTGCTCGCGCACCACGACGACCCGTTCACCGACGGCCCGCTCGCCGGCCTCGCGACGATCGTGAACTGGCTCGACTCATGGGGCGTTCCACGCCGCTGGCCGGCTGGGCCTCCGACCCTGGACGGCCGTTCCCAGCGCAGTCGTGCCCTCTGGGCGCGTGGCGGGCACTTCGGAGCGTCTCAGGTGCCCGGCTGCGAGAACGCCGGGCCGGGCAGCATCGACATCGACCGCCTCACCGGGTCCCCGCCGCACCCGGCCCGTCCTGCCCCCTCGGCGCGATCGGCCCGCTCGCTGAGCACCCTCCCGGTCCCCGCGTTATTCGCCGACGGCCCATCACGCCGAACTTCAGAACGGCCCCTTCGCGGCGAACGCCTTTCGGATGCGGCCGATGACGACCTGGGGCTGACGGAACGCCTCATTCCAGGTGACGTGAACGATCTTGTATCCCTCATCGCGAAGCAGGCGGTCGCGATTGAACTGTTCGCGGAGATCCTTCTCTTCCTTGTACTTGCCCATACCATCGGCCTCGACGATCGTGTTCTGCTCCCGGAACAGGAAATCGACGATGAGGTCGGCGCTGGCACCATGAATCGTGACGTGAGTCTCCGGCGGGACGAAGCCCCACTCCCGCAGCAGGACACGGAGACAGGACTCGAAAACCGAGTCCGCGTTGGGGTCCGCGGAGTCGATGACCATCTCCGCCCTTCCTGCCCCCGGCCGACCAGAGCAGGATCGCAGTACTGGCTGGAACTCGGATTCCGTCAAGCCCTCGTCGGCCCGGAACGACGAGTCGGCAACCACGACCGCGTCCATGAAGGGCAGGATCCTGGCCAGGTCGATCACGGTGCGCAGGACTGTTGTCGTGGGAATGCCTCGCCACTTCATCACGTGCCGCGGCGGCAGCGTGCCAGAGTGGAAAACGATGCCGTTGTAGCCGCTGCGGTGCTGCTTCCTGCCACGGGTGAATGTGACCAGGCCCGCCGGGGGTGGATGCAGGAGATCGAGCCCGTGGAGGATCGCGGCCGATTGGTGACTCACGACCGCGTCCTCGCCGGTGGCCACCATCGCGGAGCGGATTTCCAGCGCGTGCTCTAGGCGCGGGCTGGCACCAGCCTTCACCATCGCCGCTCTCGTCGCGTAGACACCGTAACGCGTCTGCACCAGGTCACCTGACCGGACAAGCGTCCGCAGCCGATGCCGCGGTACCCCGCGCGCCTCCCAGCCGGCTAGCGTCGCGACGCGCGATTCCCGGACCGCATCCGGGATGTCACGTGGCGCCATGTTCCGATGCTCGCAGACAACTAGTGCCCTCGGCCCAGCACCCAGAAATCAGCTTGGGACGAAAGTTGGCTAAAAGTAACGGGGCTGAATCGTTTAAAATTAGCCATCTTCCGTCCCGAAATGTTGATCTTGCCAGAAAGCCCTTTCTCGATGGGGCATTATGCGGCGACAAAAGGCTTTTGTCCCGACGGCGGACCGGACGGAGAAGCAGCGAAGCAGACGGAGAAGCAGGAGCAGACGCAAAGCGAAGCGGGGGCAGACGCAAGGCAAGGCCAGGTAAGGCTAGGCCGGGAGGAGGGGAGACAGGGCGGTGACTGCGCGGCGGACCTGCGAACCAGATATGGCTCCGTAGCCGAGGATCACCGCGTTGATGACTGGATCGCCCGCGAAGAAGCGATCGACCGTGGACAACCCGACCCCTCGTTCGGCCGCCCCCGCCACGAAGTCGGCGGCGGGCCGTCGAAGCTCCAGCACTACGTGCATGCCAGCGGAATCCCCGCGAAGGCCCGGGAGAGCCATCAGGGCGGCCCGACGGCGGGCGTATTCGAGGCGCATCCGGCGGATGTGCCGTTCCAGGTCCCCAGAGGCGAGCATGGCGAGCAATGCGTGCTGAACCGGCTCGGGAACCCGGTCGCTGACCTTTTCTCTCGCCTGCGCCAGCAGCCTGACGAGAGCGGGAGAGGCGGCCAGCCAGCCGACGCCGAGGGCCGGGGTCAGCGTCTTCGACGTCGTGCCGAGGTAGACGACCACCTCGGGATCCATGGAATACAGCGCCGGGAGCGGAGCGACGTCATAGCGAAACTCACTGTCGTAGTCGTCTTCCGCGATCACGGCGCCCGTGGCGCGAGCCCATGAGGTCAGGGCCTGCCGGCGCGCGACGGGCAGGCGACCGCCGAGGGGGTACTGGTGGGCCGGGGTCGTGTAGAGCAGCCGAAGGTCACCCGGGAGCTCATCGGGGACAACGCCGTCGGCGTCCACCCGGCAGGGGACGACCTCCGCGCCGGCCCGGCGGAATACTTCGCGGGCCGACGGATACCCCGGTTCCTCGACACCCACCCGGTCACCCGGCTCGACCAGCGCCGCCGACAGCTCCGCCAGGCCGTGGGCCACCCCCCGGGTCACGAGGAGGTGATCTGGGCCGACCGCGATGCCACGACCGCGGCGGAGGTAATCGGCCAGCACGCCGCGGAGTTCCGGAAGGCCGTACGGGCCGGGGAAGAACGAGGGAACCCGGGTCCCCGCGTGGCGCCACGCCCGCCGCCACATCGCTGTGTCGATGCCCGCGGCCCACGGGATCCCGGCCCGCATCTCGATCAGATCCGAGTCGGGTGCCGGAGGAGAGGTGGAAGCCGGGACGGGGGTACCGGAAGCGGAAAGGCACGGCAGGGCGGGCGCGACGTCGGAGACGTAGGTGCCGGAGCCGTGCCGGCCCTCGAGCCAGCCTTCGGCGAACAGCTGAGCGTAGGCGGCCGTAACGACGGTCCTGCTCACGCCGAGCGTGGCCGCGAGTTCACGAGTGGAAGGCAACCGCTCCCCCGCCAGCAGGACGCCGGACGTCACCGCGTCCCGTAGCTGGCCGGTGAGCTGTGACGCTAGCGGCGGCCCGGTCAGCCTGTCGAGCACGAGCGGCAAGTCGGCATGCGAAGTGGTCATCGGAAACTTCCCGGAAATGGCTATTTGGAACAGTCCACCTTACGCATACCGTCGATGACATGCAGCTTTCCAGTACTTCCAGGACGACACTGCGCAGGCACTCCGAACGCGGGCAGGCCGACCGGGCCGAGCTGTACGCGGTGCTCGACGCCGGCCTGGTATGCCACCTCGGAGTGGTAAAGGACGGAGTACCGGTCGTCCTGCCGACGGCCTACGGCCGCGACGGGGACACGCTCTACCTGCACGGATCATCCGCGAACGGGGCGTTCGCGGCGGCGGCGGGCCAGCCGGCCTGCGTCACGGTCACCCACCTCGACGGGCTGGTGTGCGCGCGATCGGTGTTCAGCCACTCGGTGAACTACCGAAGCGCGGTGGTCTTCGGTACCGCGACAATCACCACCGATGATGCCGAACGGATGCACGCGCTTGAAATCGTCACCAACCATCTCATCCCCGGACGGTGGGCCGCGGCGCGGAAGCCGACGAAGAAGGAGATGGCCGCGACCGCGGTGCTGTCGCTGTCACTCGAGGAGGCGTCGGTGAAGATCCGGACCGGAGGACCCGCGGACGACGAGGAGGACCTGGGGCTCGACGTGTGGGCGGGAGTGCTGCCGATGGCGGTGACGTTCGGCGAACCGGAACCGGACGGTGAGGGAATCCCGATTCCCCGTCATATCCGCGAGCGAGTCAGCGGGGGCTGGACAGGCGCGACTATCCGTTCGGAAAAATCGTAACGTAATCTAGCGGGAATGAATGACCGGCTGGTATGGATCGACTGCGAGATGACCGGGCTCGACCTCGAGCGCGATGCGCTGATCGAGATCGCGTGCGTCGTCACCGACGCGGAGCTCAACCTGCTCGACGGCGGGATTGACCTGATCATCAAGCCGCCCGCCAAGGCGGTGGAGCAGATGGAGGACGTGGTGCGGGAGATGCACACGACCTCTGGGCTGCTCGCCGACCTGGAGGGCGGCGTGACGCTGGCCGAGGCGACCAACGCGGTGCTCTCTTACATCAAGAAGCACGTGCCGGAACCGAGGAAGGTGCCGCTGTGCGGCAACTCGATCGCGACCGATCGCTGGTTCATCGCCCGCGACATGCCGGAACTCGACGGCTACCTGCACTACCGGATGATCGACGTGTCGTCGGTCAAGGAACTGTCCCGGCGCTGGTACCCGCGGGTGTACTTCAACTCCCCGGTCAAGCACGGCGGGCACCGGGCGCTCGCGGACATCACCGAGAGCGTGAACGAGCTGCGCTACTACCGGGAAGCCGTGTTCGTCCCGATGCCGGGACCCGACACGCCGACGGCGCGGCAGATCGCCGCCCGGCACGGGAACCCACCGGCCACGCGCTAGGTCGGCTATACTTCTGAGGGCCGCGCGAAGCCTTTCCGGGCTGCCGCGCGTTCCGATGTCACCGGCGTCAGCCTGGTGGCGCGCGGTGGGTGTAGCTCAGCTGGCAGAGCACCAGGTTGTGGTCCTGGGGGTCGCGGGTTCGAACCCCGTCACTCACCCCGATTTTAGGTGTAACGCGATTTCCCATGATCACGCTGATCCTGATATCCGGACATTTGGCGATGCCGGTAGACTCGGGGAGGACGTAGCGCATGGGGATCCGCCAACTCGCCCGCTATCAGCGGGATAACTCACTTCCCGGATCCATGTCGCCCGCCGCGCTCCCCAGCGCGGCCACAACACGGTTCGTGTCCAAAGTGTTATCAGGACCGCGCGCCCAGTTCCGTCCGTCTTCCACTGAAGAAACGTCATGGAAGGCAGGATCGTTCTTCAAGCGACAACGACCACGCGACACGATCAGGCGACAAGGACTCGGTGGAGGGATACCCGCGATGAGCAACGACTGGCCGCAAGGCTGGTACCGGGGCGAGGGCGCCGGCGCGCCGCCGCAGGGCGGACGGTCCGGGTACCCCCGGCCCGGATACCCAGGGCAGGCTCCCCGAGGGCCCGGGTATCCGGGACAATCACCCCAGGGACCGGGACCGCGCCCGTCCGGCGGCGGCTGGCCCGATCAGCCCCCGCCCGGCGGCGGCAGGCCGTCGTACCAGGGCGTCGGGGGCGCCGGGCGCCGCTGGCGGTTCTGGGGCCAGCCGGGACGACACGGACGCCGGATCCTCACGTACTTCGTCACCCTTGTCGTGGTCGTGGTGCTGGTGGTCGTCGGGTCGTACTTCTGGCTGAACGGCAAGCTGAAGCACACGGTCACGCTGCCGGCGTCCACCTACAACTCGGCCGGCACGAACTGGCTGATCACCGGGGCGGACTCGCGCGCCGGCCTGTCCCGGACCGAGCGGGACGCCCTGCACGTCGGCTCCGACATGGGAACCCTGAACTCCGACTCGATCATGCTGCTGCACACGGGCGGCGGCAAGCCGGTGCTGATCAGCATCCCGCGGGACTCCTACGTGGACATCCCCGGCCACGGCATGGACAAGATAAACGCCGCTCTTGCCCTGGGCGGGCCGACGCTGCTGATCAAGACCGTCGAGAGCACCACCGGCCTGAACATCAACCACTACATGGGCATCGGGTTCGGCGGGCTGGTCAACGTGGTGAACGCCATCGGCGGCATCCACCTGTGCCTGCCCACGGCGATGCACGACACCGACTCCGGGGTCAACCTGCCGGCCGGGTGCCACAACCTGAACGGGGCGCAGACGCTGGAGGTCGCCCGGGACAGGCACTCATTCGCCACTGGTGACCTGCAGCGCATCCAGGACCAGCGCGCCATCCTGAAGGCCCTGCTGGACAAGGCGATGAGCCCGGGGGTGATCCTCAACCCGTTCACCGCGTTCCCGTTCGGTTCCTCGGCGGCATCGTCGATCTCGGTGGACAAGGGGACGAACCTCTACGACCTGATCATGGTGGCGATGGCGATGGGGAGCCCGCAGACCGGCACCGTGCCGATCGCGAACCCGGATTACGTCACGTCCGTCGGCGATGCCGTGGAGTGGAACCGGTCGCAGGCGCTGCAACTGTTCCACGCGCTGAAGGACGACAAGCCGGTCCCGTCTGGCCTGCTCCAGGGCACCAAGGTCGGGTAGCGATCCCGGCGGCCCGCGCGAGGCGTATCGAAGTGCCGTTGCTACGGCCAGGACCGTAGCAACGGCACTTTCATGCCCGGGCCAATGAGGCGCTCATCCAGCCAGGCGGTTTGAGCGGGCGCGATTTGGTGTAGATGTACTGAAACGGGCCATTCGATGGCTATGGTGTGCATCCCGGGGTACGGGTGAACCGGAGGTCTCATGAGCCGCGGAGAAGTTCCCGGCATCAGCAGCGAGGCAGCTGGATTCAACGGCCGAGCGGCCGGATTCAGTAGCGATCACCGCCTGCCTGAAGCGAGGGCAGGCGACCGGTTCACCGACGGGGCGTTTCCCGATGGCGCGCTGCCGGTACGCGAGTTCTCCGACGGCGGGCTGTCGGCACGCGAGCGCGAGGTCATGTCGCTGATCGCCGGCGGGCACACCAACGGGGAGATCGCCGCGCACCTGTTCCTGGCGGAGAAGACGGTCAAGAACCACGTCCGCAGCATCTACTCCAAGCTGGGCGTGGACTCCCGCCGCGCCGCGATCGCGCACTGGCGGTCGATCCGCGCCCCCTCCCACAGCTGATTTCGAGCGTGCCGAGTGCGCACCTGGTCTCGATAGAGCGAGCCCGAGTGCGCACTTGGCACGTTGAGAGGGGGCGGGCGCGGGGAGCGGGGCGGGCGCGGTCACAGGGCGGCAAGGGAAGGGTACGCTGCGACACAGACGCTACCCAGCGTACCTTCAGGTTTCTCTTAGCCAAATGCGCGAACATTACACATCATGAACATGCCACCCGCCGAGACCTCGCAGCAGCCCGACGCGCGCTTGCTCGTGGTCGAGGATGAGCCGAACATCCTCGAGCTCCTCTCGGCAAGCCTCCGGTACGCCGGCTTCGAGGTGGTCACCGCCGCGGGCGGCACCGCGGCGGTGCAAGCCGCCCAACGGCACCGGCCGGACCTGATCGTGCTGGACGTCATGCTGCCCGACATGGACGGGTTCGACGTCATCCGCCGCCTGCGGGGCGGCGGTGCCCGCATCCCGGTCGTGTTCCTCACCGCCCGCGACTCGACCGACGACAAGATCCGGGGCCTTACCCTCGGCGGCGACGACTACGTCACCAAGCCATTCTCCCTGGAGGAGGTCATCGCCCGGATCCGGGCCGTGCTCCGCCGCACCAGGGGCGACGGCAGCGAGCCCACCCCGCGGCTGAAGTTCGCGGACCTGGAGCTGGACGAGGAGAGCCACGAGGTCTGGCGGGCGGGCAAGCAGGTGCAGCTGTCCCCGACGGAGTTCAAGCTGCTGCGGTACTTCATGAGCAACGCCAACCGCGTGCTGTCGAAGATGCAGATCCTGGACCACGTGTGGGACTACGACTTCCGCGGTGACACCGGCATCGTGGAGTCCTACGTGTCCGTGCTCCGCCGCAAGGTCGACACGACCGATCAGCGGCTGATCCACACGCTGCGCGGCGTCGGGTACGTGTTGCGGCTTCCGTCCTCATAGCGGGGGCCGGGGAGGGGGGCGCCATGAAGAGCCTGCGAGCGCTCGCGGACCGCACGCCGCTGCGCACCAAGCTGATCGCGGCGGTCCTGGCGCTGGTGATCCTGGCCCTCGCGGCGATCAGCGTCACCACCGTCGCCGTGCTGCGCTCCTCCCTGACCAAGCAGTACGACGACACGCTTAAGCAGGTCTTCGCTACCGCTTCGGCCGACCCTCAGGCGGCGTTCTTTGGGCGTTCTCCCGGCTACGCGTACCAGCTGCCGTACGCGAACGGCATCGCGGGCATCCAGCTGACCGGGAACCCGCTCAGATCTCTCTCCCGTTCCGGTATCGGCAACCGCATCTTCCAGCAGGCCACGCCGCTGCCCAGCGTGCCAACCAGCCGGTCCTGGGCCTCCGCCAACAACGGAGACCTGCTCACGCTCGGCTCCCAGTCCGGCCCGGACCTGTGGCGCGTGATGACTGAGCCGTACAACTACGACGGCCAGAGCGCGACGCTGGTCGTGGCCTTCAACCTGGGCAACGTCAACGCGGAGATCAGGCAGCTCGTCACCGTCGTGCTGATCGTGGGCGCCGCGATCGTCATCGTCCTGGCCGCGGCCGGCGTCGGGGTCGTGCAGGCCAACCTGCGGCCGCTGAACGACATCGAGATGACCGCCGGGCAGATCGCCAAGGGCCACCTGAACCACCGCATCCCTGAACGGGATCCCCGTACCGAGATCGGCAGCCTCGGCCGCTCGCTGAACGCGATGCTGGCCCAGATCGAGGCCGCCTTCCGCGCCCAGGAGAACTCCGAGCGGGCCGCCCACGAGTCCGAGGAGCGGATGCGCCAGTTCATCGCCGACGCCAGCCACGAGCTGCGCACCCCGCTCACCACCATCCGCGGGTTCGCCGAGTACTACCGGCAGCGGGGCGGCCTGACAACCACAACACCGTCATCCCGAACGGATAACGGCGACTCCCCCGCCCCCGCCGGCTCCCCCGCTCCGGGAGAGCCCGAGGGGGCCACCACGGGAACCGGCGGCCTGGACCGCGCGGACATCGACCGGATCATGCAGCGCCTGGAATCGGAGGGGGCCAGGATGGGCCTGCTGGTGGAGGACCTGCTGCAGCTCGCCCGCCTGGACCAGCAGCGCCCCCTGAACCTCGTGCCCGTCGACCTGCTCACCCTGGCCGCGGACGCGGTGCAGGACGCCCGCATGGTGGCGCCGGACCGGAGCGTCGACCTCATCGTCGGCCGGGGCACCGCGTTCATCGTGGACGGGGACGAGCAGCGGCTGCGGCAGGTCATCGGCAACCTGATCGGCAATGCGCTCACCCACACGCCGTCCGGGACTCCGGTGCGGGTGCGGATCGGCTCCGGCACCCTGAACAGGGACGGCAGCGCCGGCGACGCCGACTCCGGTACCGGGATCCCGGCCGTCGTCCTCGAC